>JBCCBI010000677.1:0-1541 GCA_039034155.1 Deinococcota bacterium | reverse complement strand
GGCATTGGTGCGTGGCTCGGTGCGGACATCAGCACGCTGCTGTCATTAGCACCAAAGTCGGTGACAACGCCGGGTGATCCTAGGCATTATCAGCGACATACAAGCAAATATTTTGGCCTTAGATGCCGTGCTAACTGCCTTGGAGCAACGCGGGGTAGATGCCATTATTTGCTTAGGGGACTTAGTGGGCTACGGCCCTTATCCAGACGCGGTGATTAACGTCATCCGCAAACGGAACATCCCCTGTACCTTGGGTAGCGCTGACGAGCAACTTATTTACGGGTTTGCTGCCGGCGAAAGCTCGAGCATTGCCGACACGACCATCGAGTGGACGCGCCGCATGACTAAACCCGAAAGTCTTGCATTCCTCAAAAAACTCTCTATACAACAGCGCATGCACACACCTTACGGGCGCTTGCGTTTTTTTCATGGCACCTTAGAGAGTAACGCTATGCCATTAGATTTAAGCCGTAGCGATAGCGACCTCATGCGTGAGCTGGACGAAGCGCGTTGCAGGATCATCGCGTGTGGTAAAACACACGTACCTGGTATCATCAAACTTGCTAATGGCTATATTGTAAATCCTGGGTCGGTGGGTTTGTCACTAAATGGTAGCCCCGGCGCAGACTATGCTGTGCTCAATATCTCTAAGACGGATGTTCATGCTAGCTTGCACAAAGCCCCTTACGACTACGATGCGGTTGCCTTCGACATTGACTCGTGGGGTTTACCTGAGGTGATTGCCTACGCCATCCGTCACGGGAAAATGGTAAGTCCACAAGAAGCAGCTGATGCCAAAAAGAAAGTCAACACGGCGCCACCGGTAATTGGGCGCAAGGGTTCGTCATCTTGATGGGTTGTACAATCTTGAGAACTGATTTAGTGTGACCTAGCTGAATCCTCCTTAAGCTTTTCAACGTGCGCTTCTAGATTTTGAATTCCTTTAACTGCTCTTGCAGCAAGTTCTAGTCTATATTGATACATAGACCCTAGACCTTTGAATTCGGCAGTGTGAGAATACAACTTTAGTGATGTAAAGGCGAACTGAAGATAGTTGCAGAAAATCACAAAATCTTCCTTGTCTATGGAAAAGTTAATCCTTTTCAGCTTTTTAAATTGATCAATTCCACTTATTTCAATCATTAAATATGGACTTATAGGGTAGAAAATCTGGAAATCACTGTTTAATCTTCGGTCAGTGTTTCTTACACTCGCCTGTTTTGTAAAGGACTCTTGTACTAAGGCATCACGAAAGAACTCAAATAAAGGATTATCACTCTGATCTGCTGGCATAGCATATGTCACAACAGGATTGTCAGATGTCCAAAATGGGCTTGCACTTTGATTGACAATTAGATGTAGATTAAAGTTTTGTAGGTCTTTGGCTAATGAGAATGTATTATTGAAGAGCTGTTCAAGGTGAAAGTTATGAAGACCTTCTTTGGTTTGTGCTACTAAATTGGTTTCACTGATGACCTTGTTGAGAGTGGTACCTTTAGCTAGTTCGCTAAAACATTCAGCAGCGGCTTTCTCTATGGAGG
>JBCCBI010000676.1:0-1571 GCA_039034155.1 Deinococcota bacterium | reverse complement strand
CAAGCGTGATCGCCACCCGTTCTTCATTTTCCCGTTGTTCTGCCCGAACCCACAGATGCGTCATGAAAACCCCTCAATTCACTTCCCAGCAGTAGTCACTCACCCCCGGCGCGGTACTTGCGGCCATTTACCGCCCTAATACCCTTACCGCTATGCTTGCCATTGGGCTAGCAACAGTACCTGTGTTTGCACGGCTCATGCGGGCGTCGGTGTTGTCTATCAAGACACGAGATTTCGTGGAAGCTGGACGCGCCTTGGGCGCAAAAAACCATCAACTTTTAGTGCGACACATTTTGCCGAGCACGTTTTCACCCATCATCGTCCAAGCTAGCCTCAGTTTAGCTGTGGCTGTTCTAGCTGAAGCTGCGTTAAGTTTTTTGGGATTGGGAACGCCACCGCGCACGCCTAGTTGGGGCAACATGTTGCGCGAAGCGCAAAGCTTACTGGCACTCAGCCCTTATCCAGCACTTGTTCCAGGACTGGCTATTGTGAGTACGGTGCTTGGCTGGAGTTTGTTGGGTGACGGTCTGCGAGATGCGCTCGACGTACAAAGCTAATGTCGTCACGTGAACATATCTCAATATGAATATATCTCGACGAAATATTAATGATGATAAAAACGCCCCGTCTCAAATTCAGACGAAGCGTCAACATAAACTTGATATGACCAGTTTAGATGTAAACCTCTATAAAAGCAGATTAGTGGTGATGGAGTGCGTCTCCGTAAATTTCTTCGCCGCGTTTCTCGAGCCCACGCACAAAACCGTAGAGCGCGTACAAGATGCCTACTAAGCAAAGAAGTGCCGTCAGAGTATTTACCACCATTGCAGTTGGATAAACGATAAACTTACCAGATAGCGCTTGCATAAGTTCAGCTAAACCAGCAAACGATAAGAAAAAGCCGGTGATAACTGTAGCTAGGAGTCCTTGTTGGACACCGCTCGAGGGGTAGTCACTATCTAACGCTGCACCACATAGAGCAAGCAAACCGCCGGTAACAACAGGCGCTAAGGCAACAAGGTGCGCCGTTCTTGAAAACAAATACGCTAAACAGCCTAAAACGACAAGCGTCAGTCCAATTAACATGAGCCAGCTGCCATAAGGCATCTCTTTAAACATGCGGCGAAAATCGCCTAGGTTTTCCACAACCATGCCTCCTAAACAGCCCCTAGCATACTAAAGTTACCCGGGACTTACAACCAGCGTAGGACACGTAGTTTGCTTACACTTGAGTTGATACCTTATCAACAGATATTTTGTGAGCAAGTCATTAGTCGAGAATACGAGGTTGATGTCAGCAGAAGCGACCTCGAGATGCCTCTATCAAATGTCGCCAGCCCTCAGGATAGTTTGAGTGGATGACTATTTGAGACTCGAGCCTTATTTATGACCCTCTACCGCCGCAGACAATGTCAGCAGAAACTAATCTTACTTGCCATCTACAAATTCGATAACAAACACTCAGCGCGGAATGACTTCGAGCACAACCCGTAAATCTCGTTCATCAATGCAGACACTAGCGTGTTGTTTGAGGGCGTCTTTGGCACAAAACGCAACTCTAGTATGACTGT
>JBCCBI010000675.1:0-1592 GCA_039034155.1 Deinococcota bacterium | reverse complement strand
GTTTTTCATTGGACGAGAAGACGCTATTTGTGAGCGACTCATCCGAGCGTTATCACCAAGTGTACGCGCTCGACATGCAAGCAGATGATACAGCAATCAATTCTCGCGTGTTTGCCACCTTACCCAGCGGTGTGCCGGACGGTCTGCGGATGGATACCGACGGACGTTTATATGTTGCTGGGCCAGACAGTATCTACGTCTACGATGCTGACGGCGAACACCTTGGCAAACTATTAGTGCCAGAGATGGTTACGAACATCTGTTTTGGTGGTTCCGAGCGCCAAACATTATTCATTACAGCAGTGTCATCACTTTACGCCATTAATTTGAAGACAACAGGCGTGCAACGTCCTTGATATTTGTCGTGTTGATATTGACTTTCTCAGCTCTAAACCGGCTGTTGATAGCAAAAGAATGACCATCAGCACAACTTCTCTGACGAGATATTGTTGGTCTAGGTCTCGAGGACATTAACATCAAGATATCAGCTCATAGACATGTCGAACACCCACAAAAACTCAACCTCAGTAAAGGAGACTTCACCATGCGCTTAGACGGCAAAGTGATTGTGATAACCGGGGCAGCTAGTGGCATCGGCAAAGCGTGTGCAGCTCGTTATGCTAGCGAAGGTGCCAAGGTGGTGCTGGCAGATATTAACCAAGACGCGGGTGAGGCGGCAGTAAGCGAGATTCGTGCGGAGGGTGGCGAGGCTGTTTTTCAGCTTACAGATGTTGGGGAGACTGCTGCGCTCGAGTCCCTCCTCGCCCGCGCCCTAAGCGAATACGGCGACCTACACGTGTGGCACAACAACGCCTTTACCAGCGTCTTCAAACCCATCACCGAGCAAACCCTCGAGGAATTTGATAGCACCATGCGGGTGAGCGTACGCGCCTATTGGTATGGGTCGAAATTGGCCGTCACCCACATGTTAGGGCGCAGCGGCGGCGTCATCATCAACACAGCTTCGGTGCAGAGTTACTTTGGCGAGCCCGGATTCAGTGCCTATCAAGTTGCCAAGGGCGGTATTTTGTCGCTCACCCGCTCGCTTGGTGTTGACCACGCACCCAAAATTCGGGCGGTGGCCATTGCCCCTGGCTTTATTCACACGCCTGCTCACGACGGCATCCCGCCGGAAACGATTGAACGGGTTAAAGAATCCATTCCTGCCAAACGCGGCGCACAACCTGAAGAAGTGGCGGCGCTGGCGGCATTTTTAGCATCCGATGAGGCGGATTACATCAATGCAACGGGGATTATTATGGACGGCGGCTATTTAGGTGTTTGAGCAAACACATGCTCAGTAACTACACTTATGAAGAAAGCATGCTGACGACAAGCGTTTTGGGGCTGTCTAAAAATTCCTGATATTCAGTCACAGCATCAAACGCAAGGGCCATGTCACCAAGTTGGGCAGTATGTCCTACGTCTAGCACGGCGTTGTACTCGCGCACGTAGTTGAACAGATGGGTAAACAGATCAAGGGCTTGTTTGGCTTGACCTTTTTCGCCTAACAACGCGTAGTTAGGAACATTAAACCGTTCGTGTCCTTTGCTGCAGTACCAAACCCTACCGTCGGGACGAAAAAATTTGAC
>JBCCBI010000674.1:0-1646 GCA_039034155.1 Deinococcota bacterium | reverse complement strand
TCTACGATATCTTGGGTAATAGATGTCTTGGGAGATAGATGTCTTTGGGGATAAGGGTTAGCTTTTTCTTAAAAGCCTCGAGAATTACCGTCAATGCAATTAACAGTCCCCATTTCTAGAAGGGCTGACGGTCAAGCAAATCTTTGTACACATTTTGCGGACCTCATTGAGATGTTGGTGCGTGGAGGATACTGCCAAGATTACACTGTCTGTCCTCGCCTAATTTTTTTGACCTTATTTTGGAACGGTAGGTAAAAAATAAAGAGATATTGATGATAAAAAACATTTGCGTGTGCTTTGGCTAAGCTCAATTTTAGGATATGAAGCCGCCTTAGTGCGTGTGACACAGCCTACGTTCTTGACGAGGTTTGGTCTCCACCTAGCTAACCTAGGTTTCAATATCGCTAAGGGCTAAAACGCACAATAGTTCACGCCAGACAGATTTAATCCAATTTTGCAAGACATACTTAGGAGGAAAGTAATGAACATTTTACTGTGGATTTTACAAGCTTTACTCGCCCTGCTGTTTGGTGTATCAGGGTTCATGAAAGCGACGAGTTCAAAAGAAGCTCTTAAAGAACGCGCTGGTGAGCGCATGGTGTGGGTGGATAGCCTGTCTGAGGGCAACCTCAAGATTGTTGGCATTTTGGAAGTTTTGGCAGCGATTGGTTTAATTTTACCGCTTGCTACAGGCATCTTGCCGTGGCTGACGCCCTTGGCGGCGGTGGGCTTGGTCTTGACGATGGTTGGGGCAATTATCCTGCATGTGCAACGAAATGACGGGGCGCAGTCGATCATCACCAATGTTGTGCTGCTGGCAGTGGCGGCGTTTGTGGCTTATGGAAGGTTTATCTGATGAACATAGTACTTACAGGTGGGCACTCAGGCATCGGGCTCGAGCTGACCAAACACCTGCTACAAGACGGGCAGCACGTAGGCTTAATCCTTAGGAACGAATCAAGAACACAGGATGCAATCAACGCACTTGGTACCGAAGATCAGCTTGATTTCTTTTATGCAGACCTTAGTAATCAAGAAGCGGTTAAGAAGGTTGCCGAAGACATCAAAGCAAGTTGGACCCACATAGACGGCTTATTCAACAATGCAGGTGTGCTCTTGGACAAGCTCTACACCTCACCGCAAGGTAATGAAATGCACTATGAAGTCAATACGCTAACGCCCTACGCTTTGGCGAAGCACTTGAAACCGTTGCTCGAGTCCTCAGAATCGCCCTTCATTGTCAACACAGTGACAGGTGGGCAACATCAACGCAAAGCGCTTGATGTAGATGAATTTGTGAAGCCAACAAAATTTGTCAAGCTGTTAGGCTCTTATATGATGAGCAAGTTGGCACTCACACTTTTGATGACTGATTTGGCTAGGGAAGAAAACTGGGCGAGTATCAGAATTGTCAATGTTGACCCAGGTCCGAACAAAACCAATATGACTAGCGGTAGCGGGATGCCGGTGTGGCTTGTGCCCTTACGAAATTTGTTTTTTCCTGCGCCGACTGTCGGGGGCAAAAAGCTCTACGACGGTGCTTTTGCTGGAGCCTTCAAGGGGCAAAGCGGTATTTATGTCAGTGGTGGCAAAATTCGGCCTATGATTGCTAAACTCACGACGTCAGAGACCAAGAAAGTCTTATC
>JBCCBI010000673.1:0-1654 GCA_039034155.1 Deinococcota bacterium | reverse complement strand
TTTCCTGCCAGCGCTCAGTGAGCATGTAACCAAGTCCGTTTTCGTCAGTTATGTCACTGGTGACAAAAGGAATCTGCTGCTCGTTAGACCATGCCATGAACTCGGCCGTCATGGAGTCATTGTATTCAGCAATGGTTTCGGTGTATGCCGTTGGATCTGCTAAAAAGTTAGCCCAGCCTTCTTGAGATGCGGCAATAAAGTTGCTAATGACCTCAGGATTATCAGCGATGAATGATTCTTTAGCAACCACAATGTTGGCATAAGGATTAAAGCCAGAATCAGCAATGGCTAGATATTGGGGTGTGGCCCCTTCACGTGAAGCGCCAAACGGTTCTGAGGTTACGTAAATCTGGGTGATGCGCTCTTGGTCAAGCAACCACTCAGCAATCTGCCCGTTGTAGTTAATCACTTGCACTTTGCCCTCGAGGTCGTATTTTTGCTTAATAAATTCCCAGTAGGGCGCACCTGGTGATATAGCAATGGTACGACCTTCTAAGTCCGTAAAATCTTCGATAGGCTGACCATCATGGAACATGAACCCTTGGGGCATGTTTTGAAAAGTGCCATAAAACGCAACCGCAGGAATGCCTTCATTGCGCGCAAAAAAGGTACCAGCAGCATCTGTCATGGCAAATTCAACGCGGTCGGTGGCTAGCAGTGTCATGCCAGCAACGTTAGGGCCACCCTGAATAATTTCAACATCTAGACCATATTCTTCATAGATGCCATCTTGCACAGCTGCATAAAAGCCGCCGTGTTCAGGTTCTGCAAACCAATTGGTGACAAAGCGAATAGATGTCATGTCTTGGGCGAACGCGCTGCTCAACAAACTAATGACAAAGATGGTGGCAATTCCACCGACTAAATGACGAAACTTGTGGTTCATGCATAACCTCCGTGTGCACACGCGCTTAACCTGCGCGATATTGCCGGTAACTGATGGTACTAGTTGACTAAGTTACAATACTGATAGCGATTTTGCGAATGGTGTTGGTGATGTTTCTCAAGCTATCTCAACAACCTCTTGAGTAAACACCATTATCAAGCTACGTGTTGCGGCTAAATGATTCGATATGTATCAAAATAAAATGACACCAAGTAAAGTTACAAGTACAGCGAATCTTTATACACAGATATTGTCTCAAATGCCTGCTGTCTATGTGGGATTACAGGTTACGAAAGGTTGATGTTTAAGAGATTGATCAACATCAACCTAAATGAGTTAACTTTCATGCTTGCTTGCTGAGGCGTGCCAGCGGTGAAGTGCTGCATAACTCAGTGCGTTAATGGCAACTAAGAAGCTCACACCTAAAAGGGCAGATGCAAGGGTAGCTGCAAAGACTTGGGCCATTCTGAGGCGGTTAGCAGACTCCACAATCACAAAGCCAAGTCCGCCCCGGCTGCCGCCCATGCCAGCGACGTACTCGCCGACAATGGCCCCAATGACAGCTAGCCCCGCTGCCACCCGAAAGCCTGCAAAAAAGTAAGGGAGGGCGTAAGGCAAACGCAGTTTAGTGAGCACAGCCCACCTCGAGCCACGGTAAAGCTTAAAAAGCTGTACTAAGTTGGGGTCTGTAGAAAGTAAGCCCGTTGTGGTGTTAGCAATAATTGGAAATACACTGATAATCACCGCAACTGCCGTAATGGACGCCGT
>JBCCBI010000672.1:0-1742 GCA_039034155.1 Deinococcota bacterium | reverse complement strand
TAAACCCTTCATGATGCTCAGCAAAATATGTCTGCGTATAGTTCAGCTGACTACTCAGCAAAAACTCGCAGTATGCCAAACGGTGGTTGCTGTAATCCATTCCCTATCGTTTCATTTCCTTACCTCGTGCGTAAGTCCTATTATTGATAGTTTGACGATTTTGATGGTTAATCAAGCTCACAACGGTCGTAATTACTGGTGTTTACCCGGTGGTGGCATAGATGAAGGTGAAACACCTCGGCAAGCTGCTATTCGTGAACTGAAAGAGGAATGTGAGTTGGACGCGCTCGAGCTACAACCCGTTAGCACTATCACCTACTTGGATGGCAGCATTCACCACACGTTTCTTGTCACAAGCTACCAGGGCACACCTCAACCTGGCCGCGACCCAGAATTTTCAGATGATACCCAAGTCATTCAAGCAGTTGCTTGGAAACACATTGACGACCTTTCCAAACTGGATTTTGGGCTGGTTGCTGCAGCCGGCAGCCTCACACAGGAGCAGATGTACCGTTACCTCAAACAGGTTTCATGATGTTTGACTAAATCCTGCTATTTAACCAAATCCTGCTATATGAAGATTTGCTGACGTACGCGCTAGCTACGCTTGTCACCTACTCTCAGCTAAGCAAGGTACAATAATCTTTCAACGTTATGTTTGACGACCTCGCCCTCCTCCTCGAGCAATCTGGCCCTTTTGCACCTATTTTGTATATTTGCTTTTTTTTGGCTACCGCCCTCTTGCCGTTTATTCCTACCCCACTTGTAAGCGCGCTAGGCGGCAGTTTTTTGGGTATTGTCCCAGCGATTGTCTTTGGCGTTGTTGGTTTGGGCTTAGGCGCAGCACTAGCGCTCACCCTCGCGCGGCGTTTGGGCTATCCGCTGGTCATCCGCATGATTGGCAAAAAGAACTGGCACGAGTGGGAAGACTTTTTGGGCATCCGCTCGGTTCCTGTGTGGGGCGTTATCTTTTTTGTACTCAACATCGACCTCGCCGTGATGATTTCGGGGCTTACCGACTTACCTCTGTGGCGCTTGTGGTCAGCTGCCATGATCGCCCGCTTGCCGTGGCTACTGGTAAGCGTCTGGTTTGGGGAAAGTTTATTCCGTTCAGAACAAGTTTGGATGCGTTTATTAGCGGGCATTGCCATCGTCTTCGTGCTGCTCAAGATTGTGCGCGGCATTGTGCGGCAAAAAGTTATAGGGCACGTCACGCCTACGCCTACCGTTGAGGTTGCGCCCACCCCATCTGAAGATTAAGTTTGTGTGTTTACAACGCTCTAGCGTCCAAAAAGCCAGCCACCATTAACACTAACGACCTCGCCAGTCATAAACGAGGCGTCTTCTGAGGCCAGAAACTGCACCATACTGGCAATGTCGTCTGGCTTGCCGGTACGTCCAAGTGGCGTTTGGCTGATAACTTGCTCGAGCCGCTCCTCTGGCAGCTTTCCTCCAAAAAAGCCTGTGTCTTCAATAAGTCCTGGCGCAAGTGCGTTCACGGTAATTCCCTCGGGACTCAGCTCGCGGGCGAGGGCAAAGGTAAGCCCGTGCACGCCCGCTTTGGCAGCTGCGTAGGCTAGCGCGCCCGGACGGCTCCCACCGGTGAGTGCCGCAATCGAACTGATGTTGATGATCCGCCCACCAGGACGTGTCAGGATCAGCAAACCCACTCGCGCGGGCTGCGGGTGAGTCCTTTTTATCCTCGCCTAAAGGAGCTAGGGGCGCAGTTTGTCTTTAGTGCG
>JBCCBI010000671.1:0-1780 GCA_039034155.1 Deinococcota bacterium | reverse complement strand
GGTGGATTTGCCTGCGCCATTTTCACCCACCAGCGCATGAATCTCACCTTCCTGAACCTTGACATTAACGTTATCTAGAGCTTTAACACCTGGAAACGTTTTAGTGATATCACGAATCTCGAGGATGACCTTATCAGCCGACCTCGCTTCCACATTGGACGCACGCCACTGGTCTGTGGCAGAAGCTCCTGCTGGTTGAGGTGTTTGTTGTAGGTGTGATGTTTGTGCTACTTGATCAGTCATGATGGTATCTCACGCAACTCTATTTCTATTCTGTGAACGCGCACTTTTGGCAATCAACGCTTATGGCAATAAAAACGTGGTCGCACCGCCTAAGCAGCATCGACCACGTTCAAGCTACATATCTTACGAACGACTAACGGATTTGATCTTCCGTGTAGTAGCCGCTACCTAGGAGCACGTCTTCCCAGTTCTCTACATCAACACTTACCGGCGATAGCAAAAACGACGTCACAACTTTAACGCCATTTTCGTACGTTTCTGTATCATTCACAGGTACGTCGCCGCCGCTAATCATGGCGTCCACCATGTCAGCAGCTACTTGGGCAAGTTCACGGGTATCTTTAAAAATCGTTGAAGTTTGCTCACCTGCTAGAATTGACTTCACAGATTGCACTTCGGCATCTTGTCCGGTAATGACTGGCATCGCTAGATCGTCACTACCGTAGCCAACGCCTTTAAGCGATGAAATAATGCCAATGCTGAGGCCGTCATAGGGCGATAACACGGCATCCACTTGCTGGTCGGTGTAGAACGCACTCAACAAGTTATCCATCCGCGCTTGGGCAGTTGCCCCGTCCCACCGCAAGGTAGAGACAGTATCCATACCCATCTGATTACTTTGCACGACAAGTTGACCGCCATCAATATAGGGCTGCAATACGCTCATGGCACCGTCGTAGAAAAAGTATGCGTTGTTGTCGTCAGGTGAACCCCCAAAAAGTTCAATGTTGAAGGGTCCTGCGCCACCTTCTAAGTCAAGCGCTTGCTCAATGTACTCAGCTTGTAAGACACCCACCCGAAAGTTGTCAAACGTCGCGTAGTAATCTACATTCTCAGAATCCCGAATAAGACGGTCGTAAGCAAGCACGACAATGCCTTGGTCAGCAGCCAGTGCAAGCGCATCCGATAAGGTTGTGCCGTCAATAGCAGCAATGACTAGGGCGTCTACGCCCTTCACAATCATGTTTTCAATCTGGGCAAGCTGGTTGGGGATGTCGTCCTCAGCGTATTGTAAGTCAGTACGGTAGCCTTTGGCTTCAAAAGACTCGACCATACTGGCACCATCAGAAATCCAGCGAGCTGAGGACTGCGTTGGCATAGAAATACCGACAAATTGGGCTTGGGCTGTACTCGCCAAGACTACAAGTCCCAGCACAGCAAGCACGACATAACGAATCTGTTTCATCGTATGCTCCTTTTGAGTTAGTTTTTTGCGTCTTTGTTAACGCTAACATGTTTGTCGGTGAAGGTCAATGCTTAGTGGGTCTTTGGGGCTTCACGTAGGTCATTGATGAAGGATTGTAGCAAAGTATCAGTACCTGAGAACACTTCAGCTTTAGGAGTTACTCTTATGATCACCATTCAACAAGAACGCCCTGATAGCCTTGACGCACGCATGTTAATTGCTGAGCTCGAGGCTTACCTCAACCCGCTCTACCCACCGGAAAGTCGTCATGGATTTAGCATCGAGCAACTTATCTCAGAAAACGTTATCTTTTTTGTTATACGTGTTGATAATAGCGCAGTAGGTTGTGTT
>JBCCBI010000670.1:0-1812 GCA_039034155.1 Deinococcota bacterium | reverse complement strand
CGAGACAAACCTCGTTGCCTTGCTAGCCCGCGAAGCACCGTCTCATGCGGACAGTCAAGTCTTTTTTTCCAATAGTGGGACTGAGGCCGTTGAGGCTGCGCTCAAGTTTGCTAGGGCAAGCCGCCCCAATGCGCGTGTGATTATTAACTTTACGCGGGCATATCATGGTAAAACCTTTGGCGCACTAAGTTTAACGCCAAACGAAGAATATCAAGCGCCATTTAGACCTTTGCTAGATGATGTTGTCACCCTGCCTTATGGGGATATTTTTGCATTCAAAAATGTGTTGCAGCAATATAAACCGCGTGATATTAATGCCATCATCATTGAGCCGATTCAAGGTGAAGGCGGTGTGATTCAGCCGCCTGTAGGCTATTTGCAAGAACTTGGTGAGCTGGCGCGTAAACACGGCATCACGGTGATTGCAGATGAAATTCAGACTGGCTTGGGCCGCAGCGGGCACTACTTTGCAAGTTTAGCTGCCGGCCTCGAGCCAGACATTGTTACCCTTGCCAAACCTTTGGGTGGCGGGTTAGTACCAGTTGGTGCAACGATTGCGCGTAAACGCATTGTGCAAAAAGCACTGGGTGGGCTCGCTAGTAAACGACACTCCAATACCTTTGGCGGCGGCGCACTAGCAATGGCAGTGGGACTAAAGTCGCTCGAGCTACTTGTTGAGCAGAACCTTGCTGGGCGGGCTCGAGCATTTGGTCAACGTGGACTTCAAAAATTGCAGACACTTCAACAACGCTATCCGGATGTTCTGGCTGATGTGCGCGCGGCAGGCATGTTGTTTGCACTGCAACTGACCCCACTTGTACCACCTAGATTACTCGGCCAGCACACAGAGTTAGCTGCTCAGTTAGGCAGCGGATTAGCCTTACAAAGTTTCCACAAGGCAGGGATTCATGCGTGTTATACGCTTAACTCGAGCAGCACCTTGCGGTTCACACCCGCACTCAACATACCTGAGCAGCTTTTTGATGAGCTATTTAACCGCACCGATCAAGCCCTAGCAAATCACCCTAAAAGCTGGCAGATGATTCCCAAAGCGCCACTTGAGACACTCCTCAACTTGGCACAGTTAGCACTCAAATAGGTGGCAGTTAAGTAGCGGACAAGCCCGTCTCAGCCACCTCTAATGTCATTAACTTTGGGGATGCTAGTGTCGCTACAGACTGAACGCCCCGCGCAACGTCTGCGGGAACATCTACGTGATGAACAGTGATAACCTCAGCTACATGAACCGCCGTGAGTGACACCGTGCGGGCAGCGGGACCGTACATGAGTACGCCTAGCTCAGACTCATCATCGTTTCGTGTTACGTGAAACCTACTGAGGTTTTCAAAGGTTGCCACAGGATGCTGCTGACACCATGTTTCAAACAAACCTTGTCGGTGCTGATTGGCTTTAGCGTGATAGGTGCCTGAACTCGCCCATAACTGTGGGGTGCTGACAACCTCGAGCCTAGTTTGCTGTCCGTCCCAAGTAAGCGCGTAAGCTTGGGGCTGAGGTTGTGTACCAAGCTGAACACCAACTAAGGTACAACTGCCGTAAGCGCGTAAATCTTGCTCAGCGAGGGTGCGCACGGCCTGCTCGAGGTTCTCACTACTCAAAAGTTGTGTGACAAGTTGGCCTCTCGAGCATTTAATACCCACCGGCGGATGGTACTCAGGATAGTTGTTGAGTAGGCTTACGGCGATACCAGCCGTATTTGCACCAACCCACGTCCCACCACCTTCAGGATCAACTGGAAAGATAGCCTCCAGATGATTCAGGTGATGATACTGAGGTGGCAACGACGGCATCCGG
>JBCCBI010000669.1:0-1824 GCA_039034155.1 Deinococcota bacterium | reverse complement strand
GGCTGACAAAAAAATTTAAGGTAAGAAAGAACACATTCTCGACAAGTAAGAGAAAGAGAGAAAGCTAGGTGCGGTGCTTGATGCTGCAACCCTGATAAAAGTGGTAAAATTTGACAAAGCGATAAAACCCCGCTATATTTAAATCCTAACAAGTTTACCCATAACAGAATGAGCAAGATCTTTATCTTAGAAACTTCTCCTCTTCACACCGCATTGTTAGGGACTATGATGCTACACGTTGGAAGAATAGAGCAATGATGAGATTAAGGACTTCTGATACTTTCACTTACTAGGATTAGCGAATTTATAGTTGCCCTGCTGCTACTAAAACGGCATAACTCGATAACGCCAAGCACCCTGTAAGATACCCATCTGCCAACCCAGATTCCACATCCACGAACCGCGCTCTTTATTATCTTGAATACGTGGATAACGAAGGAGTAGGTAAGCTATTTGTTTGAGGCTAAGCGTTGGCTTAGGAGGCACTACAGGCACTTCCCCTCCACGATGAAGCTTGTGGTAATGCTTGTAGAGGTGTACATTGCTTTGCGCATACTGCCTAGCTTGGCGGTAGATGCCAGCGAATGTGTCTCTAAAGCGGTAATGAATAACTGCATCATGTACAAACTCTAAGGATACACCCTGCGCTTGAGCACGCCAGCAATAATCCATATCCTCACCAATCTCAAACCGTGTATCAAACCCGTTGATAGCGTCGTGAAGGTCTCGCTTAATGCCTAAAGACGCACTAAATGCATAAGGTAAACTCTCACCGTGACGATGGCGCGCTAACTCTTTTTCTTGGGGCCGGCCGCGGCTGTGGTAGACCCAGTCTTTATTAAGTTTATGGTACTCGAGTTGCGCTGCTACAAATTCGTGTTGCATAAGGGCATGTCCCATGTGTTCGAGCCAGTTTGGATCAACTTCATCATCAGCATCAATAAAAAGCAAGGCATCACCAGTGGTTTGAGTAGCACCCACATTTCGCGCATAGCCAGCACCTGCATGTTGAGATGCATCAGTAACCCGAAGATTAAGCGTATCCGCAAAGCCCAAAGCTATACCTTGAGTACCGTCTGTGGAACCATTATCGGCAATAATCACTTCCCAATCTGGCCAATCATTTTGCTGTAGCGCAGTAAGTTGTTGAGCAAGCGTTTCTGCAGCATTGAGGCATGGAATTACCACGGACAACTTCACAAACACCACCTCCGGTCAACCTTTAGCTCAAGTGTAACGAATTTCACACACTATATGAGTTTTTGATAAACATGCTGTCAGAAAGTCTAAAATTGGATGGACTAACAAGTCGGTAAAGGTCACAGCATATTGGTGCTAATCGCTACAAATGATTTGTAAGCTAGGTAAGTGAAGCGCACACAGTCGTCCAGAACTTACAGGTGCCGTATCCATATACAACACGCGCCCCTGAATAAGTGGCTTGCCAAAAGCCGTTGGCTCGAGCTGTTGCGTTGGCGTGTGCCCCACGGCAAGCCATTTAGGGCCGGGGTAGTGCTCTAACCCAAGCTCCCAAGGGCGTTTTCTAAGCCTCACATCATCTGGTTGTTCGTCCAATGGCAAGGTAATGTCTAATCCAGCGTGAATGGCTATGATTTCCTCATCTTGGTAGTAAGGAACTAGGTTAGCTAAAAACTCAAGATGTGTTGACAGAATGTAGCTAAGCACCTCAGCAAGCTCGAGACGCAGCAAATGTTCATGCAACTCACGCGGCAGATATGACTGCAGCGTAGCCACAAAAAAATCAACCGTGCGGTAACGGTCAAATATGTCTGCATCACCTAAATTCTGCAGGCTAAAGCGGTC
>JBCCBI010000668.1:0-1832 GCA_039034155.1 Deinococcota bacterium | reverse complement strand
CCTATTTCTTGCTCACGTCTATCGTTCCTCAGTTCGGTGGTATCCTTAATGACCTTGGCGGTGAGCTACCTTTCATCACACAAGTTTTGATGGGTATTAGTAATTTTCTTCAAAACTTTTGGTATGTGTTACCTGTCATTTTTGGTGGTGTTGGGTTTGGTATTTTTACTGCTTACAAGACTGACCAAGGTAGGCACGTTATTGATAAAATTTTGCTGAGTGCGCCTGTAGTGGGTAACTTGGTGCAAAAGTCATCTATCGCTAGTTTTGCGAACACCTTTGGGCTACTGCTTAAAAGTGGTGTGAACATTATTGAATCGTTGGAGATCACCAAGGGTACGGCTGGTAACATCATTATTGAGGATGTGCTGGATGAAACTATTGAAGGTGTCCAGCGTGGGGAGCAAATTAGCACAACCCTCAAAGAGCACCCCCATGTGTTTCCGCCCCTTGTAACCTCAATGATTAGTATTGGTGAGGAAACGGGTGCTGTCGATGACATGCTCGAGAAAGTAGCTTCATTCTTTGAACGCGAAGTTGATGAAGCTATTGAAGGCTTAACGGCTGCACTAGAGCCACTCCTCATCGTGTTTCTGGGAACCATCGTGGGTTTTATTGTGGCAGGTATGTTCTTACCTATGTTTGCGATTATTGGTGAGCTGAGCAGCTAGTCATCGATATTCACTGTTTTATTTGAGTTGAGACAAAGTTCAGCACGGCATTGCGTTTGTAGCAGTGCCGTGCTATTATTTTGCGGTTGTTTTGGAGGAGAATTGTGGCAAGAAACCCATCGGCAATGAAGTACAAACGCCAATCAGATAAGTCAAGAACTTTAAATCGTGCTCGTAAGAGCACCATTCGTACCTATACTAAAAAAGCCCTTGCTGCTGCTGAAAGTGGCAATCTGGATGAGGCACTTAAGCATCAACAAACGGCAATTAGTTTAATTGACAAAGCAACACTGCGCTCAACCTTGCACAAAAACACCGCTGCACGCAAAAAGTCACGCCTTATCCAGCGTGTTCGTCAGCTTAACGCGCAAGCTTAGAAACTTGCTTTGTTGTAATCCCTTAGTAAGGACAATCAGCACAACCAGAGCCACAGCACGACAACGTTTGTCGGTTGTGGTTTTGTTGTGGTTGTCCTATGGCAATGCCAAGTACTGCATCTTTGATAATGGATTCGGTTAAGTAGGCAAAAAATTCACCATCATATGAAAAGCCATCGCAGGTTTGCTGCTGCCCACAGGTACAAGCTTGCTGAACGATCCGAAACGGACTGATGCCGTTGACATGCACACGCGTTGTTGTGCCTTGTTTGCTGAGGCTGCGCAAGTAAATTTTTTGCCCCGCAAGACGCGATTTGAGATACTCGAGTGCATTTTCTACTTGGTCGTTTGAGCGTAGGGCATGCTCGCAATCAGCTTGATAGATGACCTGAACTTTGAGCTCCATAGTTCTAAGTTTGATAGCCTCTATAACAGTTAGCTATAACGCTCTTCAGCAAACGGGTCGCCGCGCATGTGATAGCCGTTTTTCTCCCAAAAGCCAGGAGTGTTGCTGTCCATAAATTCAATGTCTGAAAGCCACTTGGCACTTTTCCAAGCATACAAATGGGGAATGATTGAGCGTATGGGGCCGCCGTGTTCTGTTGGAATAGGTTCACCCTCGAGCGTGTGGGCAAGCATGCAACCATCAGCTAGAAAGTCGTCCAATGATAAATCTCTGGCATGGGGCATTGCCAAGCAGCTCGCAGAACATGGGGCAGAGCTGGCATTTTCGTATCAAGGAGATGCTCTGGCTAAACGCGTGAAGCCGCTTGCAGAACAATTG
>JBCCBI010000667.1:0-1836 GCA_039034155.1 Deinococcota bacterium | reverse complement strand
GTCTTGGTTGATGCTGGTGAGGTGGGTAAGCTTATAGCCACTAGCATCAGCAGCAGTAACTTGGAACAAATCACACGGGTTGACGTTGTCAGTGATGAGCGTGACGACGGTCTTGTGACTGGCATCTGCCGAAAATGCAAACACTGCGTGGTCACCCTCGGTAAGTGGCGTAAGGGTCTTGCTATTTAATGAAAACGAGGCAAGATTAACGCTACCAGAAACGTTGGTAAGCAGAAGCAAGCTACGCCCATCCGCTGCCCAACGCGGGCCATCGTCGCCACCGTAACGGCGCATGTCTTGATTGCGCGAAAAGTCGCCAAAACTCATGTCGATGTGCTCACTGACACAGGTTTTACTGCCGTCTGCTACACCTATAAGCCACAACTTTTGTAGGCCGTAATGTCCTTTGATGGGGTCATCATGACCGCAAACTGCGAGCTGTGTACCGTCCGGTGAAAAGGCGAGGTCGTTACTGCGCATTTCCTCGAGCCCAACTAATTCTTTAGGCTCAGGCGTATCACTACTAACATCCAACAAGTAAATAAACGCTTTGCGCTGCCATTCCGCGCTAGCTTCCAAATTACCTACAACGGCTAATTGCGACCCATCCGGTGACCATTTGGGGCTATTAAAGTCTGTTTCACCTCGAGTTAATAGCCGAGGAGATGATGCTGTTAGCTCTTGCGTATCAACATCTACAACAGCAATATGCCGAAAGTAATCTCCGACGAGTCCTATAGCATCCGACTTCCAGCGTACTCGAGTTGTTACCAAAACGTCTCGGTTATATGCAGCAAAGAGGTCTTGACTATCCGTGTTAAGAGGCTCATCCTCAGAAGATATTAAAGTTGTAAAGGCAATTTTCTTACCATCTGGTGACCATGTATGACCTTGCACGCCGCCAGTGAGATCGGTAAGAACTGCCGCCGTACCACCCGAGCTTGGAATGATATGAAGCTGCGGGAGTTTGTCGAGGAAATCAGAAGCTGGTGCGACGTTTGGCGCGACATCTTGAGTAGCATCTTGACTAGAACCATCAACACTGGCAAAGTAAACAATTACCTGACCATCTGGCGACCAACGTGGGCGTGTGTCCTGCTGCTCCCCATACGTGAGTTGGCGCGTTGCTTTACTTGCCAAGTCCATCACAAAAATGTTGGCGCGGTAGCTATTTTGGGTTTCGTCCAGCCATGTTTTGACAAACGCCACCTGTGTACCGTCGGGTGAGACTTGGGGGTCGTCAATCATCTGGAACTTGAATAAATCTTCAGCAGTTAAAGGGCGTTTTTCTGATGGAGGTGTCATAATTCTCCTGGTGATATTGAATCAGAATCCTTTAGACATTGAAGGCTTGTATATATTGCCTCGAGCCTATGCCATTAAGCCTTACCGTATCGCAGTCAAAACATCTATCAACCGCATTTGAATCATCAACTTAAAATCTTAGGACTTACGCACACAACCTCATGGGCTAGGAAGGTTGTGTAAGTTGCTGGGATATGCTTTGGTTTCTTACTTCTTGGTAATTGGGGTCCGTGACGATTATGAGCTTCTTGGAAAGGAGTAAAAAAAGTTCTACTCAAATTAACTCTATCAGCAGTAAGTGCCGAATTATGCTTATTTTTTGTGCCGTAACCGCTGCTTGGCATTATATATTACAAATAAATCCTAGGCTCAAGCATAGACAAGCCAAGCGAGTAAAATCAATAAAAATCTACTGGATAGATCTATACGATTGATTTCATAAGCTATTTTGTAGAAAGTACTAATATTCTTCTGGGTGCTGGCAAGCCCTCAATGGTTTTATCTAAGTCTTTTGGATCTAAAAATTCTTTC
>JBCCBI010000666.1:0-1868 GCA_039034155.1 Deinococcota bacterium | reverse complement strand
CAAACTGCTCTAAAAACCGGCCTGCCGTTGGAAAGGTAAACACCCGCTTACCCTCGAGGTCGGCAAGGCTACGAATAGGGTCTTTGGTAGCAAAATGGCAAGGGTCCCAAGCTCCTGCTGAAAGGTGTTTGACACCTACTTTCGAGTATTCTTCATCCCAGATTTCTGCCAGTCCATATTGGTTAAATAGCACAGGAACATCAAGTGAATAGCGGCAAGCAAACGGAAAATAGCCCCCAAAAACAGTGACTTCTGTAGGGGAGGCCATCGAGTCGTCGTCGGACTGAACAGCATCTATGGTGCCGCGTTGCAAAGCCCGAAAAAGCTCACCTGTGGGCACAAGTTGGTCAGCGAAAAACAGCTCAATTTGCATTTCGTCGCCAGCAATTTTGTTAAATGAGTCAACGGCAGGTTTAATCACGTGTTCAGCAAGCGCGGCACCAGCGTAGGTTTGCATACGCCAGCGAATCGTGCTGCCTTGGGCGTGAACGGCTGGAAAACCCAGGACAGATGCACCCGCGGCAGCCGCGACGGTTTTACCTGCCTTCTTCAAAAATTTACGTCTGTCGTTACTCATCTGTGTACGCTCCTTATGGTTAGTCGTGGGAGGTTATAAGTTATCTAGCGTGCTAACCACAACACTAAACAACTTGGCTGCTGGTAGGTGGGTAGAGTATTTTTATGTGGGTTTTACATTAAGCAGCGTTGAGTTGGCTTTACAGATACGCCAAAGGTGGTAACGGTCATGTCTGTCGCTGCAAAGGTCAAATCTAGCCTTGACAACACGCCTAGAGTGAGCGTTATCGTGATAACCACAACCAAACTGCTAGCGGCCGTAAACACGTGTAGGTAGCCACAGCGATACTTGCGGAAAGACCATAAGTAGTGCCAACGCCACAATCATAATGAGCACAAAAGGCACAATCGATCTGTAGATGTCTGTCAAACTAATTTCGGGTGGAGCCATCGCCCGCATTAAGAAGAGGTTGTAGCCAAAGGGTGGCGTCATGTAGGCAATTTGTGTCGTTACTGTGTACAGCACGCCGTACCAAATGAGATTAAAGCCAAGCTCAGCAACCAAAGGAATGTACAGCGGGGCAACAATCACCAGCATGGCGGTGTCATCTAAAAACGTACCCATCACCAAAAAAGAAAGTTGCATTAAAATTAAAATCATCCATGGACTTAAGCCCATTTCGCTCGTAAACAGGGTTTTGATGGCGTTGACTGCACCCAAGCCGTCAAACACTGCTCCAAACCCAAGCGCTGCTAGAATAATCCACATAAACATGCAAGTAATAGCTAGGGTCTGCCGAACTGAGACTTCAAAAACGGCCATGGTCATACGACCTTTGACAATAGCTGCTAAAAACGCTGCCATAGCACCAATGGCTGAACTTTCTACTAAACTTGTCCAGCCTCGTAAAAACGGAATCATCATGGAAGCAAAGATAAAGATAGGGAGTAAGCCTGCTTGGAGTAAGCGCAATTTTTCGCGCATACTCACGCTTTCGCGCTCAGCTTTCGCTAGAACAGGCCCTAAACTTGGTTGGAATTTGCAGCGAATGACAATGTAAACCACAAAAAGCCCGGCCATCAGTAGCCCCGGCAATACACCAGCCAGCCAAAGCTGCCCGACAGGTTGGCGGGCAATCATGGCGTAGAGCACAAGCACAACAGAGGGTGGTACTAAAATCCCTAATGACGATCCTGCTTGAATTACGCCGGTAACCATCTGTTTATCGTAGTTGCGTTTGAGCAGTTCAGGTAAGGCAATGGTTGAGGAAGTGACCGTAGGTCAAGTGGACACCGGTTCGCGGCAACAAAATGCAGCAAAACAAACAGTTAGAGCGCCGATCTGATTCAAT
>JBCCBI010000665.1:0-1869 GCA_039034155.1 Deinococcota bacterium | reverse complement strand
CTTGAGCTGCCCTCAAGACAAACGCTACAATACTTTACACATTCAACACAAAGCACTTTTTAAGGTTTAGTGATGATGTAAGAGCATTGGTGACTAGGCCATAGGAGAATTCAAAGAAAACTCAAGATTTCTAGCTAATGCCTAAAGTGGCGCACGCCCGTAAACACCATCGCCACCCCAAGTTCGTTACAGGCGCTAATCACCTCATCATCGCGGACAGAGCCACCGGGGGAGATGACGGTTTGTACGCCGTAACTAGCGGCTTCACGTACCACGTCATCAAACGGAAAAAAGGCATCGCTAGCGAGAACTGCGCCCTTGGCTTTGTCGCTCGCTTGAGCAAGGGCTTGCTGGGCTGCACCAATGCGCGACACCTGCCCGGAACCTATGCCCACGGTAACGCCGTCTTTGACCAGCACAATAGCATTGGACTTGGCGTGTTTAACGACGTGCCACGCAAATTCTACGTCGTCCCAATTTTGAGGCTGCTGAGTTGTGACGACATTCTGCTTAGCATCTGCAAAGGTGTGGGTATCGCGGTCTTGAACAAGTAAGCCGCCGCTAATCATACGAAGGTTGTGGGTTGAGGTGTCATTTTGCATGACTTTTAGGAGGCGTAAGTTTTTCTTGGCGGTAAAGACCTCGAGCGCCCCGTCTTCATACCCCGGAGCAAGCACAATTTCCAAGAATATCTGCGTCATAACCTGTGCAAGGTCAGCATCAATGACTTGATCCACTGCCACAATGCCGCCAAAAATACTGAGGGGATCAGCGTCATGCGCTTTTTTGTAGGCATCAACTAAAGTACCTGCCTGGGCCACCCCACAAGGATTGCCGTGTTTCAGCGCAACGACACTTGTTTTATTAGCTGTTGTGATGTCGCTAAGGAGCGCCCAGGCTGCGTCAGCGTCTTGATAGTTATTAAACGACATGGCTTTGCCTTGTAAAATTTCAGCATCAACAACTGGGCCGCGTTCACCTGAAAGCCGCCATAAACTGGCTTGTTGGTGCGGGTTTTCGCCGTAGCGAAGAGTTTGTATTTTGTGAACCTCGAGCCCAACCTCATCACCCTGCCAAATATCGCCCTCACTCAAGTAACGCGTGATGGCAGCATCGTACGCAGCAACGTGGGCAAAGGCTTTCACCGCAAGCTGCCGCCGGAAGGCATCATCAACCGCATCAGCCCCAAGTTTTATAGCAACATCCGCATAATCTTCTGGCTTGCTGACGACCAAAACAGACGGAAAGTTTTTAGCAGCAGCCCGCAACATGGTTGGCCCGCCGATGTCGATATTCTCGAGGGCGTTAGCTAATTCAGGACTCTCTGCAACAGCATCTCTAAACGGATAAAGATTTACAACCACAACATCAATCGTAGCGATGTTGTGAGTAGCCAGTTCAGCAAGTTGCTCATCGTTGCGTTTCGCTAAAATGCCCCCGTGAATGATTGGATGGAGTGTTTTGACGCGCCCACCCAAAATTTCGGGGGAGCCAGTCACCTCACTGACTTGGCGCACGGTAAGACCTGCCTCAGTTAAAGTTTTATGGGTGCCACCTGTTGAGATGAGACTGTAGCCGAGTGCATCAAGCTGTTTGGCAAAATCTACAATGCCCGTTTTGTCGTAGACGCTTAAAAGCGCCGTTTTAGCTACCGGAGTTCTTGTCATGGTTGTTAGCATGACATGCCTAGCACGTTTCTGTGCAGATGTAGCTCGCAGGCAGGTATATGTAATACCAGCTCCGACAAAAGGCATGATAAACTCACATCATGGGACGACTAGGACGACCAAGTATCGAGGTTGCCGAGCAGGATAGTGTGGCAGATTTAAGAAAGGCATATCTAAGCAGTAAGTCGGCAGTAGAAAGTAG
>JBCCBI010000664.1:0-1872 GCA_039034155.1 Deinococcota bacterium | reverse complement strand
GTTGCGCTTTTTTTACCCTGCTGAAAACGGACAAGAGGCCAACAAAGCGTTTATCGCTGAAGGTGAGTTTGCGGGGGCGCTAGCTGCCTCAGCGCTTAACTTGCCTGTAATTTACGGTATTGAGGCACTAGAAGACACAACCTTGCTGGTTACACCTGTGGCGAGATTTACAGATCTGTTTGATGAGCACCCGGTGTTTGATAGGCTTGGGCGCAAACTCACCGAGTTACTACTAGTGCGCAAAGAAAAGCGTACGAGAAGTTTTATGCAGCAGAGCGCCAGTGAGCGTTACCTCGAGTTCATAACCGAACACCCTGACCTGGCCGCCCGCGTGCCGCAGTATCACATTGCGTCGTACTTGGGCATTACGGAGGTGTCCTTGTCGCGGCTTAAAAAGAGTGTGCTCGAGCAGGTCTCTTAAGGACATATTAGTAACCTCGAGCCACATCCACCACGTTGTTAAGGGGCTTATCTTGCAAGTAGCGCTCGAGGTTATCCACAAAAATGTCCATGGCCCTCGCTTGATAGCTGGGCGTTGACCCCGCACAATGCGGCGTAATGATTACGTTGGGTATTTCCCAAAGGGGCGAGTCCTGCGGTAAAGGTTCAACTTCAAACACATCTAGGCCAGCACCACCCAAGTGACCTTGCTGAAGCGCGTTAACAAGTGCTTGCTCATCCACAGTTTTACCGCGTCCTACGTTAATAAATAGCGCTCCTGGTTTCATAGCTGCAAAGGCACTCGCGTTCATAACATGTTTGGTAGCAGGTGTGAATGGCAAAATCGACACAACGACGTCCGCCCTTGGCAAGAGCGTGTGTAGCGCATCTGGTGAATACATTTCGTCAATGTTGTCAGATGTTTTGCTGGGATCGTTGCGGACGCCCAAAACCGTCATGTTAAACGCTTTGGCAAGTCGGGCAAGTTCGCTGCCAATGGTGCCCGCACCCAAAATAAGTAAAGTGCTGCCATAAACCTCGCGCACGCGTATGACCTCATGGATAATATGAACCCGGTCTGGCTTGTGCCATGTGTGTGCTTGCTGCGCTACCATCAGTTCAGGAAAGCGCCGCGCTAAACCCAAGATCATAGCAAACACGTGCTCGCCAATAGGTTCAGGATGCACGCCTGCCGCCGTTGTGATTGTTGCTGCCACTGTATCTATATCTGGAAGCCTAAAAAGCCAATCCGCGCCTGCACTCCACAGTTGGCACCAGCGCAGGTTGGGGGCATCAATAAGTAACCGCGTAGCAGGATTTCCCACACAGATTTCTACACCGTCACGCAAGGTCTGGATTTCTTGCTCTTCTTTGGTGATGACGATGGTGTAATCACGTGCAAGGTCACGCACTCTGGCAAGCGACGCTTCAGGTAATTTGTCAGGGTCTAAGCCTAGTAAAAGTGTACTCATAGCTTGGTTATATCAGCTTTGGTAAGCAAGCGGGGACCCCAAGTGCCTTATAACCTCATATTTCAATGCAAACCAAAAAGGCACCCACTTGAGTAGATGCCTTGTCAACTTCTTGTAAGAACGTTGTTTAGTCTGTTGCCGCTTCCATACTTGGCATAGAGTTTACGCCTTCACGTGCTGGCGCATCTTTAGTCGCCATCATCACAATAAGAATAGCCGAGATGAGCGTAAACGCTGTGAGCGCCAAAAAGGGAATGGTTACAAAGCCATACCAATTGATGTACTGTGTGCTGCACGGCACCCCTGCACTACAGGCTGCAGGTGGACCAAACGAGGGAATCTTTTGATCTAGGTATTGATAGGTACCCACACCCATTCCTAATATACTCAGTGGCAACGCATAAACAACAACGGACTTATCGTTACGGTAGCTAGCAACACCAAAAAGCAGTACCAACGG
>JBCCBI010000663.1:0-1880 GCA_039034155.1 Deinococcota bacterium | reverse complement strand
GTGCAGACGTCTTCCGCCACCGTAAGGTGACCAAGCACTTTTTCTTTGCTAGCCACCGAGGTACTGATTCCCAGTAATTTTGCGAGTGGCATGGTTTCAGCAAAATCTGTCATTGGTCTGTTCTCTAATCCTTAAATTGGCTGGATTACAGCTGCGGTTGGACGTGCTTGCAATAACCTTGGACATCATTGAAGCCGCGCATTAGCTCTCAACCAGGTATGCATCAATAGTGAGACCACTGCTTGGCTCTCACTTCAGTAAGAACTAGAGCTGGGGTGGATAAATCGAGGACTTGCTAGCGGGACGCCGGCACTCAGAAGTCAAGCTGCAACAGACTGTTGTCCGGAATCGTGCTCGGCCTTGATTTCATCACGCCACTCTTCCAGATTCATACCGATAGCCATAAATCCAAGAATCCATAAGGCTTCATCCCAGGCAAAAACCCAGTGACCACGGTACGCCCAATAAGCCGCCAGACACCAGAGCATCGAATAGAGCATCACCTTCGCAGTCTTCGCGGACTGCAAAGCGCGTCCTTCGGCAACTCCCCGTTCCTGTAGCTTAACCATCAGCTCCAGTAAAAACAGGATGATGAGCCAGATCAAAACCTCAAGTAAATCGGCCCACGCAAGCTGTCGTTCAATTTTGAAGCCCTCGGGATCGGTTACTAGCTGTTGTTGCTCGAAACGATAAAAGGCCTCGCCGCTGGCGAGCGTCGCGCAGTTTTCCGGAGTGAGCTCCGCATACTCAAGATTACGGGCGAAGGACAGATCCTTGTCAGCAAGCTGGCAGAGCGGCGTATTGAGCTCTTCATAGTCGCTGTATAGCTTCCAGGTCACGTCGCCAAAGGCGTAGACCGTGTGGGCCAAGAAAAGGTAGCAAACCAGTCTCACACCGGTCATCAGCATGACCCGTCCACGAGTAAAAGCCTCATCGGACAGTAGATAGGTCTCCAATTCAAATAGAAGTAGCAACACGAACCAGGCGCTCTCGTCCATCGTCGTGGCAAAGGCAGATGTCCAATCGACTAACTTCCAACCGTCGTGCACGGCATGACGCATGACCGTGATGTCATTCGATACGTAATGCACAAAGTTAACTAACAGTAGGCTGTAAACGACAACTTTGATCAGCTGCCTTAGGGGCAAGCCAAAAATGCGAACACCCCGCTGTACGGGCTGCTGCACAGTAGCCTTCTCGGCCGCCGCACCATCACTCATAAGATCCAAACCATCCACAGCCACTTCCTACGGGTTGGCCCCCAAACCTGACGCTATCCGTCCAGCGTTGCATGAACAAGGGAATGTCTGCATCAATATTGGCCGGTGCGCCTGTGTAAACGCTAAGTATCGTCACGAAGAACGGCAACTCCTCGCCCCCTATACGCGCACAAGGGGCGGTTATAGCGTCAGGCATTGGTGTGTCTGCCGGGCTAGAACGCGGGACTCACCTCTAAGACGAGTTATTAGTGCTATCACCATCGTAGGCTAAGCTTAGCAGCACCGTAGGAGCCTTCCCCACGCTCAAGCCCCCATGAGAAACCGCGGCTTTGACCTACCCAATAGGAGTGATGCAATTCAAACAGATTTAAAGCGACACTTCGTTCAGCGGATTACCGGCAACGACAAATCCGAGCGTATACAACGCTCGTACTAATAAAAAAATAGACAATGCCCCGACAAGAACAACACCCATCACGAGGGAGGTGCGAGGGTATGTGCGTGAATAAAGATTTTGTCTCCAGCTACATCGACGCATGGAATGCGCACGATGCGTCCAGTGTCGCGGAACATTTCGCCGATACAGGCCGCTACTGCGACGTGCCCAAGGACCTCACAATGGTCGGGAACGAGCTGGAGTCTTACTTCAAAGATTACCTT
>JBCCBI010000662.1:0-1887 GCA_039034155.1 Deinococcota bacterium | reverse complement strand
TTGCAATTGTTGTGTTGAGGCATTTGGATACCTACGCTTCAAAACCTCCCCCACTGCTGCAAACATATTGTCATAGCTTTGCTTGAGACGCACGCGGACCGTTTCGGACCGTGTTGCATAAGCTAAGATTTCCAACCAGAGAACTTCCATACGCTCAGTTACATCTTGCTGACCGTAAAAAGCATCGACCAGCTCCATGACACTTGCCGATGGCTCTAAGTTTGTCAATGCCCCGGCCACACGTGCGTCGTAGGCAGCAACAATACGTTGCGTCATAGCATCAACTAATGCATCTCGATTGCCAAAGTAGTGACTGATGATATTTCGGTCCATACCAAGTACCCCGGCAATATGCTGAAACGAGCTACCTTGAATACCACGTTCAATAATGCAGTCTTCAAACGCATCAAGGATGTCTTCTCGACGTTTAGCAGCTAGATTTTTTCGTCCCACAGCAATCGCTCCTTGCTATACAGCTGCATAAGTTATTCCAACGCTACATCAAGTGTTGGACACGTTCAAGATAAATTCATCAAGTGATTGACAAATAGATTCATCAATTGTAGAATTTTTAAAAGCTTGTGCTCGAGGCCAAGCGAATTCATAAAGAAGACGCCCTACTCGAGCAATGTATCAAAATTACAAATTGCCATCTAGTAATAATTCCCAGATAAGTTACCCCATACCAAGTGGGTTTATCTCGACTCAGCTAGCTCGCATCTAAAGTTGCCAGGACAACTCTAGATGAAAATTTCATTGTAAGGATATAGTATGAAAAGTATTGTTTTTTCGAAATTTGGTGCACCTAGTGACGTACTTCGTGTCGAAGAAAGTAGTTCTTTATCTATGCTCGAAGGTACGGCACGGATTGACGTGCTACGTGCACCGGTAAATCCATCTGATATTGCCATTATCGAAGGCATCTACGGTAATCTTCCTGAACTCCCCGCCACCCCAGGACTTGAAGGGCTTGGACGCGTTCGTGATGTCAATGGCGAGGGCGTTGAGGTTGGCTCTCTCGTTTTGCTGCCCGGTGGTTCAACCTGGACAACCGAAGTGGTTCGTAACATCAACGAGCTTGTCCCTTTGCCAGAAGCAGATTTAGACCAAATATCTATGCTCACGGTAAATCCAGCAACCGCCTACCTGATGTTACAAAATTATGTAGACCTCAGCCCAGGTGATTGGATTATTCAATCTGCTGCTAACTCAGCAGTTGGGCAATATGTTATACAGCTAGGCAAAGCTCGCGGAATTAAGGTTGCCTGTGTGGTTCGTAGGGAGGAAGCAAAAACTAAACTCGAAGCGGAGGGGGCAGACGCTGTTTTTTTAGACGGTCCCGATCTATCAACGCGCGTCCAAACAAAAACTGATAGTCAAATGCGTTTAGCACTTGATGCAGTGTCTGGTGAGACATTTGGTCACCTTGCTAAGACGCTCGAGTACGGTGGCACTCTTGTTTCATTTGGCGGTCTTTCTTATCAACCTGCTCAGATTAATGAGGGACTTATTATTTTTAATGACCTAAAAATTAGGGGGTTTTGGCTACTTCCCTGGATCCAAAATGCCTCCGCGCAAGAAAAAGCAAGGGTTTACAACGAATTGACCCAAGACGTCATAGCCGGGCGGCTCCATGCAAACGTGGCAGCACGCTACAGCCTTGACCAAGTCACGGACGCCGTACAAGCCTACAGCACAGCAGGCCGCGACGGTAAAATTCTTTTTGCACCAAATGGCGTCTGACACAGGTTTGTAACCGATAAAGTACAGCTGTTAATACATCTAGCTATCCGTTTAGATAGATGTATTAACTGATATTTGCGTTGGACGTAGCAAATACACCAACACAAGGACCGCTACACAGGTGATGCTAAACATATACACGCC
>JBCCBI010000661.1:0-1897 GCA_039034155.1 Deinococcota bacterium | reverse complement strand
GTAAGCCCAGACAAGTCATAAATAACACGTCCAGGCTCAAAGTAATCCCCGTTTTGTTTGTAAAAAAGAAACCCAAGTTCGCTAGATGCATCACCTGGCTCGGCGTCTTGCCATATATTTCCACTGTTTAAGCGCACTACACGCCCATCAGTACCGCCACTTTGCCCATGTACACTTATGTTTTGCGTGTAGTCGTTACTTGCAGCCATTAGCCAACGATCTGTAAGACACCCGTCACGGGTACAACTGACGAGTAGCTGATGTCGCCGTTGGTAGCAATATTAATATCAATACGTGCTCGAGCGCGCGGCGCTGTTGCCCCCTCATAAAATTCAACACTCTTGGGGTTGGTTCCGCAGCCATGTGTACTTGCGGTCACACTGCCAGATGACTCGGCACTGATTGTGTGGGTATAGCTAGGGTTAGCAGTTGCATTCTGCTCGACCTCAAGCATTGTCCTCACGTCAGCAGGTGCTAATGCTTGTGGTGTTGCAGATGCCCCCGTATTGTTGCCCACAAGTGTTGTAGGTGGTTGTGCTGCGAGTTTAGGTAGGGTGATGACACCATCTTGAATATCTGCACCCGCAACAACGTTTTTAAGTGCTAGCGCACCAAGCTCATCAACACTTAGAGACGTTTTAACCCAAACAGCATCTCCGGGGGTAGGATTGTCAAATTCAAGCAATCTGTATATCTCATTGGCTTGGGTGTCAATCCATACGCTATTAACAGCATAGCCCTCACTAGCATTGTTGGTAACAGTAGGTGCAGTAATAGCCGTTAAGTTGTTTTGGACCTCACCAAGCGTTATTTTTTGCTCACTGCCATTTTCAAACATGACATAGGGACCATCTGCTTTAAAGCCAAGCGTCCAATACCCTGTATCAGCAGCTTCAAGTGAGGTTTGTACCGGAAATTCTGGCTTATCTGACTGTCTCAATTTAAGATCACCGTTCCTATAAGTACTGAGCCACGGGGTAACCACGACAGCTCGAGTGTTGCGTTGTCAACATATTTGACATCTAGTCTGATGGCGTTGCCATTTTCGTCTATAAAATCAACGTGTGGATTTTTGCCTAACGTATGGGTAATAACAAGAGGTTGTGTTAGTGCGCCTAAGACTTCAATTTCTTGGTTTGCATCTGAGCCAAGCGCCCCAGGTGGACCTGGTGGCCCTTGAGGACCGATTGCCCCAGGTGGCCCCGGTGGCCCTTGAATGCCTAAATCAACCTTAATCTTGCGATTGACTATCTTAAGCTGTGCTTCTCCACGCTTAACGTAAACGATTTTGTCCGGATCAATCCGCACGTGTCACCGCCAAGATGTGATTGACATAACCAGAGATACATTTGTCAATATGTCCGTCAGGCCAGGTGATTTTGAGGTCGTAAACGCCCTTAGTCCAAGTGGCATTTTGTGTTGCGGTTGGCTCGAGGTTAAAGGTTACGATGCCAGCAAGCCCATCAATGATTAGGCGCCCATTGCCAGTTGACAGCTCGAGTACTACTATCTCATCCTCAACCCGCTTGCGCACTTGCATTTTGGCGGCGCACCCCGTTAAATCGGTGGGTTGTCCATCCCTACTGAACTCAAAGTAATCGTCAAAGCTAGCACCCTGTTTAATGTCAAGGTCAACTCTTAGTAGGCTCATGGGCTTCCCTTTGAAAATCTAGGCTATGCGAAAGCAGCTTTTGGTCAGCATTGCGATCAAGAAATGCCCTCGTAATATCAACGTGAGCGCCAAAAAGCTTTTTGTATCTTGCATCGCCTTCGCGAATGTCTTTTTCCTTTTCGCGTAATTCGTGCTCGAGCCTAGCTATCTTCCTTTGTCCGCTTTTGTATCTGTCCTGAATCGTTTGGCATTCCACGCCCAGTTCTTGATAATTCTTATCTTGGC
>JBCCBI010000660.1:0-1902 GCA_039034155.1 Deinococcota bacterium | reverse complement strand
TGTTCCTCACGGGCGACGTTGCGGGCTTCGCCGACGACCGCAACACCGACGCGATGGATGACCATGCAGCAGTCATAGCTCAATGCAACAAGATTCACCATCCAGCAACGCGCCACATTACCGAGCTTATGTTGGGGCAACACCAGCCACCTTGGGTACAAAGCTAGCTACTATTTTTCTACAGCTCGAGCCATCCTCACCAGAACGCATGTCATTAGGCACGTGTATCATAGTCCATGGCTTACGACATCACCTCCAACGAACCCGTTAGCTATTTTCCTGAAGCTACCTTGCGTGAGTTTTCTACATCTGTCTTACGTGCTATTGGCGCAACTGAATCTGAGGCAGAGACCGTCACAGATGGCATCATCACCGCGAGTTTGTGGTATCACCCTGGGCAAGGTCAGGGGCTCGAGAAACTGTTTCGCTATCAGCGGCGCGTCTCCGGTGGCGGCATCCTTCCAAATGCACCCATGATTTGGGAGCGCGAAGGTGGCGCGTTTGCCTTGCTAGATGCTACAAAAGGCTTTGGCTATGTAGCGGCGCACAAAGCAATGGCTCGAGCAGTTACTCTTGCAAAAGATGTTGGCATCGCTATCGTTACCGTGCGTAACAGCAACCACTTTGGCATCGCAGGCTACCACGCAGTCCAGGCGGCTAAGTCGGGCTTAATTGGCTGGTCAATGACTAACGCCGCGTCGGAAATGGCCCCGTGGGGATCAGCTGAACCTGTGCTGGCCACCAACCCGTGGGGCATGGCAGTTCCTACGCCGCTCGAGCACCCTATTATGCTCGACATGGCCCTCACCATGAGCGGCAAAGGCATGATGGGCTGGTACAAGCACCTTAGCAAAGACATGCCGGAAAGCTGGGCACTCACCAAAGACGGGCGCACCACGACCAACCCAGCGGAGGCGATGGACGGACCACTTTTGCCCATCGGTGAATACAAAGGCTACGGTATGAGCCTCATCACCGATATTCTCACCGGCGTGATGAGTGGCGCTAAGTTTGGTTTGAGCGTTTTTCAAGATGAGCAGCATTATGACGTCTCTCACACCATGATAGCCATTCAACCCGAGGTATTTATGGACAGAGATGTGTTTGATACCCGCCTAGCGCAACTTATAAGTGAGGTTAAAAACGCTAAGCCCATCGACCCAGCTAGGCCAGTTCTCCTGCCCGGTGAGCTGGAATATCAGCGCGAACAAACTCGTAAAAAGGACGGGATTCCAGTGGCGCAAAAGACGGTAGCAGGGCTACGTACCCTCGCAGATGACATTGGCGTTGCTTGTCCGCTATAATCTTCTAGCATCGAGGTTGTGCTCTTTTTACATTGACAGGGGCACCCTCACGTGATACCTTACGTGTTGCTTGGCGCAAGGCGAGCACTTACCCGCACACTTGATGGTGCGCTCAATAAGGTAGTCTGGCACGGTAGCCAAGTGGTAAGGCAGAGGACTGCAAATCCTTTATGCGTCGGTTCGAATCCGACCCGTGCCTCCACATCACACCTAGCTTCGATATCCATGTAGTGTGATGTCATTACAACTCATTTTGCAGGCGCGTAGCTCAGTGGGAGAGCGCTACATTGACACTGTAGAGGTCGGCAGTTCAATCCTGCCCGCGCCTACCAATTTTTTATTTAACCGCACAGTCTCTGTAAATTCAGGCTGTGCGGTTTTTGTTGATGTCATGTTGTAAGCGTGATGAGCACCTTGTGTAGGTGACGTCTGGAGCACTTCATTTCATATTGCCTACTTAGACACGCTAAACTAACCTTATTAGGACTTACGCACACAACCTCATGGGATAGGAAGGTTGTTTAAGTTGCTGGCTCATGTAGTCATCAAGCAGTCCTTGCTTGAGTTGATAGACAGTTGTTTCGAGCTGGTGGGCAAG
>JBCCBI010000659.1:0-1962 GCA_039034155.1 Deinococcota bacterium | reverse complement strand
TAATAAATCCACAGATGAACTCTTAGAGGCACTATCTTTCGATATTGGAATTCCAATATCGAAAGATAGTGCCTCTAAGAGTTCATCTGTGGATTTATTATTGAGCCAGTTGCCCAACAATTTATCGTAGGCCTTACACATCATCGTAGCGTTCAGATAGCCATCAGCCTTACGTGGCTCGAGTAACTCGTGTACATTTGTTCGATCAATCGTCATCGCCATAGTCCACCTCGCCATAGCGCAGGTCATACATGATGCCTGCAACCATCTCAGCCCAGTTGCGGTGGTCAAGCAATAGTGAGCTACTAGGTGTTTCACCGCGTTGTTTTGCGCCGTGCAGTTGGATGTCAGCGCGTTCAAACTCGTCCAAAGCTTTGCCCAGTTCAGGGTAAAGCTTACAGAGTTGTTTGAGGTGGTGCTCGAGGCGTTTGGTTTGCTGTCTGCGTCGCAAGGCTTTAAGTGGCGCATCACAAGCTGGTGGCAACAAAAAAGACAAGCAAAATGAGCGGACTAGCATGAGCTGCTAGTCCTTTGAATTGTGGGGGTGGTCATGCCAGCAGTTCTTCTACGTTTAGGGTGCTGACAGGTTGTGGTTTGACGGGTTGTGGGTTGCGCTTACGGCGTTCAGTCCACAGATAGCCCTCAACGTTGGTGAGGTCTTCAACGCCCATTGTGTTTAAGTTGCGCTTACCTTCGGTGACAAGTTCGCAGACGAAGCGTTGGTTGTCTTCGTTAGTGATGCTTAGGTCAGCGAACAGGTCGGTGATTTGGTCGCGCAGGCGTTGGCACTCGAGCTGACGCTGGGTGAGTTGCGGTGTTTGTACCTGTTGGGTGGGTGAATTAGGTGTAAAATACATGTCAATCCTTTACCTTTACTGGATTTAGCCAAGGACGCTGCTTTGGACGGCGTCTGTCCTTGGCTATAGATCATACTAACATTATAGTGGACTATTGACAAGTGGTCTACAAAACATGTTAGTATAATTGCATGGACACCTGTGTTAGCATTTCACCAGTGGCACAAGTTAAGTTGCGTTTAGGCACTTTCTTAGACAAGCGTGGATTAAGCGCATATAAGCTTGCGATGGAAACAGAACGTGGGCGCGAAAATACCGTTTATCGTTTGGCAAGGCATAGCGAAGATGTTAAACGAATTGATCTTGATGTTTTGGCGGACATTATCCGGGGGCTAAACACAATCACCAATGAAGAAGTTGGGGTTAGCGACTTGCTCGAGTACGTCTCAGACACTGACGACTAAAATTTTTTGCCCGCACTGTTCCAAATTTGTGAACAAAACAAGCCTTTGTTTCACAAAAAGGGACATAAATGAGCCACTTTTCTGGAGGTAATGCCATGAAATAGCATCACAACTATTGCTTAACTAATTTGCAAAAGTTAAACTGCCTCATGAATAAAATCATTGTGGCAGTTTTTATGTTTCTGGCTTTAGCACAAGCACAAGACTCGAGCGTATTTGAAGTAAACGAGCTTTATGTTGTGATAGGTGAGCCAAGTGTTAATACTCTTCTTGAAGATGTAGCGGACAATGAGATTATTGTTGCTGAGATTGTAGGTAAGTGGATTCGGTTCTACAGTCTATTTTCAGTTTCCTATTGGGTTAATACTGATTCCTTATATGTTGTGAGGCGTATACCGCAGCGTAAAACGGAAGAATGTCTTAGACAGTATGTATTTTTCCAAGGAATTCTTTTCGACGATGAGGGTGAGTATACGCAAGATGTCGCCATTATTGAGGCCGACTTTACTGATGGTTGGACAATAGCCATGTGCGCAGGTGTTGAAGTGGAGATACTAGAACCATCTGAGGATGGGCTTTACGATATGACAGCCACCTATCAGGGCGTGACTTATAGAGCTACACCCGATGAGGGCATTCAACTTATAGAAGGGCCGTGATGACCAAACAATTTCTTTCTGATCTCATCATTGGTGCCTACC
>JBCCBI010000658.1:0-1972 GCA_039034155.1 Deinococcota bacterium | reverse complement strand
GGCGACATGTTCCCGGACTGGCGCGGCGATCTCCTGGTCGGCGCGTTGAAGTTCCGGCTGCTGTCCCGACTGGATGTCGAGGACGGGCGGGTGCGCGGCGAAGAGCTCAGGCTGAACGTGAAGCGGGTATGGGAGTGGATGAAGCCTTCGACAACTATATGGAATGTAGAGAGGATAACAACAATGATTAAAGCACTAAGATTTGCAATGCAGCACTGGACAACTTTACTAATCGCAATTGAGTTCGTGGAGGCGTTTAGTGATGATGATACCCCCGGTGAGCAAAAGAAAATGATGGTTTTGGACGCCCTGCTTGACATGCTTGAAAAAGTCAAAGTCAGACCCAACAAAATCACTATGATGATGCTAAGTAAAGCCATCGACATGCTTGTGTCACTGCTTGATGCGGTTGATTGGGGTGACAAGATTGAGGCTTGGCTAACTGATGACGATGACGAAACTGTCAAAGCCGCCTTAAAACGCAAAGCTGTTCAGTGGGAACCGGGTATTACGGTTACGGGCTAAACGTGCGTAAAAGCAACTTAGTCAGGGACGTTGTATTAGCGTCCCTGACTTTAATTACAATTGGTAGCTTTGCACTTGAATCTTCGCGCACAGCAGAAGCTATTGAGCGCAGGAAACCAGCATTTGTCTATGTGGGTACACGTGCAGATGATGGTGTAGTTGAGTACATACCGCTAAATGACGATGAACACCCAAACGGTTGGTGCCCACAAGATGTGGTGGAGTATGAGATTGACTTCCGCATTCAACGCACGACTTGGCTACATGGTCAGGTTGGCTTTTTTATCCATGCACGTGACGGTCTACGATTGGCAAATTTAACCCTAGAGCGCATCGAATATGTGCAAGTTGTAGCAGGGACTTATGGTGACAAGTTTTATTCATTCACATTGCCAAGTATTAGCAATGATCTGGCGGGCGATGAGATTGCGTTCATTTATGGTGCGTTTTATAACAGCGCTAATGGGATACACACCTACCGTGTACCTATTGAGCTTAGCCCAAACTGCTGGTAACGCCATTCAAGATGAGCTGTTACTTATCCTAGGAGCATTTATCAGCGGCGTTGTCTGGCTAGGACGTGAAACACGTGAAAAGGTAGAGCTATCCCGCAGCAACGTGTGGACAGGCATTCTCATCGTTAGTGTGGTGATCTATTTTATTGGCAACTTTATGTATGTTTACTCTAATGTACCTTTGCGGATTATCTGGACAGGGCAAGCAGTACTTGGATTTTTTGGCGAAAAACTTTATGTACTATTGTGGGAATTACTCAAGCGACACCTAAAAATAAATAAAACTGGTGACACTAATGATTGAAGTCTGGTATCTACTTAATTTCGTATTGATGTTAGGTGCTGGACTGCTTGCAGAAACCTACTTCCGCAAGCATGGTGACTGGCAAGCTGGTGTTATGTTTGCACTTGCTGCGCTTGATGGTTTGTATAACTTCACCTTGTCACGTGTGCCCACAGATATTGTGATCTATACAACCCAAGCCGTGTGGGTGTCTTTTTGTGTTGTGTGGAATTTTAGAACGATTACAAATATAAGACTAGCCACACGCATGATGCGCAGGGCTGGAGATAAGGGTTAAGACAGTTCTGCATCTTTAATACGGAATGCCATTCGAGCCGTCGTTGGGATAGCACCAACATTTTTCAAAAATTCATACCAAGGCCTGCCCTTTTTGTTCCGCTCGTTGGTTGCGTTAAAGTAGTCACGAAACGCAGCGCGTTTAGAACCCATAATTTCCTGCAAGTGGGCTGTGTTTACCTCTTGACCCTCAGATAGCATCAAATGTTGGCGCACCTCTTCACAGCTCATACCTATAATCAAAGCGCAAGGGTCGCTTAATTGCCAACAATATGAATAATAACCGTGTGTATGCCCTGAAAAATCTTCTAGGCTGTTGCCAACCACGTACTCAATAACACCCTCATCAGTG
>JBCCBI010000657.1:0-1983 GCA_039034155.1 Deinococcota bacterium | reverse complement strand
CATCACCTTAGCAACTATTAACGACCCATCAGCCGACGGTGTCATCACGTTTGAGTTTGAGGAGCGAACCTTACAACCTGACCTTCCTTTGTGGATTCTTGTGACAGCTGACTTTTAGCAGCCTCAGCAAACATCATCTCAACAAAAAAGGGCAGCCACTGTGAGCTGCCCTTTTACAATCTGGTAGAACAAAATTTAGGTCGTCAACTAGCCTCGCAACCCTTGCGATAGTGCATACGTAAGGTCGTTATGCGCAAGTTCGCGTTTTAGTTCGCGCAATGTTGTGGCATCATCAATCACAATAGGTTCAACACCAGCTAGCTCGGCAAAATCTTCTACATAAGTAGTTGTTAGCGGATAGCTGTAGACCGTGTGATGCGCGCCGCCTGCGTAAATCCAAGCGGCAATTGCTGTCTTAAAGTCGGGTTTGCATTCCCACACTGCCCTTGCAACTGGCAATTTAGGTAGAGGCGGGTGACTTACGGCAGTGACTTCATTGACAATCAAGCGGAAACGGTTGCCCATATCAATAAGTGACACGTTGATGGCCTCGCCTTCGGGAGCATCAAACACAAGGCGCACAGGGTCGCTTTTACCACCAATCCCTAAGGGGTGAATTTCCACACTGGGCGTTCCTGCTGCTATTGACGGACAGATTTCTAGCATGTGCGCGCCCAGCACTTGGTGACCTGTGGGCGCTAGGTGGTAGGTGTAATCTTCCATGAACGACGTGCCACCATTTAGTCCGTGCGCCATGACTTTCATAGCCCGCAACAGCACAGCGGTTTTCCAGTCACCTTCGCCGCCAAAGCCGTAGCCGTCTGCCATGAGACGTTGAATAGGAAGACCAGGCAGTTGGTCAAGCCCATGCAAATCTTCAAAGGTATCGGTGAGGCCCTTAAAGTTGCCTTCTTCTAAAAACGACCGCAAGCCAAGCTCGAGCCGGGCCGCATACCGTAAGGCATCATACTGCTCACCACCTTGCCGCAAACTTGCAACAACCTCATACACATCTTCGTACTCCGTCACTAACTCAGCAATGTGGGCATCACTCACCGCGTGTACGTAGGAAACGACATCCCCCACGCCATAGCCGTTGATAGATGCCCCAAAGCGCAGTTCTGCCGCGACTTTATCGCCCTCAGTCACAGCCACTTGACGCATGTTGTCACCAATACGAGCAAACTTCGCACCTTGGAGGTCGTGCCACGCGTGAGCTACACGGGTCCACCGACCAAGTTCAGCATGAACGTCGGGGTCTTGCCAGTGACCGACAACAACCTTGCGTTTGAGCCCTATACGGCTGTGCAAAAACCCCGCTTCGCGGTCGCCGTGGGCCGCTTGGTTCAGGTTCATAAAATCCATGTCAATGCTGTCCCACGGCAAGTCGCGGTTCATCTGCGTGTGCAAGTGGCACAGCGGCTTGGTGAGGTTGGATAGCCCACGAATCCACATTTTGGACGGTGAAAACGTGTGCATCCAAATAATAAGCCCAGCGCAGTTGGGGTCAGCACTTGCCTGCGCACAAAGTGATGTGATTTCGTCTGGTGTGGTCAGCAAGCCTTTGTAGACGATAGGTAGCGCCGTGGCCTCAGCATCGTGTAAACCTGCCGCAACCTGTTGGGCATTATGGTTCACTTCTTTAAGGGGTTCAGGTCCATAGAGGTGCTGGGAACCGCATACAAACCATAAACTTGGGATCGCAAGTTCTTTCATAATGTTGCCCTTTGCATCGCTTGCCAACGTTGATGCTGACTAATCATATTTTGCCTCATGCAGCCACCTGCGCTGCGTGTTGTTTAGCCTGTTGCCGTACCCGTTTGAGCGTTTTCATCACGTTGTTCTCACCGCGTCCAAAGCTGTTGTAGAGGCGTTTATATTCGCTGTACAGTGTGTCATACACAGCTTGATTTTTAGGAATAGGTGTGACGACCTCCTCTTTTAGGTTACCCATCGCATCCGCCGCCGCGTGAATGTCTGGAT
>JBCCBI010000656.1:0-2008 GCA_039034155.1 Deinococcota bacterium | reverse complement strand
GTATGCGGCATCATTAGGACTTCAGGGTCTGGAAACACTTTCGCTTAGGGTGCAACGAGCTTGTGACTCAGCATTAGCACTGGCTGAGTGGTTGGAGAAGCATCCAGCGGTGGCGTCTGTGTCGTATCCGGGTTTAGGCTCGAGCCCTTGCCATGAAACAGCTACCAAAACACTAAAGCACGGCTTTGGCGCCGTCCTCAGTTTTGAAGCACGTGATGAGGCAACGGCTCACAAATTTTTAGACAATGTGAAGTTAGCATCCCACCTTGCCAACATTGGTGATGCCAAAACGGTCGTCATCAACCCGTGGACGACCACCCACGCAAGTTTAAGTGAGGTTGCCAAAGCCCAAGCTGGCGTGAGCCGCGCACTGATTCGGGTGAGTGTGGGACTCGAAGACGTTGACGACATCAAACAAGATTTTGACCAAGCATTAAGTGCTTAGCTTGACGTCCACCGAAATCCTTTTCGCAGTACCATCATAGTGTCGTGATGGTGCAGTGATACATATGCAGCACCTGATGAAATCTCCCTCTCTCCCTTTCCCCCTTCCCCCTGTCTAGAGACAACATTCAAAGTTGATATGTTTCGACAAGCAGTTCAATGAGCCTCAATCATAAAAGGATAATGATGTATAACGTGTTGGAACTCAAAACATGAATACGAGTCGGGTGCTTGTTCATGAAACCTGGGGCGACCATGCGGCGTTACTGGCACGCAGTCAGGTGGATGTGCTGGGTAGTGTGGGTGTGGTGGTGCCGGAACAACTCAAGCTGGCGAGTGAAGCAAATCCGCTCGAGCTAGATTACGGCGCGTCTCTAAAGCACGTCACCATCACGTATGAAACCTACGGGGAGCTAAACAGCAAAGCTGACAACGCCATCCTCATCTGCCACGCGCTCACGGGTTCTGCGCACGCTGCGGGGTTTCACGCCAGCCACGTAAGTACGTCTTTAGGGGCAGAACCCTCATCTGGCAAGCAAGTTCCGGGCTGGTGGGACCCGCTCATTGGGCCGGGCAAGCCAATTGACACCAACCGTTTTTTTGTGGTTTGTAGCAATGTGCTGGGTGGTTGCTATGGGACAACGGGACCAAGTAGCATCAACCCCCAGACCAATGAACCTTACCGCCTCAGCTTTCCGCGCTACACCGTGCGGGACATGGTGAGGTTGCAAAAGCGTTTACTAGATGCGCTTGGTGTGTGCAGCTTAGCATCGGTCATTGGTGGGTCAATGGGCGGTATGCAGGTGCTCGAGTGGGCAGCACTCTACCCAGATATGGTTAAGAGCATTGTTCCCATTGCTATTGGCGCGCGCCATTCCGCGTGGGCTATTGGCTTAAATGAGGTTGCCCGCAAAGCCATCACCAGTGACCCTAGTTGGCAACAAGGTAACTATCCAGCAGACGGTCAACCCGAGAGCGGCTTAGGTTTAGCGAGAGCAATCGCTATGCTTAGCTATCGTTCACTGGATTCGCTAGATGCCAAGTTTGGACGTGAACGGGTCAGTGCCCCTACCGACCTGTTAGGGATGACCTTTGAGATTGAGTCCTACCTCAACTATCAGGGCGTGAAACTGGTCAGCCGTTTTGATGCTAACACCTACCTTTACATCACCAAAGCGATGGACGACTATGACGTGGCTGAGGGGCGCGGCAAGCTCAGCAAGGTACTGAGTACCATCCGCCAACCTGCGTTAGTGATGGGCATTCAAAGTGATGTGCTGTATCCGGAAAAAGAACAGCTCGAGCTAGCTGAAGGTCTCGCGAACTCGAGCTACGTGCGCATTCACAGTCCGCATGGTCACGATGCGTTTTTGATTGAGTTTCCGCAGTTGGCAGCGCGGTTGCGGGCGTTTTTAGAGGGGCGTTAACAGTAGACCTCCGGCGAAAGTCAAGGACTAACTAGATCAAGGTTGTAAAGCGCAGCGATGAGGGTAAGCCTTAACGCAAAGCGACGCCGTCGATGACGATAGGTTTCTTTCAAGACCCTGAAGACTTTGAGCCTACG
>JBCCBI010000655.1:0-2052 GCA_039034155.1 Deinococcota bacterium | reverse complement strand
TTAACAACCTGAAAGAGCTTGTACCCAAAGCCATTTTGTGCCCGCAGGAACGCTTTACGGACAACGGCAAAATCATCACCTCAGCAGGAATCTCAGCTGGAATTGATGCGTCGTTTTATGTGGTTGAGAAGCTACTGGGAACAGAGGTAGCACGTCAGACGGCAGTGTACATGGAGTATGATTGGCAGCCAGCAAAACAAGTTGTAGGTACTTAGATGTGATGATCTCGGCTTAGTAACGGGGGAACAGCGTTTAGGACATTACTTGAAAACGCGGGTGATAAGGTGTGATAGGTTATTGCATGTGCGAGACATTGTCACTCACGCTAACCTTAACAACACCGCGTTTGAAGCTCCGCGCACCGTCTGCAGACGATATCCCTCATATTTTTGATGCTACCCGAACAGCTGGATTTAACGACGGTATGCTTTGGGAGCCACCAAGCTCTGCTGATGAACTGCATGAACCCTTGGCACGTAACCTCGAGCAGTGGCGACAAGGGCGTGCCTACACGTTTAGTTTTGTCCGCACGAATGATGAAGCATTTATCGGGCGCATTAGCTTGCGGCAAACAGATGTAGAAGACATTTGGGATATTGGCTATTTTTGTCACCCGAAGCACCAAGGACAAGGCTACACAACTGAGGCACTTGCTGCGGTGCTCGAGCTAGGCTTTACAAAGTTATCTGCAACGCATATTGAAGCTTGGCACGCTACGTGGAACATCGCAAGTAGGCGCGTGCTAGAAAAACTGGGCATGAAATTTGTAGAGCACCTAGATCAAGGCTATCAAAAACGTGGCAAGTGGGTTGCTGAAGACCGTGTGCGTCTTTCTAAAGCAGACTGGCTAGCACGTCAAGCACGTGTCTGACTCTAAGTGAGAGTATAATTTGCGTTCAAAAGACAAAATAAAACCTACTATGAGTACATCTGGCCTACGTTAGTACCCTTGTTGAATATTCACTTGGTTACGCATCTCACCACGACATAGCGCAGCTATGGTTTGAGCAACATCTTCAAAACGCGTCTGATTGTTGCCTTTAACTTGACCCGCGCGGTGTGGACCCATGATGACATTGGGTAGTTCCCAAAACGGGTATGTTGCGGGAAAACTAGGTTCGTCAGTGTGTTTACCTGCATTTTGCCACCAGACATCAAGCGCGGCCACGCAGCGTGGTTGGTTTAACAAATGGTTGTACAAGGCTTCTTCGTGAATAACCTGCCCTCTGCCAACATTCACCAGAATGCTATGAGGCTTGAGATGGCTGAGGGCGCGTGCATCAAGGAGTGTCTCAGTTGTTGGCGTAAGCGGCAAACTACACATGATTACGTCTGCAGCAGCAAGGGCGCTGAACATATCAGCAGGTGTATAAATACGATTGAGGATGTCAGCATTAGCAGAGTCATAAACATCAGGTGTGCGTTTAAGGACAGTCACCTTCATACCGAAAGGGTGTAACAAGCGTGCAATAGCTTGACCAATCGCACCATAGCCCAGAAGTAACACCGTTTTACCTGCCAGTTGCATAGCGCCAAAACTGGTGTCGTAACGCATAGTCCAATCGCCCGTGCGTAACCGTCTGTCAGCATAGGGAAGTCTATGGGCTGCTGCAAACATCATGGCGACGGCATATTGGGCGACAAAAGATGCATTGTAATGGGAATTGTGTAAGGTCAAGTGGGGGCGCGCAAGTAGTTTATCGCGTAGTTGAGTTGTACCTGCCCAAGGCACAATCACGTGTTTAAGTTTGGGGGCATCTAGGGCAATATCTTGTGCAGAGCCATCAACTAAAATAGTCGTGGTTGCAAGGTGTTCTTGAAGCTTGTTGCGATCAGGCTCAAAGGTAAAGTTGAGGTTGTCACTAGGGTAGGTAGCACGCAGGTGTTGTTTCATACTTGTTTCAGACATCTTAATGTCGTTGACCCAAAGAACATGGTGCGAAAGCGGCATGAATTTAAGTATACGTGACAGGCTCGAGCACAGCGTTTCACACGTGCAAATTGTGTGCTCACTACAATGAGGTAAGACCTTTACAAGCTACATTGTTACCC
>JBCCBI010000654.1:0-2064 GCA_039034155.1 Deinococcota bacterium | reverse complement strand
CGTCAAATATGTGATTATGGGAAGTGTCGCACTGCTCCTAAGTACAGGTGCAGCACAATCTGCAGATGATACCTATGTGTACATGAGCTTTGGGGAAATTGATACGCTCGATCCAGCAGAGGCTTACGATACGTCGTCTGGTACAGTGCTCGAGAACGTTTACGAAACCCTCTATGCCTATGATGGTGACAGCATCACCGACTACGTGCCGTCGCTAGCTGTTGACCACAGCATCTCAGCGGACGGCCTCACCTATACCTACACTTTGCGTGAAGGCGTCACCTTCCACTCAGGTAATCCCATGAGCTGTAAAGATGTTGAGTACTCCATTGAGCGTGGCCTCGTTACTAACGCACCCGGCTCTGGCATTTGGTTCCAGGCTGAGGCACTGCTTGGTACAGATTCCAATGCCAATGACGATGACAGCATCACCTATGCCATGATTGATGGCGCTGTAACCTGCCCAGACGGTGATGACGGCCTTACCGTGCAGTTCAACCTACCTGCTGTTGACCCAGCCTTTTTTGTAAAACTTATGTACACTAACGCAAGCGTGGTGGATATGGTTTGGGCGGTTGAAAACGGCATGTGGGATGGCACTGAAGACACTTGGCGCGACTGGGTTGGCGTGGATTTGCGCGAGTCTTATATGCATAATCACGTAAGTGGTACGGGTGCTTACCGACTAGTTGAGTGGGATGGTACCAACACCGTTGCCGAAGCTTACGACGGTTACTGGGGTGAACAACCCGAAATCCAAAACGTGCTCTTACAAATTGTTGATGAAGAATCAACCCGTATCTTAGCTCTACAACAAGGCGACGCTGACCGCATTGCGGTAAATACCTGGGGCACTGTTGAAGCACAAATTCGCGGATTAGACGGCGTAACCATCCACGAAGACCCAGCTTGGACCTCACTTTCAGTAGGCGCACTACACATGAATCAAGACGTGGTTACTGCTGACAATGCAGCCAATGTTGGTTCGGGTGAACTTGATGGTAGCGGCGTTCCTGCTGACTTTTTTGCTGACCCCAATGTGCGTCTTGGCTTTGCCTACAGCTTTGACCCTGACCAGTTTTTAGAGCAGCTCTACCTTGGTAAAGGTGTTGTGCTTACCATGGCGCTGCCACCTACCTTCTTAGGCTACGATCCAGATGTACCTGTCTACACGTACGATCCCGAACGTGCTGAAGACGCTTTCCGTGCCGCGTTAGATGGTGAGCTTTGGGATACTGGTTTTGAAATCACTTTAAGCTACAACACGGGTAACACGGTACGCCAAACCATTACTGAAATCCTCAAGCAAAACATTGAAGACTTAAACCCCAACTTTATCGTGAATGTGCGTGGTATTCAGTGGCCAGACTTCTTGGCAGACCGCCAAGCAGGTAAACTACCTCTCTCGATTGTAGGTTGGGCACCTGATTATGCTGATCCAGACAACTACATGTACACCTTCTACCATTCTGGCGGTTTCTACGGTGGTCTGCTCAACTATCAAAATGCTGAGATCGATAGTTTGTTAGAAGATGCTAGAGCTACAACCGACACAACTGAGCGCGAGTTGCTTTATAACACCGTAGCGTCTCTCGCTTACGAAGACGTACCTTTTATCCCCTACCCAACTCGTCAAGCGTTTATTGTGTCACGCGCTGATGTTGACGGTGTTTACTATAACCCTATGCTGAGCCACCAGTACCTTTGGAAAGAAATTTCTAAGTAGGTAACTTATTGTGTTATCACAGTTGCATTCGTGCAGAAGTTAGTGCTGTGGTTGCGCAGTAGGTGTAAGGAGAGACAATTTGTCTCTCCTTCTTTGTATCAGGCATATTGACGTCAAACTAATGGCTTGACCAAAACACCCTGAAAATTTTGCCAGACATTATAGCTATGCGTTGTCGTAAGGATAAACGCACTAGGTTATGTAAACCTTGCAAAGATTGCCATATCACCTAGGGGAGGTGGTAACGTTGTTCGCATTTATTGTTCGCAGATTATTTATGCTTCCTATAGTTATTTTTGCTGTTTCTGTTATTATTGTAGGCTTGCTGCAACTTCTTT
>JBCCBI010000653.1:0-2071 GCA_039034155.1 Deinococcota bacterium | reverse complement strand
GCTAAAGTCAACCCGGGCCACACCTTTTTCCAATAAGATATCGCGCAGGTTATTTACAGTAAACGTATCTTGCAGGTTGGTCACAGCTCGTCTTCCAGTTCTTGACTTAGCGACTTAGCGCGACCCATCCAAGGCTCGAGTGGCGTATGTTTGAGCCAATCCTGAACGGTTGGTATGTAGCCCAAGTCTTCTAAGATGTGCTGCTCTGCCACAGGACGTATAGGCACTTGTCGGCCATTGGCAAGGGTTAAGGTTGTACCAAACATTTGCTCTGCCAGAAAAATGCCAAAGCTATGGTGTAAAAGCGCACGGTGACGCACATCTGGCAAATGTGCTTTGGTTTGGTCAAACCACTTGTGGAGTTCTAAATAGTCTTCGGGGTCGCCGCCAAACTTTTTCGCTGAGCTGATTGCATGATGCCAAGGATGAGCCATAACTAGCCTCAGCTTAAAGCTTGCTTATTTGGTTTGCAATCTAGTTTGATAGCTTAAACTTTTACGTCAATTTGCTTGCCTAGCCTCGAGCGTTGCCAGCATCTTAAATACTGCCTCTGTTGGCGGTACACTCAGCACATTCCCACTCACAAACGCCTCTGCATCAGGATAATCTGACGCACGTATGCGTGTAGCTGCAGCGTTCACGTCGTACTCAGTATGCATAAGTTGCACATCACCATCTAGCAGTAGCCAGTGCGCACCCGGTTTCACAAACGACATGCCGATGCTGCCTGAATTAACAACACGCTTACCAGCAATCACGCGGTCAAATTGCATGTGGGTGTGGCCGCAGATGATTGTATTTACGGGGAGGTTAGCGAAAATGGGCTCGAGCTTAACCTCTGACGTATTCACCGTAAACACAAAGGTGTTACTCGTTGGAATGGCATGGCAAAACAGCACCTCACCTAGACCATTTACAGGTAGCGTGAGGCTGTCTTGCCACGTTGCCACAAAATCTTGCTGCTGTGCGCTTAGCTTGTTGGCTACCCAAGCCGCGTCAGCATCTCCTTTGGCAGATAACCCCTTGCTGCTGCCTGTCTTTACTTGGGAAACAATGTCAGTATCTCCATTGCCCATAATCCAGTGCAGCGGCAAATCTAGTGATGTCAGTGCCTCGAGCGTTGCAACAGGCAGTGGCCCAGACAGAACGTCACCGCCAAGTACCAAGGCATCAGGCTGATGGTGTTCAATGTCTGCTAGGACAGCTTCTAGGGCGGGTAAGTTCCCGTGAATGTCGTAAAGCGTGGCAAGTCGCATGACGTCAGTCTAACGCAGCAAGTTTGGGATTACACACCGTGCTAAGCTAACAGCACGTGACAGCATCAAACAGACTCCTACATAGATTGTTGCTTATCTTTGCGGTGGTAAGTATGTTGGTGGGACAGCTCGGCAGCGCCCAAACACTCGTCTTTGCACAAGCTGGCTTACCCATAACGCTAGATACCGGTGAAGACGACAACTCGCGCACTGCGGCGTATCAAATTTTGGAAAACTTGGTGAGTTTGGTGCCAGGTAGCAGTCAATTGCAGCCAGCTCTAGCAACCTCTTGGGAGGCGAATGACGATGCCACCCGTTGGACGTTCAACTTGCGTGAGGGCGTCACCTTTCATGACGGCACGTCGTTTAATGCTGAGGCCGTGGTGTTCAACGTTGAGCGCTGGAATAACAGCGAACATCCTTATGGTTTTCGCAACATGGGTGCAGCAGATAATAGTGTAGGCAAAACTTTTGTGCCTTGGACGTGGCTTTTTGGTGGGTTCGATGACGTTAGCTTGCTCGAGTCCATCACTGCGCTTGACGACATGACCGTACAACTCGACCTGCGCGATTCTGTCAGCTTTTTACCTGCCCTACTGGCATCTGGCTATTTGGGGGTGCATAGTCCTACAGCGATTCAAGCCGCTGGCGTTGACTACGGCACATCTGCTGTGGGGGCTGTTGGGACAGGACCCTTTCAATTTGATACTTGGACAACAGGGACATCAACTGATGAACTTGTGCTTACCCGTTTTGACGATTACTGGGGTGAGGCTGCAGGTGTGACCCGTCTAGTCATCCTAGGCATTGACGAT
>JBCCBI010000652.1:0-2098 GCA_039034155.1 Deinococcota bacterium | reverse complement strand
CGCCCAGAACTTGGGGTGGCAGACCCTGCTAAAAAAGTTGTCTCAGCGGGAATCGGTCCCGTCACTACAACTGTGCCGGCCGGTAAAGTGGTGTCGTCAATGTTTTGAACAACAAGCCGGTACTCAACCGTTTGACCCGGACGGGCTGTGCTGGCTTCGCTGAAGCGTTCCTCGAGCGCGCCGCTCGAGCCAGTCACCTCACTGACCACGTAAATTTCTAAGTCAACTGAAACAGGGTTGTCGTCTTGAGCATACGTTATCCCGCAGATAGTAAGTACTGTAATCATTAAAAGTCTGAGTGAGAACCTCAAATATTGCCTACTGCAAGGCATTACAAATGAGTTCAAGGACATAACAGGCTTCCTCCTGATGTGCAAATGTGCTTGCAGCATACACGCTTGCTAACCCTCTATGGCAAGTGTGATGTCAAAATGTGTTCATGAAGTATCTATACATGATAAACGTGCTGACAGCCTCAACCTTAGTGGGATGTAGTGGATGGAGGAACGTGTAGATGGATAATGCTGCACTTGAGGGAAAAATAGTTGTTGTAACAGGCGCTGCTATTGGTATTGGCTACGCAATCTGCGAACGATGCTTAAATGCTGGTGCGAAGGTTATCTTAAACGACGTCGATAAAGATGCAGCTCAGCAAGCTGTGGATACCTTAGCTCAGCAACATCATCCAGCGAGCGTCGCCGTTCATGTGGGTAGTACTGCTGAACCGCCAGCCATACAAAGTCTCCTAGACACAGCTAAGACTACGTTTGGTAGCGTTGATGTGGTCATTGCCAACGCTGGCATCACGCTGTTTAAACCGTTTTTAGAAACAAGCTTAGCTGAGTTTGACAAGGTGGTGAACGTCAACTTGCGAGGAAGTTACGCGTTGGCACAAGCTGCCGCTCAGCTTATGAAAGCCCAAGGTTCAGGTGGGCGAATTATCTTGATGTCATCATGCGTAGGTAAGTTGGCAATCGAGGGTTTGAGTGTCTACAGCATGACCAAAGCTGGCCTGAGGATGTTGGCGCGCTCACTCGCGCTCGAGCTAGGTCAGTACGGCATTACCGTGAACGCCATTGCGCCCGGTGCCACCCTGACTGAACGCACCGCCCTAGAATTACCGGATTACGCGGGATCGTGGGGAGGGTTATTACCCACAAAGCAAGTTGGTACACCAGAAGACATTGCTGAAGCTGCACTTTTTCTAGCTTCACCTGCTGCCAAGCAAATTAGTGGGATTACACTCGAGGTTGATGGCGGTTGGTCAAGCATGGGTAGTGAACCCTCAAGCTAGCCTAATTGCAGCGTTGGCGGTTTTGTGAAATATCGCCATAGATTGCTGATGTGTGGGAAGTACAGAAGAAAGGGGGAAGGGGAGATTCCATTAGCTGTCACGCAGGTATCACAATATCGTAATGTTGTTAGGTTTAGCAATGTCACAAGATGTTGTTACAGCTACCTAATAGGTGATTTTGTGCGTTAAGAAGAGGAGAAGGGGTGCACGGGAGAAGGGGAGATTTCATCAGCTAGCACGTGTGTATCACTGAATCGTGGTGTTGCTAGTTAAATCTAGGCACTCAAACAACAAAAAACGCTCACCAACATACAAGGTGAGCGTTTTTTAATTAATCTAGAGAGCTAGAATTTACCAGCTAGCTTTGGTGACGCCGGGTAGTTTGCCTTCATGAGCAAGTTCACGGAACACAATGCGCGACACGCCAAAGTGGCGGATGTAGCCGTGTTTGCGGCCCGTCACAACGCAGCGGTTGCTGCGGCGGGTGACGCTCGAGTCACGTGGCAACTGAGCTAGTGCCATGTAGTCACCAGCTTCTTTGAGCTGGCGACGCTTTTCAGCGTACTTCTCAATCATCTTCATGCGTTTTTTATCTTTAGCGATCCAACTTTTCTTAGCCACGTTAAATCTTTGCCTCCTTGAACATCACGTGCTTGCGTGCTTTGGGGTCGTACTTTTTAAGTTGCAGTTTGTCAGTTGTGGTGCGGCGGTTTTTGGTGGTGGTGTAAAAGTAGCCGGTGTCAGCGGTACTCACCAATTTAATTTTGATTCGTGGACCTTATTTTTCCACAGTGTATACTCCTG
>JBCCBI010000651.1:0-2108 GCA_039034155.1 Deinococcota bacterium | reverse complement strand
GCCGTTTAACCCCCAGCTTGCGTTTGAACTTCCCTGCAGTCAAGCTTAAGCTTCGTCTCGTTTGCTCTCGCATCTCTACATTTTGTCACAGCTTCTCCTACTTTCGCCGGAGGTCTACTGATGTAAGTCTATGACCTCAAAAAAGAATCTCTAGATCCACCAAGTAGATGATTTTATTCACTAGACAATAACCACGTTGGTTAGACGAGCTAACCTTAATGCCATCAACAAGATTTCATGTTTGAAAGTTACCTATGACCCTCCCTTTACTCAAAACCTTACAAACGTATCCGCGCAGTCATTTGTCGGGAGATATCTCCGCTGGGCTCATCGTTGCTGTGATGCTCATCCCCCAGGGCATGGCGTACGCCCTCTTAGCGGGACTTCCCCCTGTTGTAGGGCTTTATGCGTCAACCATTCCTGTACTGGTTTACGCACTAATTGGCAGTTCCAAACAACTTGCCGTGGGACCCGTCGCGATTGTGGCACTCATGACGCTATCTGGCGTGTCTACCTTAGCTGAGCCGGGTACAGCGAACTTTATTGCGCTGGCAACTTTACTTGCACTGATGATTGGCGTTTTACAACTCAGCATGGGGCTATTGCGGTTTGGCTTTTTAGTTAACTTCATGTCCCATGCGGTGATTAGTGGGTTTACCTCGGCAGCGGCAATCATTATTGGATTGAGTCAACTGAAACACTTACTAGGAGTTAACTTACCGCGCACACACAATGTGTTTGAGCTTCTTTGGGAAGCAGGTCAAACGTTAGGTGAGGTTAACCTCATCATGCTAGCGATAGGTGGCTCGAGCATCCTCATCCTTTTACTAGCTAAACAGGTGAGTAAACGTTTTCCAACACCCTTACTTGTCGTTATCCTTGCCACCTTAAGCGTGAACCTGTTTAGGTTGGATGCACGCGGCGTCGCCATCGTTGGGAACGTTCCAGCAGGTGTTGCCGGGTTTCATCTACCCAGACTTGATATAGCTTCACTGCAAGGTTTACTGCCAGCAGCCATCACCATTGCGTTTGTGAGTTTTATGGAATCCATCGCCGTTGCTAAATCCATTGCAAGCAAAGCCAAAGACAACGTTGATGCCAATCAAGAGCTCATTGGCTTGGGACTTGCTAACATCGCAGGATCACTTTTCCAAGCTTATCCTGTGACGGGCGGCTTTTCACGCTCTGCCGTTAATTACCAAGCAGGTGCTAAGTCTCCACTGGCATCGGTTATTACAGCGTTACTTATTGTGCTCACGCTACTCTTTTTTACGAACCTGTTTACTTATTTACCCAGTGCCGTCTTAGCAGCCATTGTGATGGTGGCCGTTGTAGGTCTTATAGACGTTCACGAACCAGTTCATCTTTTCCAAGTTAAACCAACGGACGGCTGGAGTCTTGTCCTCACGTTTGTTGCCACCTTGAGCTTAGGCATTGAGGTAGGCATTTTAATTGGGGTTAGCTTTTCACTGTTGGTGTTCATTTGGCGCAGCGCGCGCCCACACACAGCTGAATTGGGCTATTTGCCAGACGTTCGCGCATTCCGCAATATAAACCGCTATCCTGATGCCCAGCACTATGCTCACACATTGATTGTTCGCCCGGATGCCGCGCTTTATTTTGCAAACATGGGATTTTTAGATAATTGGCTTGACAGTAAACTCCACGAAAATGATGATTTGCGCTATCTGATTCTTGATTTTTCAGGTGTGAACGATGTGGACGCCGTTGCCCTCAACACGCTCGAGGCCCTAATGCTAGCCTACGATCAAGTTGGTATTGCCACCCATCTTGCTGCTGTCAAAGGACCTGTGCGCGACCTGCTCACCAAAGCTGGTTGGTACACACAATTTCCTGATAGGCTAACGCATTTAAGTGTGCAGCACGCTGTTGATGCGCTTGAGTTAGTGCTCGAGCACAGTCAGCTTAGCCAAGCGCGCACACCCGACAATGAGATCAGCAGCCAGCACGTTCACCTTGCATGTCATCTACAACAGTAAGTAGTTGCCGCTGGTTGGGCTAACCCAAAGCGCGCCCGGTTTTGGGCGAATGCACTCAATTGAAAATATGTTATGGTCTAAAGTCACACAAGCCATGACATACTCATG
>JBCCBI010000650.1:0-2154 GCA_039034155.1 Deinococcota bacterium | reverse complement strand
TTAGGTTTCTTGGGATTGCCGCCCAAGCGATAACGAAAAGGGGTTGGACGGGCGGTCAGGTAATAAGTATCGTTGTCATATCCAAACTACTATATAGGAACTAGCTACTGCTTCACCGCACCCGACGTAAGCCCCGCCACCACGTATCGCTGTGCCGTTAAAAACACCGCGAGCGGTGGCAACATCGCCAAGGTCGAAAACGCCATCACCGAGTTCCAGTCAGTATTGTTCACGCCAATAAACGTCCACAAGCCAGCTGTCACAGGACGAAATTGGTCTGTGTTAGTGAGCGTAAGCGCAAACACAAGGTCGTTCCAGCCAAACAAAAACGTAAAAATGGCTGCCGTGATGAGTCCAGGAGATGCCAGCGGCAACATAATCCGCGCAAATGCGCCCCAGGCGGTACATCCATCAATGCGGGCAGCCTCCGTAAGTTGTAAGGGTAGCGTCAAAAAGAACGGCCTCAGCACAACTAAGGCAAAGGGAAGCGCCAACGCGGTGTTCGCCAAGATAAGTCCGATGTAGCTATCAGTTAGGCCCAGACGGCTAAAAATCACAAATAGCGGCGTTGCTAACATCACCACAGGGAACATTAGCGAACTTAAACTCACCAAAATGATGAGCCCTTTACCGCGAATGGGCAAGTGGGCAATGCCATAGGCAGCCGGAGCTGCTAGCGCGAGGGTAAGTAACGTGGTGCCAATGCCAACAATGGCACTGTTGAGAAAGTAGCGCGGTACGTCAGGGTTGCTGATAAAGATATTGCCCCATACGCTCCAGTCGATATTTCTGGGAATAAACTCGGGCGGGTTCGCAAAAATAGCCCGTTGTGGTTTCAGGGCGGTAATCACCATCCAATAAATGGGAAACAAAAATGCACTGAGCATAAGTACACTAAGCACACTCAAACTGAGGCGTGCTAAATCTCTGAGGCGCATTAGCGGGCTTCCTCGTAGCGGAGGTTCCACAGGTAAAGAAGTGAGATGCCAAAAAGCACCACAAACAATAGATTGAGCATAGCTGCACCCGAACCAAACTGAAACTGCACAAAGATGGTTCTGAAGGCAAGTGTAGCAACCAAGTGTGTTGTGTTAAACGGCCCGCCCTGCGTGGTTGCCCAAACCACATCAAAGACTTTGAAGGTATAGATAAGTCCAAGTAACGTAACTGCAAAGAGTGCTGGGCGCAGCAGTGGAAAGGTAATGAACCCAAACCGTTGCGGCACGCTGGCACCGTCGATCTCGGCAGCTTCGTAAAGTTCGTGAGGGATGCCTTGTAAGCCTGCTAGGAGCAGCGCCATGTTGAACGGAATCCCCAGCCAGATATTAATAAAGATGATGGCACCTAGAGCTACGTCTGGTTCGGACAACCAAAAGATGTTGTCGTTGATAATACGGAGGGACTCGAGCCAGTAATTAAATACGCCCACTTGCCCGTCAAACAACCAGCGGAACACGGCGGCCACCACAATAATAGGAATGGTCCAAGCAATCAGGTAAAGCCCGCGCATCCAACGACTGCCGGGAAACTCGAGGTTGTAAAACAGCGCCAATGCAAGTCCAATTGCAAGCTGAAACACCACCGACCCAGCCGTAAAAATGAGCGTGTTACGAGCTGCTTGGTGAAACACAGTGTTAGCTAAAATGGTGCGGTAATTGCTAAACCCCACCCAGTCTGCCCCACCATTGAGCAGGTTGATGGCGCGCACATCCTGAAAGCTCATACGAAAGTTAAACAGCACCGGATAGGCAATAAACACTAGCAAAAAAATAGCCGCAGGCAGCACAAACGAGTAATTCACCCACTGCTTGGCGAGTGACTTTAGAAAGGTGTTACTGCGCGCTTTGGGTGGATTGTTGAGTGAGTTGTAGTCGCGTCTAAGTTGTTTCATGACATCTAAATATCATAAGCACAGACCTTACAAACATACGGACGAGGCTACTGGCACCGCAAGTATGTAACTTGCATTCTCACCAATAGCCTCTCGTTTAAAGTTTAGTTCGTCTTAAGTCTCAAACGATTAAGGAAGTAAGGGCACAATCACGCCAGCAGCAGCTTCAGCAGCTTCTTCTGGACTGCGCGCACCAATGAGTACACTTTGCACCATATTCATGATTTCTTCGGAGATTTGCGGGTAGTTTTCGCCGTAAGCAC
>JBCCBI010000649.1:0-2174 GCA_039034155.1 Deinococcota bacterium | reverse complement strand
GTTGGCACGCACCTCAAACCCCAGCACGTCGCAGTAAAAGCGCATCGCCTCATTTTGGTCGAGTACAAAGATTGTGGTGTGGCTTTGCCGACGAATCATGCTTTTGCTTTATTAAACGCCAAAATATAGCCATTAAGATCACGAACCGAGAAAAACTGATCTCCCCAAAAGCCATCTTGAAGTTGATCAACAACCTCGAGCCCCTCAGCCACAAGCTTTTTGTAGAACGCTTCCAGATCATCTTGAATGCGTATCCATAAATAGATGCCGCCACCTCGGCTACCTGCATCCGCTGGGTTGAGGTTGAACATAATGTGGGAGCCGTGTTTCTCAACTTGGGCTGTGAACACCGTGCCATCTGACTGAGGGTGTTCAAATAGCTTGTCAAAGCCAAGTGTGTCAACATACCAAGCAAGTGTTTTACTTACATCTGTAACGGGTAAAACAGGCAAAATACCAGTTGCGAGTTGTTCCATAAGTTGCTCCTTTTGCCTTAGTTTAGCGTTAGAGGGCAAAAAAAGCTTCTTGAATCTTGCGCATTTTGGATAACTTGCTAGCGTCAATCCCATACTTCAGATGAGCGCTTAAGGTCTATCCTGCTGATCACCGTACAACATCGCAAAAAAGCAACTCGGCACAAACACCGACCGCACAGGGTGGTCAATGAGGATGCTCGTTCTCGCATGGCGTTGATAGGTTGAGGGTGACAGCCCCACGTAGCGCGTAAATAAACTACTAAAACTGCCCAAGCTAGAAAAACCAACCTCAAAGCAGGTTTCCGTGACCGTGTGACTGCCTTTACTAAGCAGGGTTTTAGCTTTGTCGATGCGTACGCGCGTCAAAAAAGCATGAGGTGTTTCTTGAAAGGTTTGTTTGTATCTTCGCTGAAAGTGATACGGCGAAAGATGCGCCTCGGCAGAAATAGCGGTCAAATTCAGTGGTTGGTTGTAACAATTGCGTATAAAATTGCGCGCTCGAGCCAGCTTTTTGTACGTTCGCGTCACGACTTTAGTTTAACATCCTTGCTGATATTCCACGCTGAGGTTATCGAATCAAGTTAGGACAACGTCACATATCACCTGCTGGATTAGCTGTAAACCTCTGCCCATTGCAACGCTGTATTGGTGGTAATTTGGTCTGCGCCTGCGTCCAACGCAACCTGAAACATAGCTTCACTAGCTGAGTTGTGGTCACCGCTGCTATAGTCAATGGTCCAAACGTCCACAAATGAATCAGGTAAATACGTATGTGTAAATTCAACAGGGTTGAAACCATCCTGTATGGCTCGAGCTACAAAATCTTTATGAAGATAAAACTCGTAAGCGTTGGGGACGAGGTTTAACAGCACTTCTGTGCGATCACGCAGGTAGCTTTCAGGTGATTGCAACTTGCGCGCCGCCAGCATGTGGTCGTCTAGGTAACCATAAGCACCTACTCGAGTTGGCAAGCGTACAAGCTCATCTGCTGTAGGCACATCTAGGTGAAACGCAAAATCAACACCTATGTTTAACTCATCATCCAGCCGTCTCAACGTGCGCAAATTCCAGTCTGCTAAACACCCCACTACAATGGTGATGTTGTCGTTTTCGCGTAAGGATTCAATCGCCTTGAGGAATACCGTAGCTTGGGCATCATCAATGGGTGTTTTTTCTTTAAAATCCACTTGAAGTTTGACGGGAAAATTAATGCTTTTGAGTAACTTGGTAGCATCACTCAAAGTACATAACGGTTCAGACGAATGCTTGTAGCTAAGTGCTTTGAACGCAGCGCCATCTAGCTTGCGTACTTCTCCCAGTCCCGTTGTTTCACGTTGCAATGTACCGTCATGAATAAACCCAAACTCATTATCGGCTAGGTAGTTAACATCAAATTCAATCACAGCAACTTCACCGTCGATAACTTCTTGTAAGGCTGCTAGAGAGTTGCCAGGATGCTTGCCTGAGCCCGTTAGCATCATGTGATATTTGAGCAAGATAAATTTGCCGTTGTAATTAATGTGCTTGGGTAGCTTTGTCGGTCGGGATTGAGTAGATGCTTGGCTCATGTGGTAACTCGCTTTCCAGTGGCATCAAACCAAAGTGCTTTAGTTTCTGGCCACGAAAATGCAATGGGTTGATTGAGGCTGTAGCTTGGTCGCCCTTGAGTCTCGAGCGCCGTCAGTTTCCCAAGCGGCG
>JBCCBI010000648.1:0-2182 GCA_039034155.1 Deinococcota bacterium | reverse complement strand
CGCCGCCGCGACCGCCCTCTTCGCCGTCGCCATCCCCGCCCTGGTCAACGCCGAAGGCGCCCCCCGCGGGCGACACTGCCAATACGTCCGTTTTCATCACCACACAAAAACGAGTTAGTCCCGTTTTGGCGGCTAGCTGGCTGTAAAAAGCAATCCCCACGACTAATGTCTGGGATATTGACGCCAGCACTAATATCTGTCCAACTGTCTGAGTAGTCAGTTGAACGGTGTAAGGTGTCTTCTTGTGAGTTCCAAGCAAATAACACAGAGCCGATCATGACAAACGCGTAGCGGTTATTTACACTTGTTGGCACCGGTAAGTTGAATGGAACATTTGCCCATGTTTCGCCATCGTCAGTGGACCTTACCCAAAAGTCATAGTCGTACTGTGAATTGATTGTTTGAGATGTGGCCAGAAACGTTTTGTCAATAGCGTTGTAAAAGTGATAGACAAAACCACTTTGCGCAGCGTTCGAGCCACTTGTGCGACTTGTAACAGGATCAATCTGCCCATCTGGGGTATCGGTGCTATGAGGTACAAACTCCCAATTTTCAGGCTCGAGCCAGTGCATTGAATTATCTGGCAAGATAGGTGCGTCATAATCAGGATAATTTGCGCGCAAATGATAGCTGCCATCAAACTGCAACCAAGTGCCAAGGCTAGGGGGAGTACCGTCAGGAACGACACGAATTTCACCTAACGCCCCACCACTAAAAGGCAGGAATAGCCATTCGTTGCCACCTGTATGAATGACTTGAAGGCCTGCAAACTTACCTTCTAAGACCGCTGTTGTACTAGCAGGGTCCACGGTTCCTTGTACATTGAACGTCACGGCATTAGCTGTAGAGTCTATGCGCTTAAATTCAAGCTGATACTCGTCATCTAGTCCGTTAGGCAAGGTGATTTGAATAGGGCCAACACTTGCATCAATTACGTAGGTGGCAGTGTTGTCGTTTGATTGGGCGGTAACATCAGCTGTAACCTCGCGGTAGTTGCTAGCAAGGGAGCCAATGACAAACGACCGATTAGCTGGGTCTTCGGTAACTGATGCGCCTTGCACATCTAAAAACTGACGGGAGCCAAGTTTGCCTCTAACTGAGATATCGTCTACATAGTGGAACTCACCTGTGGCGGCAACCCCTTTAATGGTAAACGCAAGTGCATAGAAGACAGCGTTAGGGTTGTTGACGCCTGTTTGATTAGGATCAACATTGGTGTCAATAGGGGCTGTTGCCTCGAGTGCAGCCCTGAACCACTGGGCGTTGTTAGCACTTACATCGTCACTGCTAAATCCATTTAGAAAGTCACCGTCAATGTTGTAGAAGCGGATTGCAAGGGCAAAGGCTCGAGCCACGCTTTGGTTGCGGAGGTAGCCTTCGACGATTTTGATGGTGCCTGGGGTGATTGGATAACCACTTACACCCGTAGCGGTGGTGAAAGTGACGTCCCCGGTTGCGGTGGTCTCAATGCGGAGTGCTTGGGTACCTGAGCGGACAAGGGTGTTGCTTTGGGCTAGGGACGTACCCACTTCATTCACCCACGAGCCGATGCCGTTTTCAAAGTTACGGTCATCGTCACTGAGTTCTTCAGCTAAGATGTTGCTGCCGTTTTGGAGGAGGTTGATGCCTGAGGGTGGGAGCTGGTAGACAATCTCGTTATTTTGATCGTCATAAGCAAGAAATGTGCCGGGTGCTTTGTTAGCTGGGTTGACGCCGTTCAGGTTATCAATAGAACCACTACTGCCCGTAAGTTGGTCAACTTGTACACGTAAGTAGCGTGTACGATTGCCACTTTTTTGAACTAGTTGCTCGAGCACTGCCCGCACAACTTCAGATGGGTCGTTGGATTCTGGAATTAAAAAAACGTCCTCACGCTCTTCTACGGGGACGTTTGTGTCTTCTCTCCACTGCGGGTTTTCTACAAGGATTGTAGGCATTAAAACCTCACTATTTTGCCGTCATCACGAAACCACGGCAAGTCAAATAAGTCTGGCGAACCCCAAGTACGCCTATCAGGGGCCAACCAGTAAGACAACCTAGGAGCCCGCGCAAAGATGACATCCTGTGCAAGATCTGGGGTTTCTTTGTTAATGCTGTAATTAGGGTCCCAGCCGTGAAGCCGGCGAGCAACGACACACTCGGGAACTTGCGGAGCATGGTGTCGTTTATATGAAAGGTCGTT
>JBCCBI010000647.1:0-2188 GCA_039034155.1 Deinococcota bacterium | reverse complement strand
CTACAAAACACGCTCGTTAGATAGCATTGTGATGCTCAACTGACCTATATCTGTACTTTCTCAGCTCGATATGAATCACATCAACGTCGCGGCACATCAAGGTCAATTAGACGAACGTTGAATCACACATCTTACTGCTGAACATACAATCATCTGCTTTAACTAGTGCATAAATACATTAAATAAGATAAATTGAGGATGCCTCGGCTAAGCGTTATGCAAAACAGATGTGAGGAAGAGAAAGTGATGGGCTGAACAAAGCGTAAGAATATGCTCGACATCCTCAAGCTCGAGCCTAAAGCTTAAGCGTCTTATAAACGTTCAAGCTGATGGTATTAACTGCTACTCCCGAGCAACAAAAAGCCACACGCGCATTTTCGGCGTGTGACTTGATAATGATATTAATATGTTAGGTATCAACGTGTTAGACGTCTTCGCTACCCTCACCATGAATCACAGGTAACTCCTGCTGCTCCCAGGCAAGAATCCCACCAGCTACGTTCGTGGCGTTGTAACCGTGCTGATTCAAAAAATCAGTAGCTTTAGCGCTGCGCTTACCGCTACGGCAGTGAATAACCAAATCACGGTCTTTGGGAAGTTCGCTGTAGCGCTCTTGTAACTCGGATAGTGGGATGAGCACTGTGTTGGGAATACGCACGGTGTCGTATTCGTCTTGTTCGCGTACATCAACGAGTAGCGCGCCGCCTTCAACACGGCGCTGGGTTTCTTGAACGTCAACCTCGGGGGTGGTGTGTTCACTCATAAGGGTATCGTATCGCCTTTAGGGTGACGCTTAGGTTAGGTAAGCTAGGCAGCTTCGCTCGAGGCAGCCCAAATATTAATCCCACTGTCAGTCGCGTGCTGGTCAATCGCAGCAAGTTCAGCTTCACTAAAGCTAAGGTTATCCAGTGCAGCTACGTTCTCATCAATTTGTTCTGGGCGGCTTGCACCAATTAAAACTGAGGTGACCTGAGACTTACGCAAACACCACGCTAGGGCCATCTGGGCAAGGCTTTGCCCGCGAGCTTGAGCAATGTCATTAAGGGCGCGCACTTTAATGAGGGTTTGCTCGTCGATGAACCCTTCCTGAAAGCTCTGTTTGCCTGTGCGTTTGCCAACTGCCAGCCTCGAGTCATTCGGCACACCGCCCAGATACTTAGTTGTGAGCAAGCCTTGAGCTAAGGGTGAAAAGACAATGCAGCCAACACCGTGAGTCTCGAGCGCAGGCAACAAGTCAGGCTCAATCCAGCGGTTAAACATTGAGTACGACGGCTGGTGAATTAAACAGGGCACACCCAAGTCAGCTAAGATGCCTACCGCTTTTTTAGTCATCGCTGCCGAGTACGACGAGATACCTACGTAAATAGCTTTACCCTGCTGAACAGCACTAGCCAGTGCGCCCATCGTTTCTTCAAGCGGCGTGTCGGGGTCAAAACGGTGAGAGTAAAAAATATCAACATAGTCGAGTCCCATACGCTTGAGGCTGGCGTCTAGGCTGCCGAGTAGGTACTTCCTCGAGCCCCATTCACCATACGGCCCCGGTTGCATCCGGTAGCCTGCTTTGGTGGAGATAACCAGTTCATGACGGTACTCCGCAAAATCTGTAGCCATTAAGCGCCCAAAGTTTTCTTCAGCACTGCCCGGCGGCGGTCCGTAATTGTTCGCGAGGTCAATATGGGTAATACCCAAGTCAAACGCGCGGTGCAACATAGCTCTGGCGTTTTCAAATACAAAGCTACCACCAAAGTTTTGCCACAAGCCTAGCGATACGGCTGGTAGTTTAAGCCCGCTTGTACCTACGCGGTTGTAGATCATGCTGTCGTAACGTGATTCTGCTGCAATATAAGCCATTTTGGTTCTCCCCAAGTGAATGTTGGTCTAGCACGATGCTGTCTCAAATTGACGCTGGCCCAAATTGATGTTGACCCAAACAGGATTGGCCCAAACGTAGAACAGCCTCGAGGAGTGTTTGCCTCGAGGCTGTCAGTACCCGCCCGTAATTAGGGTACTTCTATATCTTGTTAATAATCCACAGTAGAGCGTCTCTAACTATGGACGATCTAACAAGGGAATCAAGTTACCCTTGACGGGCACCTCCACTGTATGTTTCGTTAATATTAATACAGATCACCTCCCTTTCTGTGGTAAATAAAAGTCTACTAGCTCGCGCCAAAAAAATCAAGAGGGT
>JBCCBI010000646.1:0-2191 GCA_039034155.1 Deinococcota bacterium | reverse complement strand
CGTAGTGCTGGCTGGCTTGACCTGCAAATATCTCGTCTAGTTCTGCCAAAATGACGTTTTTAAGCGCATCATCGGACAAATCTTTGTAACGGTTAACAGGCTCACCGATGAGGAAAAATCCCAAGATGTTGGCATCGGTTGGACGACCGTAGGCAGCATCGTAGTAAACTCTGTCGCCTAGTTGCCGCTCGGTATCCGCAAATTCTAAAAAGGTGGGATAAAACGCCTCCGCAAAGTTGATGAAAACTTTCATGCCATCCCAAAACGTGACATTGTTAATGGCATCAACTTTACGCTGAGGTAGCTTGGGCACAAAAGTAATGTCACCATCTTGCAAAATTTTCACCGGTGCCGTGACGATGACTTTCTCCGCGTTAAACCTTTGTCCACCTTGCGTGCTGACCACAACGTCATCCCCGGAGTAGTTAACTGAGGTGACAATGGTATCAAACAAGATGTTTTGTGTTACGGCTGGGGTAATGTATTGGTCAAAAAAGTCAAACCAAGACGAACCTGCAAAAAATTGATAGTCAAACTCGCCAATTTCGGTGAAGCTAAGCTCGCCGTCTTCCCAGTATCCGTAACTTGTGCTGGGGTCGTAGGTGCCAATATCAACCTTGATGCCCGTTGATGGCGTGTTGACCATATCATCTAGTAAGCGTGCGTCTGTGTTGAGCCACTCTGCGCCGAGGGGAATGGGGAAGTCGGTAAAGTCATTATCACGCTTCATTCTGCCGCCGTGTACGGAGCTAGCTTCTAGAATTTGATACTTGACGCCAAGTTGCCCCAACAAGTAGCCGCTGAGTAGTCCGGCTGCGCCCGCACCAACAATGACAACGGATTCTGGTGCATCATTCACCTGCTGGCTGCGACCTAATGAGGTGAGGGTTTGTAAAGGTACGCCAATACCTAAAGCGCGGCATAGGTTTAAAAATGCTCGTCTTGTCATCATGACGTTATGTCCTTAAAGGTGTGATTTTGGGTAATGTGACCTAATTTTAGAAGGCCGACACTCAGTTTAGGCACAATTTTGTAAGTGGATGTTGCAGTTGCGACGCATATAGCAAGGTGGCATCACTTCATGAAGGTTCCTGTGCCTCGAGGCTAGGTGAGTCGCAAATGATGACACGGTGACAACATGAGCGGGGACTACAATCTGCTACTATCCATAACGTTTGCAAATTGAAGATATCTAAATTGTGGGCCATCTGACCCACTGGGTACGTGTGAAGTAATAAAAATCCTTTCCGAAGATTGACATTCGGATATGAAAGCAGACACGTTATGGACAGCCGAACAAAATTCATCCTCGACGTCATGATTGGCGCTGTTGTTCCTGTGCTTATTTTGGACAATTTAAGTAACCAACTGGGGACAACTACCACGTACATTGTTGCAGCACTTGTACCGGTTGCTTGGGTGTTTATTGATTTATTTTTGATTACGAAGCGGTTTAACTTTGTCACCACGTACACAGGTGTGTTTGCGCTTGGTGGCGGTTTACTCACCTTTTGGTTTGTGGACGGCGTTCAATACGCCATCAAAGACACGCTAGGGTATGTGTTTACAGTGCTTGTGTTTGGGCTGTCTATTTTACTGGGCAAGCCAATTATGTACTACTTTACAAGGCAAGCGTTGAACCCAACAACGCGTAAGCAAAACAAGCTACTTAAAACGTTTTTTGCAGTGCCAAACGTGTATAGGTCGCTGGTGAACGGCACGTTAATCATATTGAGCGTCAGTATCTGCTCGGGTATTGCCAATTTTCTACTCAACCTCAGCATGGTAACGGCTGAGTTTGGCACGGTTGCGTTTAACGAGCAGGTAGCCCGAACAAATGCCATTACGCGGATTGCGCTGACGATACCGGCGTATGTAGCCCTTGGCGCTGCTATTTTGTTGATACGCCGGGGGATAAATATCTCTTTGGAAGATGTTGACGCTGAGGATGAAGAGGATGAACTCGAGCTTTGGGACTGGCTTGAGCTTTACGAAGCCCAAAAATTAGCTGAGGCTTAAGTGACTTGTGAGGCTCGAGTTTTGGGCGTTGCTCGAGCTACGTGAGGCAAAAGTAATAGGACTTACGCACGAGGTAAGGAAATGAAACGATAGGGAATGGATTACAGCAACCACCGTTTGGCATACTGCGAGTTTTTGCTGAGTAGTCAGCTGAACTATACGCAGACATATT
>JBCCBI010000645.1:0-2210 GCA_039034155.1 Deinococcota bacterium | reverse complement strand
TCAGCAGCAAGCACAAAAGCTGTTGTAGGTAAGTCTTCGGCATAGCTACGCAAGCGTTCGTAGTAGCTGGCGTAGTCTTCATAACGCTCAGCAGTTTGCTTGGCGGCATCTTCATCTTTCGGTGCACGCATGCCTAGCAAAATAAGGTCGCTAGCTTGCGAATGAGCTTGAAGAATATCGGCAAAGGGTTGCCCGTGAGCAACAATCACATGCATCGTGGCACCAATGCGTGAACTTGCAATGACCTGCTCGAGGTTCTCGTGAGTATTTTCGGCTGCAGTTTCATCTGCGACAACCACATTCACGTGAATCGTAGCATCTTCCCAAGCGGGGCTAGTGGTGAGCAAGTAAGCGAGTGTAAGCATGAGCCCGCCATTTCCCTTGAGACCGCCCCACCACACGTCGATACGGCTTCTAAAACCAAAACTCTGCTCGCTGTTATCTTTAATGATGACGATATTGCGCCCTAGCGCGTGCAGGTTGACCAGCATTTGGCTGTAGCTTGCCCGCAGGTTGGTTTGTTCGCTATCCCCCAGAAGGACAGTGTTAGGTACTAATGGTCCAATGCCGTAAGCTTGCACAAAGCGCTCGGTGCCAATAAATGGGTCTTCGGCTTTGAAAACGCGCAAGAACGCATCTACACCACGTTTTTGGAGGTAGTCATTGTTGGCTGTTTCAAGTGATTCTAGGCGCTGTGGTGTTAAAGATTTATCCGTCACAATGGTCACAACGCTAAGGAGTGCTTGTTGATGGCTAACTGCTTGCGCAAAATCAATGAGGTGCCAACGCTGAGTTGGCGCACCAGACAGCACAAGGACGTGAGGTCGCCAGTTTTTGACGTCAGCTTCGTCATTCATATGACGCAGGCTAAGGCGTGTTAATGCGAGCCACAAGCCTTGGCGTAGATCGCTCCAACTCGTTCGCAAGCGGCGACGCCGCAACCATAGCGAAATCGTCACCATAAACACAAGCGCAACTACGGTTGCTACTGCGTTGATGAGGAGCATCACCGCAATACAGCCAAGCGCACCTAAAAATGACCACGCCCAGTGAACGCGAAAACTTGGCCGGAACGACGGACTTTGTAAGAGTGTCTCTAAGCCAGACGCAATGTTGAGCACGCCATAGGTCGTGAGAAAAAACATGGTAAGGACAGGTGCTATTAAGTTGAGGTTGCCAAAGTACACCGCTACAAACGCAATTCCAAAAGTAATAATGGTACCTAGCCGGGGTTCATCATCAGGACCATTGCCGCGTCCTAGCCACTTGAGAAACGGAGGCAACACACCGTCTCGAGCCAGGGCTTGGAGTACCCGCGGCGCACCTAAAATACTACCTACCGCGCTAGATAACGTCGCACCCCAAACACCTAAAATAATGGCATCTCCCCAAAAAGCAATCCTGCGCATAACCAACGGATCACTAATGAGCGTTGCCGAATCAGCGCGTAGCGTTAAAATAATGGGTAGCACCATGTACACTAAGTAGCCAGCCCCAACAGCAGCTAGAGTTCCCACAGGAATTGACCGGTTGGGGTCGCGCAGGTCGCCCGACATATTGACGCCCGCCATAATGCCTGTTACCGCCGGAAAAAATACAGCAAACACAGTCCAAAACGGTGCCGAAGAAGTTTCTGGTGCGCCCTGTAAAAGCTCTCTAGTGGTGATGCCGGCGGACTCGGGTTGGAGGCTCGAGCCAAACAAAAGCGACACTAAAGACACCACAATCACAGCCATAATCACGTACTGCACGCGAATAGCTGCCTGGGCGGAAACAAGGGCTATAACAGCTACTGCCACCACGCAGATGAGTCCCACCGTGCGTTGATCTAGGGTAGGGAAGACCCCCACCACAGCTTCAGCAAAACCAATAGTATAAAGCGCAACCGACAGTGCTAGAGCGATAAACAGCGGAATGCCTAGTGCGCCTCCTGTTTCAATCCCTAGGGACCTGCTAATCATGTAATATGCACCACCACCTTGTACTCGCTGGTTGGTTGCAATGGATGATATTGATAATGCCGTCAGAAACGTGATGCTATTGGCCATCGTGACAATAAGCAGTGTGCGGACAATACCCACATTTCCCACCACCCAACCAAAACGTAAATACATGATGACGCCGAGAATGGTCAAAATAGAAGGTGTAAAGACGCCACTAAAGGTACCAAGGCCAGAATTTGTGCTGTCAACTTGAACAATTTGTTTTGT
>JBCCBI010000644.1:0-2212 GCA_039034155.1 Deinococcota bacterium | reverse complement strand
GCGTTATCACCGCCATCCAAGGCAGGTGAGGTGTCAATCAAGCGGTAGTTGCCTGCATCGGTAGGAGCTGCAGCAGCCGACACCGGATCAACAAACACATCTCTAACATCCAAACCTACAAATGTATCCCCAGTAGACTCACCGACTCCGAAGCCGTAGGCGCTGTTGGTGAGGGTGATACTACCAGCCGCAATGATTTGGGGATTGGTTGGGGCATCATTACCTAACACCAAGCTGTTGTTAAGAGTAACAGTGCTAGCACCAAAGCTAGCGTTAATACCCCCACCGTTATCAGCTCTATTTCCAGAAATGGTGCTATTGGTGAGTACCGCGTTGGCACGATTAAAAATACCACCACCAAGACGTCCTCCTTGATTTCCAGCAATAAGGCTGTTGACTATGGTTACACCACCATTAGCATACATGCCACCACCAACCTCGTTTGCAGTATTCCCTGAAACAATACTCCTTGTAACGGTAATAGCACCTGGGCTCGCCATCGCGCCACCCCTACCAGCTACATTATTTGTGAAAGTACTATTTGTGACAGTAATGCTTATTATAGCGTGAATGGCACCACCACCACGTACAGAGGGTGTAAAGCTGTTGATCGTAGAAGTGTTGTTTCTGAACGTACTTTCAATAATGACAGAGGTACCTACACTACTAATAGCACCACCATCAGCATTGCCAGCATTGTCGTTTTGAAACGTAAGGCTATTGACTGTGAGCGTGCCATTGCCAGTGTGATTGAAGATGCGGTTGGTGTTTTGCCCATCTAGGGTAAGGCTTGTTCCTAATGCGTTGATGGTGAGGGTGTTTTCATCAATGACAATCTCGCCACTTGTTAAGTTAATTGTGCCCGATAACCCTGTTTGGAAGGTAACTGTGGCACCGTCTGTAGCAACATCGATAGCCTCGCGTAAACTACAATCTGTATCACAAGTTCCATCATTGGTATTGGCTAGTTTGGTCACAACTTGGGCAGAGCTAGTTGAGAGTAGAAGGTAAAGTCCAAAAACCAGAAAGCCTTGAGCACCAGCTTTCTTCAGGCGTGGTTGTGTAAACGATATGTTCATAAATGTAAGGCTAGCAAATGAACTCTTACAAAACTCTTACTCGAGCCCAACCCATCATCTACAACCAATACAGCAACGTTGTATCTCCAATTTTGACTAAGCTGCTAAGTGTGAGATAGCTATCATGTTACGCTCAGATGACTCACAAAACGTACAATAGTTGAGGTGCGTTTAGAGGCTTGGGAGGTGGCTTGGCTCGAGTGTCAACACAAAAACCTCAGCTCATACGCCGCTGCTACTCACCTGGATGTTAAGTACCTCCAAGTTGAAACATAATTAAGTATCAAACTCAGCAGCGCCCATCCTTAACCGCTAAACGCACGTCACGAAAACTGCGGTTTCCAGATAGGAGGTACTTAGCTTGCAAGCGGTACATCCTGTCAGCCTTCACATTCGGTTCATATTTGTCTGGCAAACTTGCTTATGATTGACTACCAGAACGCATTTTGCGATGTGAGTAGGGCTGGCACTCATCAGGTTTACAACTTGTGTCACAGCGTCTGAACGCTAGGCTAGGTAAAGTATCTAAAGCATGAAGAGTTAGTTAGAATAATTTGCTGTAATACGCGAATAAACTTAGTGAAATTGCACGTTGGCTGTCATTGTGACTTATTTTGAAATGAACGCAACTACTACATATGATGCCCCTCAGCTCAAGCGTTTTGGGCAAGGTGAGTTACGCCAGGGGTATTTGCTCGAGGTCGTCCTGTGATTGGGCGCACGCTGGGGCAGTACTATGTCGACCGTATTTTGCACGACGGTAGCACCTGCACACTGTATGTTGCCCAAGATCAAAACCTCGAGCGGGATGTAGTCATTAAAGTTCTCAACGACTCGCAGGCAGTTGACGAAGAAGTCAAATTACGCTTTTTGCGCGAAGCGCGTTCAGCCGCTACGCTCGAGCACCCCAACATATGTAGTGTGTTTGCCATGCAGCAAACCAGTGACGGGCTGCTGTATTTTGTGATGCCGTTCTACCGCGGACAAACCCTGCGCGAGAAAATTGACGGCGGGCATTTGACGCTCGAGCTGGCCCTCAGTGTGGCTGAGCAAGTTGCACTAGCCCTTGGCTACGCCCACAGTCATGGGGTTGTACACCGCGATCTAAAGCCTGAAAATATTTTTATTACCTC
>JBCCBI010000643.1:0-2220 GCA_039034155.1 Deinococcota bacterium | reverse complement strand
GTTGTTACCTTGAGCCCATCCAGTAAACCTGCCACAGCTAGCAAACGTGTACCACTACACACAGACATTACCAGCTTGGCGCTTTTGTGAACGTCTTGAATCCAGTTGATAAGGGGGAGGTTGTCCATTTGCTGGCTCGAGCCAGCCCCGCCTGCAATCACCAAAATATCTGGTCTGGGCAGTGTCTCAATTGTTTCATTTGGCACAACTTTCATACCGTTAATCGCTTGAATTTCACGCATCTCGGTGGCGATGAGGCTTACCTTAAAAGGGGCGCTACCATCTGGTAAGGTTGTCACTGAAAACACCTCAAACGGCCCGGCAAAGTCGAGGACTTCGGCGTTGTCGTAAACTAAAATGGCGACATCTAAAGTAGTATTCTCAGCTGCATTTGACATATCATCTCCTCAAAAATGTGATGAAGCATCATCTATCTCATCACAGACTGAAGGTGAGTATGGCTCGAGCTAACCAGCTTGTGAAGCACCACTTAGCTATGTGCCTATAGGACCATCCATACCAACATATTTAGTTGTTGATGACCTCAATCTATCTTCGAGCTTTGAAGACATCAAACTTTAGAGGCATTGGTATACGCGCCATCCATCAAACGCGGGGCAACATCATCTGCCTCGAGCTGGGCAGCTATGTCTACATCTTGTGAAAACCCTCTTTGGATTAGCTCTTGTCCAGAATTACAGGTGTGTAACATCTTCTTGAGATTAGTCGCAGCTTGCTCAAACACAGCAATTGCCGCACTAGCTTCAGGGGAACGCTGTCCAGGTAGATGACGTAAAATAGCACCTGCCCCAAGCATATCTTCGTACGCAATTCTGAGGCTGTTACCTTCCTGCCAGCGTTCGCCAGCAGCAATCACACTTACCCTCGGTCCGCATACCATCGCCGCACGGGCCACGACATGGGCGTTGCGTAAGCAACCTGCAAACGTTGGCGTGTGCCCAGTCGCTAGCGACAACGTCGCACCATTTGGTGAGGGCAGCACAATACGCTCACCAGCTTTGAGGTCGAGTAGTGACACAGGAGATAACGAAACGCTGTTCGTGCTGCGGGGACCTGCTAGTCTAGCATCGCATTCCCGCGCGTAAGCATGTTGTCGGCCATCACGAAATTTGTACGGATAAACACGCGCACCACGTGATACTGCCACCGTCACCGCTGTCGAAAACGACAACACATCCACAATGATGATGGCATCGCTAACGGGTGCCAGTCGGGCAACACCTTGCGCGCCCCACTCACAGCGAATGTCAAATGGATGCTGGTCATAGTTCATATGTGAGGATTAAGTACGCTGGCAAGCTAGTAACGCGCTGTACAAACTGAGGGCATCGGTTGTGAGGCCTTCAATAACCTCAAAAGAGGTTGGTGCGTCCGCACTGGCGCTGCACGACAACAAAATATGTTGCTCACCAAGTAATAAGGTGGGGCGTAGCGCAGGATTTTTGGCGCGGGTAATGATTTGTAACATCACGCGTTTAAGGGGAGCCGTTAAAAAGGCTTGCACGCGGTCAGCTTCCCGTGCGTACAAGGTCACTTTGTCACTAAACGCAGGGTCGTCATCCAAACGCAAAATTTCGCCGCCAGAGGCAGACGCTCCAAGGGTCTCGAGCCGTACATCTTGCCGTGGACTTGCCCGCAAAGAAAGTGGCGCAATGTCATGCGTGGCACTCAATAAACAGTTACTGACCAGCTTGCGCGCTTCACCAAGGGGTCCCTTACGGACTTTGACGTAATCAAACAGTAGCAGGGTGAGATCACTGGTAGGCTCGAGCCCATAAATACAGCTAAACTCGGTAGCATCCTCACTAAAGATAAGCTCCCGCACGTACGTTTCGCGGAAACTTGCATCGGCTAGCTCCAAGCGTTCAGCAAAGGCCTGCCAGTCGTGCGCGCGGGCTGCTAGCTCAGCTTTTGACGTAGCTTTTTTCCCGCGAGCACGACGAAAAAACATACACTTAGTTTAATGGATACGTTTTAAATATTAAAGCCAAACATACGCATTTGCTTTTTGCCGTCGTCGGTCATTTTGTCCGTTGACCAGGGCGGCGACCAAACAAACTCAACATCAACCTGATTTACACCGGGAACTTGCATACAGGCTAGCTCGGCATCAGCCTGAATCATGTCTTGAACGGGGCAACCCATGCTGGTCAAGGTCATTTCGATATTAACCTTACCGCCTTCACGAACCTCGAGGTC
>JBCCBI010000642.1:0-2220 GCA_039034155.1 Deinococcota bacterium | reverse complement strand
CTGGATAATGTTGCGTCACTGGTATGATGGTGAAACGCATGGAGACGCTCGAGCCCTTTTACCAGCAGGTCAACCAAATCATCTTGGCACGGCAGCACCCCGTAACAGGTTTGCTACCTGCAAGTACCGCTGTCACCACACATGGCGACTACACCGACGCATGGGTACGCGATAACGTCTACAGTGTCTTAGCTGTTTGGGGTTTAGCCCTTTCCTATGGTAAGCACGAAGATTTGAGTGGCCGCCGTTTTGAGCTCGAGCACGCTACAGTGAAGCTCATGCGCGGGTTACTTAGCGCCATGATGAAACAAGCTGGCAAAGTAGAAGCGTTTAAGTACAGCCAGTCGCCACTAGATGCTTTGCACGCTAAATATGACACGGCTACAGGGGACGTTGTGGTGGCGGACGACGCCTGGGGTCACTTGCAAGTTGATGCAACCTCGCTGTATTTACTCATGCTGGCGCAGATGACCACCTCGGGCTTAAATATTGTTTATACCTACGACGAAGTTAACTTCGTTCAAAATTTGATTTACTACATTGGCCGGGCCTACCGCACGCCCGATTACGGGATTTGGGAACGCGGTGATAAAACCAATCACGGTTTGCCTGAGCTTAATACTAGCTCGCTCGCCATGGCCAAAGCAGCGCTCGAGGCACTCAACAACTTTGATTTGTTTGGCGCGCACGGATCGCAAGCGTCTAAGTTACACACCATGCCAGACGACATCGCCCGTTTGCGAGTGACCCTACAAGCGCTCTTGCCCCGTGAATCGCGCTCAAAAGAGGTCGATGCTGCCCTGTTAAGCGCCATCAGCTTTCCTGCGTTTGCTGTTGATGATGTGGATCTTATTGCGGCTACACGTACCGAGATTGTCAGTAAGCTCGAGGGCAAATACGGCCTCAAACGGTTTTTGCGTGACGGTCACCAAACCACGATTGAAGATGTTGAACGCCTCCACTACACACCTGAAGAACTCCAAAAGTTTGAACACATTGAGTCCGAGTGGCCACTCTTTTTTGCCTACTTGTATCTGGACGCGCTGTTTCGCAAAGATGATGCCCAAGTGCGTATTTACCGGGCGCGCCTTACGAGAGTCACTGTTGTGCAAGGCGGTGCCCAGCTACTTCCCGAGTTGTATGTGGTGCCTGCTGCTAACGTCCCTGCTGAGCGGGCCAAGCCAGGCTCGCAAATGCGTGTGCCTAACGACAACGTGCCGCTGGTGTGGGCGCAGAGTTTGTATATTTTGGGACAGCTTATTGACGAAGGTCATCTAAACCCAGACGATATTGACCCCTTGGGGCGCTACCGCAAAGTGGGCCAGCGGGCTAGTACTGCGGTGCAAGTGGCCCTCCTAGCAGAAGATGAAGACTTACAAGCAGAGCTCGAGTCCCTTGGCGTACCCACTGAAACACCCGAGCAAGTTGGCATTCAAGTGCGCCGTGCATCTGAAATTGCTGCAGCCTACGAGTATGTAGGGCGCAACAGTAAACTTGGCTTAAGTGGCCGCCCCAAGCGTATGTTGCGCAGCTTAGCTAGCACGCGCTTGTACCGTATTTATGGTGAGGTGGTAGTGTGCTTACCTAGTTTTTATGACCAGCAACAGTACTACCTCAACCTTGATCCAGATGTCTTCGTAGATAGCCTCAAAAGTGAACTAGCCTATATCCAGCGGCATTGGTCATCGGTAGGGCGGCCAACGCTGACGTTGCTTTTAACCAACAGCATGATGGCAACTGGCGGCGGTGAACTGCTTACATTTATTCAAGAGCTGCGTTCGGGGATTTGTAATGGGGTGTTGGTGAAGCTAGATTCATTGCACTTGTTGCGGCAGACGGCTACCTTTGAGCGTATTGATGACCTTCATGAATTTACCTTTGCAGGTCAGTCCCTACAAAACCGCCGCGCACCGCAGTATGTCTTGCAGGTTGATAGCCTCGCGTGTCAGCCGCTGACAGCAGAACATGAGCTTGCCCTCGAGGTTGAATCTGACGTTAGCGTGTTGCTCGAGCGACTTACAACATCCCAAAATCTTTACGAACATGCTGAAGTGCTTACTAACTTGAGTCAGGGTGAAGATTTGAATACCGAGATTCGTGTGGGCAATCAGTCGGTAAGTTTGGCAAGGTTGCTCGAGGAAGTCCATGAGCGCGCTGGCCACTTGCGTTTGTGGGCCGTGCTGCGGCGTACAGCAGGTTTGCTCAACAAAACCTCGAGCG
>JBCCBI010000641.1:0-2225 GCA_039034155.1 Deinococcota bacterium | reverse complement strand
GTATGCTGATTTATGACCAACCTACGCGACCTTAGCCTAAGCCAACTTGCTCACGCGTATCGCTACGAAAGCCTCTCTCCTGTTGAGGTGTGTAAGAACTACTTAGGTGTTTTGAAACCAGGCGATGTCTATAGAATCATCACGCCAGAGCGGGCTCTTGACCAAGCTCAACAAGCTGAGAAGCTTTTTCAGCAAGGTATCGACATGGGTCCTTTACAAGGGATACCGATTGCCTTAAAAGACTTGCTAGATACAGAGGGTGAGGTCACAGCTGCCGGTTCAGCGGCGCGGCTCAACTATCCAGCAGCTGCCCAAGACTGTCCAGCAGTTCAGCACTTAGATGCTGCTGGCGCAGTGTTTCTCGGCAAAACTAACATGACTGAGTTAGCCTTCTCGGGTATAGGCATCAACCCGCACTTTGGGACGCCTGGCTGCGCCCAAGACAGTACGCGCATTCCTGGTGGTTCCTCGTCTGGGTCTGGCGTGGCTGTGGCAAGTCAGCTTGCTTGTGCTGCCATTGGCTCCGACACAGGCGGCTCGGTGCGTATTCCAGCAGCGTTTAATGGCATCGTGGGACTTAAACCAACCGACGGCACCATTTCAAATGAGGGGGTTGTAGCACTGTCTACAACGCTCGATACACTTGGGCCCATGGCGCGCACCGTGACCGACACGTGGCACCTGTGGCGCGCGCTAGCTGGTAACCCACCACAAGGCTTTTTGCCAGCTAGTCCCAAGGGCTTACGGCTACTTGCAATTACCAATCCGTTTCAAGAAGGTTTAGATGAGGCCGTGAGCGCAGGCTTCCAGCAAGGCTGTGACGCGTTTGAAGCATTGGGAACAGCGCTAACCCAGCAACCTCTAGATGCTATGCGTGATGTGGAACGCTTGTTTACCGACTACGGCAACTTCGCTGGCTACGAAGCATTGGTTTGGCACGAAGATATCCTCGAAAATCAGCTAGATAATATTGACCCGCGTGTCTCTAAACGCATTCTCAAAGCAGAGGGTCTACCCGCGAGTCGTTACATCAAACTGGGTTACGAACGCCCCAAGGTGTGTGCTGCATTTTGGGAAGCCTGCGACGGATTTGACGCCATCATTGCGCCCACAGTGCCTATTTTGCCACCTAAAATTGATAGCCTTGGGAACGAAGATGAATACTTTCGCGTTAACGGGTTGTGTCTGCGTAACACCCGTATATTTAATATGTTGGGCGTGCCAGCGGTGAGCGTCCCCTGTGCGACGACTGGGGACGGCTTGTCCATTGGCATGATGATTGCTACGCGGCCGCACCAAGAAGCGTTAGCACTGTCGCTAGCGTATGCACTCGAGCAACACCTCAACCTCTAACTTTTAGGCACAACTAACCATTAAATACTAGCCGAAATACCGCACCCGCGCTAGCAAGTTTCACGTTTTCCAAAGTACCAATGCCGGGCAGTGTGTAACGTTTACCCTGCGCAGCTTTACCTAAAATAATGAGTGGCCCTTTTTGGTCAGCAATCTCGAGCGTCAAACCCACTTGGGTAAGCAGCATAGGAATCAGCGAGAACGACGGCTGGGATGAGGCATTTGCGTCCGGCGTAATACCAAACACGCTTACATTTGGCAGGGCAATATCAAAAAATTTGCGCAACATGTGGGGTTTAGCAAGTTTAAGACGAAGTGTGTCACCTGAACCCGTAACCCACGCACGTTGACCATCAACCTCAATATCAATTTCTGCTTGAATACGTAAAGGGATCTCGAGCGCCACAGCTAGGTCTCTGTTTCATCTACCGAAATGCGCATCGTGCCGTTAATTTTCCACGTTGCCCGCGGTGCGTTACCGGTATCTTTGGGCACTTCAATGGTCATATCATCAAATTGATAGTTAATCGCTGCTCCGCGCTGGGTGAGGCAGGTGTATAGAGCTTTGCCGAGTTCGGCGAGGGTGGTCGGTGTTTCAGTTGTCTCAGTAGCAGATTGCTTGGCTGTATCACTCATGAGGGGCCTTTCAAATACATTTCGTTGAGGATGCGTGCTTCGTCTCATTTAGATGATGCTGACGCAGCATAACAAGAGTTAGCTGTCATACGCCGCGTAACTAATATCATCAACTCAACATATAGCTTCTGTACGCCCGTTACCCACTAGCTGACAATCTAGGTGTGTTAAACTCTGTCATTGTTGATGTTGAGTTGCTCTGTTAATGGTAAGTCACTTGCATCATCTGACTTATG
>JBCCBI010000640.1:0-2254 GCA_039034155.1 Deinococcota bacterium | reverse complement strand
TAACCGCTAAACGCTATCTGAAAACTGCGGTTTCCAGATAGGAGGTACTTACCTCAATCTGTCGATGACACCTGCTCAGGTGAGGTTGTTGATATACCGCTGACTGAACCTAGCGCTTGCCATTCGTCCTGCGTGTCGTGCTCTTTGTAAAAGGGCAGCCCGCGCAAGTAGCCCGCGCGCGCAATCATATAGCCAGATAGCGGTGCCGTCAAAAAGAAAAACACGATGATTAAGATGATCCTTTGACTTATTTGCACATTATCAAACGCAAATGCTGCCCCAATTAAGATGCCTATGCCACCGAGTGTCACAAGTTTGGTTGAGGCGTGCAAGCGAGTGTAAAAGTCTGGAAAGCGCAAAATGCCAATGGCAGCTGCCAAAATAAAAAAGCTACCAAACAAAATAAGTAAATCTGCTGCCAAACTGTTTACGACTAAGGGAGAATTAAGTTGCTCGAGAGCACCTTCATCAACAGCAGCATGGTCTTCATGGATGCTTTCTTGGGCAGCCGCTGGCGTCCCCCCATGCTCTGCGTCATGTTGAGCCAAGCTCAGAGACAAAGCACTTAATACGAGTAGTCCAAGCAAACACCTAAGCTGAGGTTGAAACCATTTACCCACTTACAACACCTTACCGTCTAACAAGTGCCGGGTTAAGGCAATAGTACTCAAAAAGCCCACAATAGACACCAGCAACGCAATATCCAAAAACGCCACAAAACCTGTTTTAATGGCAAAGACAACAATTAACAGGGCAAAGTTGACACTTAAAAAGTCATATGCCGTTACACGGTCACCCCAGTTTGGGCCGGCAAATAAGCGGATGACCGTTAGCACTGTTGCGGCTGCTAAACAAATCAAAGCAATGTTGATGATCACAGACACTCCTTATGTCATTGATGATACCGCATGTAGGTATCAAGGTCAGGCATCATTCTGTGGTGTCACGCTAAACTAGGTGCTTGGGGGCGTCTAGCAAAACGACTATCACACGCTAAAATTCTGCCGATTGTAACCGCAAGACTGGCTCGGTATACTCAGCTTACTTGTGACCTATCCCGTACACAACTTACCCAACCTTATGCCCGCTGTGATTGGCTTAGCTCAACAAGCAGCGCAAGCAATTTTAGACATCTACCAAGATCACGATGTTGGCATCACGTATAAAGAAGACGAAAGCCCACTTACCCGCGCAGATTTAGCCTCACATGAGATCATCACCCATGGACTCAGCCAGTTAACGCCAGATATACCTGTTGTTTCGGAAGAATCCCGCAGCCAACCAGACAATATAGCGAGTAGTCCGCAGGTATGGGTGGTAGACCCTGTTGATGGCACTAAAGAATTTATAAAACGCAACGGTGAATTTACGGTCAACATTGCCTTAGTTGAACGTGGCGAGCCTATTTTAGGTGTGGTGTTTGCACCAGTTTTAAACCTCTATTATCAAGCAATTCGTGGGGCTGGGGCGCAACGTTGCGACATAGGTAAAGACAGTCAGATGAGTTGTAGTTCACTACGGGTACGCCCCCTAGCAACACCACTCACCGTGGCAGCTAGCCGTTCGCACGGTGGCAAACGTACCCAAAAATTTTTGAAAAAACTGGGCAAAGCGTATGACCTCACCATTCACAGTAGAGGTAGTGCCCTTAAGCCCTGTTTAGTCGCAGAGGGCAGTGCTGATATTTACCCGCGCTTTGGCAAAACGATGGCTTGGGATACCGCTGCCCCCCAGTGCATTGTGGAAGAAGCAGGCGGGATGTTCTGCGACTTTCAAGGGAGACCGTTACGCTACGACGACCCCCACGCACGCAATCCATCGTTTGTTGTCTACGGTGACAAAAACTTACCGTGGCAAAAATTTGTGGATGCTGACGGCTAGCTGCATATGACGTTCTAGCGTGCCACTACAGCCGTACCGCTGGCAGCCACCATCAACATGCTACCTTTTTGGTCTACGTTGATGCTTTCGTAGTCGATGTCAATCCCAATGACTGCGTTGGCACCCAGTTTCTTAGCGTCTTTGGTCATTTCATTAACTGCAATGTCTTTAGCACGGCGCAACGCTTGTTCATACGCGCCACTGCGCCCACCGACAACATCGCGGATGCCTGCGAAAAAATCTCTAAAAATGTTGGTGCCTAAAATGGCTTCACCAGAAACTAAACCTTTGTATTCAACGATGGTTTTGTCTTGCAGAGTTGAGGTAGTGGTAGTAAGCATGGCTCGAGTCTAGCGCAGGCGGGTGGCTCGAG
>JBCCBI010000639.1:0-2261 GCA_039034155.1 Deinococcota bacterium | reverse complement strand
TTCTTGCTTTAATTCTTCAAGAATAGGGGCAAAGGCTTTACCCGTCCTAAAGCATCTGTAAGCGTGAACCACGCGCCGGACACACTAATTGCGCCCGGATTACTAAACTCAGCAAGGACATCTTTATCTACAGTGTTGGCACTTACGCTTATGACAAAAGGCCACGCAGCCGGAGCCAGCGGATAGTTCAACGTGTCCCCATAGTTTCCTGCTGAGGCAGTAAACACCAGTGCATCTGCATATGGACCGCCCATGTCCGTTGATCGGACAACGAGGGTTTGTAGAGCGTCATCTTCTAAAGGTGTTGTCGCAATTTGCCAGAGATCATCGTGAAACTGCTGAAAGCTTTCGGCATCTGCTGAGCAGTCTACGCTCCACCGTTCAGCGTTGACACAAGTTAACAGTGCCATGTATGACTCAAAACTTTGAGCTTTGCCATCATCACGGGTTTTCTCAAAGTCCCAAAGCACAGCACAGGGCACAATTGCAAAACTCATATTGACGGCTATACGCTGCACACTTACAGGTACGCCTAAAATATGTTGACTACCTACAAGCGTGGCAATGGCGCTATCCAGTTCAGTAGCAATGGCATCCGTTTGAAAGCCTTGTGTGTCCACACCTTGCACAACAATCGCGTGACCGTCTTTCTTGAAGACAACTGTTGTATCACTTACAGCTACGGCATCTGCAACCTGACTTAGCACAGCCAAAACATGGTTCAACACCAGCGCACCATGTGAAAGCTGACCTTTTTCACTGAGGCTGTCAAGTTTGCCTGCCAGTGCGTCAGCCCGTGCTTCCAAATCCGTCGGCAAGCCGTCAGCTAGGCTAAACACACCTTCACCAAGCTGGTACACACCACCTGCTACCTCATGACCTTTGAAGTCATCTAGAATGATGATGGCAACATCGTGCGTAACGTTCTGCAACCAGTCAGCGCTACCTTTTGTTCCCAAGCTACTGAGGCTAGTAGCAACGACACTAGGCGCGGCAACGGGTGAGGGCGTATCCATGTAAACACTTGCCAGCCCACCCGTACTCCCTTTTAACCGAAAGCCTTCTTCGTGCATGTCCAGTTGATTCAACATGCAGTTGCCCTTGTGTTCAGTCAGCGGCGCGCCTTCTAGCAACATTACCCTTCCAGGCGTCAAGCTTTGCGTCATCAGTTCAAGTTCAGGCGCAGCTTGCTGCTGACAGCCCATAACCAAAAATGTGACTATCAGAAATGCGCTCATTACTTTGTTAATGCATAGTTGCTTAAGATATAGCATTAATGTCAACATAAGTACCTCCTTCATACAAATGCGTAGCTACTTCAGCTTATAGGTGAAGCGTTAGCAAGGCGTTTTTGTGTGTCTGGAAGGGTGTTTCTGGTAAATCTTCAGGCGGTGGATAAGTGTGCTCTATCAAAAAGCTAACGAGTTCGTCGTAGTCTAAGCTCGCGTTGTTGGCTTCGTATAAGCTCAACGCCTGATGATAATGCTGCTGGGCGCTCACCCTACGATTTTGGGTATGGTACACATCACCCATTTCTTGTTGAATGTAAGCCGTCCACACAGGGTTATTGTGCTGTTCAGCAAGGGTTAGGGCTTGCTCGAGACAGCTTAATGCCTCCCCAAACTTGCGCTGTTTGTGCTGAGCAACGCCCAAGTTAAAGCGCACAAAAAACAAACTCTCAACTGTCTCAGCAGGTAACTCGCTAACTTGTGATGATGTGGCTTGTGGCGATGTATCTTGCGAACGAACCACCTCGAGCACCGTCAACGCTTCTAAGCAATAACGTTCAGCATCGGCATAACGTTCTTGCAGACCCGCAATGTAACTTAGATTCTGCAAGACGTGGCTTAACCCTAAATTGTCTTGCTTCTGCTTCGCGAGGTTGTAGGCGGCATCTAACTGAGCTTGCCAATCTGACACACCACTTTGAAACTGCAAACTACCAATGAGACTGCGTAGAATTACCTCACGGTGCGTGTTATTGAGCTGTTGGGCTAGCTCGAGCGCCTCCTCATAAGCCACCAGCGCACGGGTGTCATCAGCTAAAGCCTCGCGGTAGGTATCTCCTAAACGGGCACCTAAGAAATGGGCCTTTTCAAGGTCATTATGCATTTTGGCAGCGGTGACGGCCTGCTCGAGCAACGCCAGCGAGCTAGGACTATGTCCACGGGCGGCAAAGTAAGCGTTTCCCACAACTAAGCCATACATTACATCTACAAGCAAAGTTTGATGAACCTTAGCGTGCGCGTACTGAGCAGCTG
>JBCCBI010000638.1:0-2263 GCA_039034155.1 Deinococcota bacterium | reverse complement strand
TTCAGTGGTTGCGGCAACATCATGCCACCATTCCTATCATTGTGGAAACCGTCCACCGCGAACCTGCCGAGGTAGACGCCCTCAAAGGACTTGGGGCTAAAGCAGTTTTATCAAAACCCTTTAGTAAATATGATTTGTTAAATGTGCTTGACCAAGTGCTCGATCAAGCAGCTTAGTTAAGCACGCTAGTCAAATACCCTCATAAATAGCCCTGTTCAATAGTCTAGTTAAACAGCTCAGGTTGAAACTCCGGTATCCTCAGCAAGTTCTGTGAGGATACGAATGTCTGACTCGAGCGTGCGGTGCACTGGACAGCGGTTGGCAATCTCTTGTAAGCGGGCACGCTGCTCGCCGTCCAAGTCCCCAACAAGATGAATAGTGCGGGTAAACTGATCAAGCTTGCGGCTACCACCTGACTCACTACTTTCACTATCTTCGGCGCTATCTTCAGCGTGAACTTTATCGTGGTCAACGGCGACGGTGACGTCCTCGAGCGGCCACTTTTTACGGTCAGCATACATACGCAAGGTCATTGCCGTGCAGGTGGCAAGTGCACCAGCAAGCAGGTCGTAGGGTGTTGGGCCAGTATCGGTTCCGCCGACAGATTTGGGCTCATCTGCAACGAGCATATGCCCGTTGGCCATCACGTCTGTCCGCAAACCAGCAGCTGTGTGCGCAGCTACACGGTTATCGCGGATGTCATTCACCCAAGCAGGTTGCGGGGACATCTTGATATAGCGGCTGGCCCAAGCAGCAATTGTTTGACCCACGTAGTGTGAATCTTCATCTCGGGTTAGCAAATGGTCGGCGTTGTCTAAGCTTACAAAGCTTTTGGGGTGCTTAGCGGCCGTAAAAATCTCCGCTGCGTTATTGACGCCCACGGTGTTGTCGGTAGGTGCGTGCATGACCAAAAGCGCCCGCTGCAAGTTACCAATGACGTTTTTCATACTGCTTGCTTCAAGGTCATTTAGAAACTGTTGTTTGATAGTGAAGGTGCGCCCAGCTAGGCGGACTTCGGCGCTACCCTGGGCCTCAATTTCATTTTCATGATCTGTAAACAATTGACGGACATGGAGCGGGTTAGCAGGTGCAGCCACAGTGGCAACAGCTTTGACTGAGTCTAGCTGAGCAGCCGTGTGTAGAACCGCCGCCCCACCTAATGAGTGCCCCACCAAAAGCTGTGGTGGTTCGTAATTCTCACTTAAAAACTGGGCTGCAGCCACCAGATCGTCTACATTCGACGAAAAGTTAGTATCCGCAAAATCGCCTTTGCTCTCGCCCAGACCTGTAAAGTCAAAGCGCAACACGGCAATACCCGCTTGGGTGAGTGCCCGGCTAATGTTCACCGCCGCGTTAAGGTTTTTAGAGCAGGTAAAACAGTGGGCAAACAGCGCGTAGGCACGGGTAGGTTGGGCGAGGGGTTGCTCGAGGCGAGCTGCTAACTGCACACCTTGAGCGTTAGGGAAAGTTAGGTTCATAGTGGATGCTCCGTTCATACGAGGAAGGCTTGTGACATTCAACCGATTGTCATACCTCGAGCATACTGACTTCAAAGATGGCATCTATCAACTGCATGACGCATTTAGAACTAGCCAAACATGACATCTTCACATGATTGTGTGCTTAGCTTATATCTTAGTAAAACCTCAGCAAATGCTCATTATACTGTGACTTACCAGGGCCAAATAAATATCATAAACCCCGTCCAGGAAAGTATTCAGCGTTCTGTCTTTGATTGACTGCAAGCCTCTCAACTGGTTCTAATGAGACGCGCCTAGACTATAACTAGGTTTACTTCTAGTATTTCACTAAACCCTTTTCTCACAATTCAATCTGACTTCACTGCGTGTATTGGGCACATTCCAATTGCTTGAGGTTGTTCTGGTAAGCGTCATGTAAGGAGCATTGTTATGGATTACCACTGGGTTAGGCGTTGGCAGTTAATTTCGTCTTTTCTTATAGTTTGCCTATCTAGTTGTGTTCATGTATCTTCTGATGTGGTACTTCCTATAGCTAACTCTATTCTTGCTGCTGGTGTTATTGATGTTATTGACAGTGACGCCCTGCAGGTAAGTGGTAGTGAGCTCGAGCTTGCCAGTGTTGAACGCCTCCTCAGCCTTCCCAGTGACCTTGCCTTTACATCCACACCTACAAGTCAAGTTATACCAGGCACAGCCAATGGCGTATCTGGGCGCTTTTTACGCACCAGTGTCAGGGTGGAAAATACCTCTGAAGTACTTTTAAGCAACATCACTTTTTTAGC
>JBCCBI010000637.1:0-2278 GCA_039034155.1 Deinococcota bacterium | reverse complement strand
GCTCAAAATTAGATACCTGTAAAACAATGTCAAGGCTGGTACTGTTACCTTCTAAGGTGACAAGTTGAGGTAGCCACTCTGCCCGTGTCTCAGTTGGGTCACGGCCAACCCGACCGTTGCTCGCACGTAGTTGACCATTGATATAGAGCACATAGGCAGAATCTACCTCGGGTACATTTAGGGCCAGTTGGTCAACGCGTTGTGCAAGTTGAATCTGAAAGCGGTAGGTACCATAACCGTCCCCACCAATTGGCTGACCGTTGACTTGGAAATCATTCCAGGGCTTGGGAATAGCTATGTAGCCATCGCGCCGAGGTAGTTGAATGTCTGTTTGGAGAGATGCCGTAGGTGCGTTTGTGCTGGGTACTAGTTCTGCGTTTACAGATGACATGTTAGCCCCATCATTTGAAGGTGCAGCAGTTGGCTGTCTAGTAAATAATGGCGGGGCAGCGTCTAAATCTGTCTCAGTAGTATCATTAGCAGTGACAGAGGGATCAGTAGTGATATTGCTAAAGCGCTCGGGGGTTCCTAAACTGGCAGTTGTACCCGGCGAGAGGGACTGACCTACCCGACTACTGTGTTCAGCAAAGTCTCGAGGTGTAAGTAACTGCTGCCAGTAAAATTCAGCTTCACCGATGAGGTTGACAACACCATCGCTACCAAAATTCCACGTGCGCAAATCCATAATACCTTGCTCGAGGCGTGGTGTAGGTGTAAACCAAAAGCCCGATAACACAACAATAAGCACAAGTCCAAAGACGCTTCTAAGCTTTCGAAGACAAGCGCGTACCTGGTCAAGCTTATTCATCATGACTATCCATATAAAAAGTAGGCGCAACGCTTATCATAATCATTTCTTTGTACTGATTATAAACGTAATGCTTATAATCCAGCGTACTTGCAAAGCATATTTTCAGAGGTTAACAGGATTTGCGGCGACATCACATGCAGTTAATAGTATTTCAACATTGTACGCGACCTAATGCTAGAACGACAAAGTTTTAGATTGGTCAACGTACTTCGTGACATGATTGAGGACATATTGACTATCTCGCTGTACAAAAAGCTTGGCTGTAGACCTAACTTAACAATGTACTTTTTGTCACATAAATTCTGTAAAGCTCCATCTATGACGTCACATCGAAAGTATTTAAATTTTAACCAGAGGTGAGATGAGAGCGCTGAGTAAGCACCTTGTAAGAAACCTGAAACTCAGCATAGCAACTCGGTTAGGTTTGGGGTAAGATAGCAATCATGCGTATTGCTTTAGGATCTGCGTTAATTGTGTTAGCACTGCTAGGCCTATGGCGTGACTTGCCAACTTGGTTATGGTCACTCAATTTATTGTTGGGAACCTTGTTTTTACTGCTCACATGGGCTGGACACAGCTTACAGAATGTTACTAGAGATGGTGCTCGAGGATAACATCGCGCATAATCTTCACCTCATGAGTGCAATTCTGTTGCCATCCAAAAACCTTCATAATCTTATAAGCATTGTCAGAACTCTCATCAAGTTTGGGAAGTGCTGACCCTAAAAGTTGTTTCACCAACACCTAAAACCCTACAAATATTCATCTATAGCAGTTCCAGGATCAGTCCCCCCACACTGAGCAGGTCGATTTCTACTCCCCTGGGTCGCACGCGCAACTGCCTGTGGCAGTCACTTGTGGAAGTACTACTAAAAAAGTTGTATCAATCTACGGTTACAATTTGTAGATAAGTCACATCCTCAAATGTGCTATCTTAGCAGCATGGAACGCTATATCACCATGTTGCAGCGTTACTGGCACAGCATCCCTGTGCTCGGCAGATTCTTCGTGGGTATATTTTTGATTATTGTGCTTATCTTTGGGCGCTTGCCAGTGTTTTTAGCAGTCCCTTTACTGCTGCTTGCGGTGTTTATCACCAGCTACAGTGGCTATCAGTTTTTGCTTGCAAGCAGTAAATCAACAGATGCCCCCATACCTGACACAACACGTGACTCGCGTAAATCTAAAGAACCACCTAATACGTTTGACGAATGGGACGAGGACTGAGGACTGTTTGCACTGAACGCACATGAGATAAAGTCCTTAAACGTCTTAGTGAAGATGACATCATGTGCAGGTGAAGGTTCGTAAGATGGTAATATTACACGGGCACGCCTTATCTAAGGTTTCAACAAGTCATCACACCGCTTAAAAATCAACCCAATAACTGGACGGTGACGGCGGATCAAAATGGGGCCAACGAAGGTGTTCAGATCAACCTCACGGATTCGTCCGGCATTGATGTGG
>JBCCBI010000636.1:0-2284 GCA_039034155.1 Deinococcota bacterium | reverse complement strand
TGTTACAGCTACTTGACAGGTGATGTTGTGCGTTAAGTAAGGGGGAAGGGGTGGAAGGGAGAAGGGAGATTTCATTAGTTGACACGTAAGTATCACTGGGTCGTGGTGTTGCTGTATAATTAAGGTGAGAGGGTAAATTTGCTGAGGTAGCATCCGTTATTACGACGTGATTGTTACGATGCCATTTTTATGACACCACCAACAGTGATTGGGCGTTAATCGCCTGATTAAATTGATGATGACCCGGAGTAAGCTAACGCCAATGTTTGAATGGTTGATGAGCCAGATAGGCGTTACTGTAACGTCCATCCTTAGATACCTCTTGCGTCACCCAGTCGGGCAAGTTCACATGCTGCTCAGCATGCTCGAGTTCAACCTCAGCTAGAACTAAGCCTGTATTCTCGCCAGTAAACACGTCAATGGTCCAGGTGAGGCCGTGAACGTCTTGGCTATAGCGCGTTTTGTCAATAACGGGCTGCTGACACAAGGTGTTCAAGATAGTTTGGGCGTCGTCTAGTGGGATTGAGTACTCGAACTCGAGCCGCTCCAAACTTCCCTTACTCATATCGCTTGCCCCTTTAATGGTGAGCCAAGCGTGGTCAGCTGACGCCCGCACCCGCACGCTTTTCTCTGGGTTGGCAAGAAGATATCCCTGCTGTAAACGGACGCCTGTGCTAGCCACCTCAGCAGAAGGCGACCAGTCAGGTGATACTAAGAATTTACGCTCTATTTCGGTCGGCATTTATAGCTTAGCGAGTAACTTGGGTTTAGCCCGCTCAAAATCGTGGTGGGTAATGATCTTTTGATCAACTAGCCAGGCGAGATGCTCTAACTCATCCATTGGGCTCAGGGCTGGTTTTTGTTTGCGCCAGCGCATAACTAGCTTGCGACCTTCTTGTAAGTACTGCTGAAAGTTACGCTTGGCGCGTTCAATATCAACCTCAGTCTCATCATCGGGGCGTTCTAACTCAGCGACAATCACTTGACCTAGCGCGTAGGTAGACGCGCCTGCGAGCGGTGCCATGAGCAACCCGCCAATAACATCCCCCACACCCGGAATAAGTTTCACTGCACTGCGCGCAAGGCTGGCAGAGACCCGTGCTGCAGACGCGCCCGTAAGTGAAGCCACAAAGGTTTTGCCCGAATACTGAAAAAAGCCGCGCGCTTTGGGGGTGTGGGCGTACACCATGGCAAGTTCGTCAATCATGCTCATCTGCAGGCGCATGACGACGACCATATCCGCTACAGGTAAAGGGATAAGCCCAGCGCCTAATGACCACAGCGTGTAATTTTTGATGATGGCTTGGGCGTCGTCTTTATACATGTCGCCCTTGTACATAACGCACCTCACTACGTAAGCTTGGCATGACCTTACAACCTCGAGAGAAGTTTTTGTTTTTGGGTGTTAAATTCATCTTCTGTGAGTAGGCCTTTGTCGTGCAGCGCAGCAAGTCGCTCGAGCAACGCCAGTGCTTCCGGGTCAAGTGCTGGCTCAGCTGCCTCTACTTTGACAGGCGCACCTACAGTCTCAACATCTTGCTCTTGTTGCCAACGACTCACAAAATCTTTGCCCCTACTTAGCGCGTCTTCAAAGGTATTTTTAGCTTGAACCATGTCCACCCGAAGTAGATCCCCGGTGGTTTCCAAGCTGTTGATAGTGACTTGACCTAGCGCATAGGTTGAGGCAGCAGCCAGTGCGCCCATGGTTGCGCCGCCCGCGAGTAAGCCTACTCCAGGCACAAACCGTAACACGTTGGATGCGCGGTAGCCCATACTTAGCACAGTTGTGCCGGTCACAGCAGAAATAAACATTTGTGCGGTGGAACGCGAATAATCTGCGTCATAGAGTTTGCTGAGGCGCTCGAGCATACTGACTTGTAAGCCCGTAACTGTAGCAACGTTCACCACCGGTGCGGGAATAAACCCCCCACCAGCTGCCCACAACGCATAGCGGCGGACAATTTGCTTGGCTTTGCCATTTTTGTTCATACTCGCAGTATAGAGCAGAAGATTCTGAGAGGAAGCTGTTGTGGGTTGCAAGCAGGTGACACACTCCACGTAACGTGAGCCTCGAGGTCAAGGTTGCTCGAGGCTCTAAATGAAAGTTCAACTGCTGATGTTGTTACTTTCCTACAATTTGAGTAGCTTGAGGCTGAGCTGTCTCAGCAAGTACAGAGAGGTCATCTTCGGTAGGACGCTTAAAGACAACTAAGGTGATGTCGTCATAGATTGTGTGACCATCAACATGGTCATAAACAGCTCTTGTGATGGCATCGGTAATACC
>JBCCBI010000635.1:0-2299 GCA_039034155.1 Deinococcota bacterium | reverse complement strand
GTAGGCTTATGAACTCACAACTCCCAACATCGCAAGACATCCTAACTAAAGTAAACGCACTTCAAGACCAACTTGTTACCTGGCGACGCACGATTCACAAACAGCCTGAAGTGAGCTATACAGAAGTTAAAACGGCTGGGCTGGTGACATCTGTCTTACAAGACTTAGGCATCACCGCAACCACGGGCGTTGCCAAAACAGGTGTTGTGGGCAACCTGAAAGCAGATGGTCCAACGGTGGGCCTACGGGCAGATATGGACGCTCTGCCTATTCAAGAAGAAAATGATACTCCATTTAATAGCCAAGTTCCCGGCAAAATGCATGCCTGTGGGCATGACGCACACACAGCAATCCTTTTGGGTGCTGCTACGGTCCTTAAAGGGTTTGCAGACGAAGGCCGCTTGCCTGGTTCCGTACGGTTTTTGTTTCAGCCTAGTGAAGAAGCCAGAGACGACGAAAACTTGTCTGGTGGCGAACGCATGGTCAATGAAGGTGTGACAGACGGGCTAGATGCTGTCTTTGGTTTACATGTTGATCCCAGAGCATATGCGGGACACATTGGTACGAGGGCTGGTGCACTACTTGCTGCAGGGGACGGTGTTAGAGCCACAATTCGTGGTATGGGTGGCCACGGTGCCATGCCACACTTTGCGAATGACCCGCTGGTGCTTTCAGCACACTTTTTTTTGGCCGTCCAAAATATTGTAAGTCGGCGTTTGGATCCGCTCGAGTCTGGTGTGGTGTCCTTAGCCACCATTCACGGCGGCACAGCAGCCAACGTAATTCCTGAGACGGTGGACATCACCGGAACCATGCGCAGTTTTACACCCCACACCCGTAAGTTGCTCCAAGACGAAATGCGCCGCGCCAGCAAAGTTGTTGAGGCACTAGGTGGTCAAGTTGACCTCACCCTCATAGAAGGGTATCCCCCAACGGTTAACGATGAAACAGCAACCCAAATTGCTTTTAGCAGTCTAGAAAAACTACTAGGTGAGGACCATGTCTTTGAAGCTGAGCCACTTATGGCAGGTGAAGATTTTAGCTACATGCTCAATCAGGTCCCGGGGTGCTATATGACCTTGGGGGTTCGCGGGATAGATTGGGAACGTCCTTATGCCTTACATACGCCCACTTTCCGTATGGATGAATCTGCACTCGCCGTGGGTACAGCATCGCTCGTAGCAACAGCGCTCGAGTGGATGGCGCAAGCGTCCTAAGAGAGGTTGTTTTCTGTGACAAGAGGGCGAGTTAGTGTTATCTTGGAACTGCTAATAGTATCGGGTATTTAAACAGTGACATCCTCGAGCGCGTCTAGCATGGCTTGCTTAGTAATAGCGCTGTGTGACAATTCTGCTTTGACTGCGCCATCTTTTAACAAAATGACCTGCGGTGTTTAGTGTTCTACGGCTAAGCTAGTCGCAAGTTCATCGGACACATCGCGGGCGTACTGCACGACTACACCGTAAATTGGATAGTCGTGTTTTAACAGCACAACTTCGCCTTGTGCCCGCGCATTATATGGGCACGTGGCGCTGTGCTTGTAAATGAAGACAGGCTCTTTGTGTGAGTGCGCGATGACTTGACTTATTTCATCTTTGCTTTTAAGTACGTCCATGACATTTATTATCTCTGCAAATCTTCAAAAGCTTCTGTATACCTCATGACGCAAGGAAGATATTGCACGCAGCCCAACCTAATCTGGGGTGGCGTTTAAGCCCCAACCCCCACCATTAGCTGTACTAATCTCAATTTCATCGCCACTCTGCAAGGGTACTCCGCTAGCGAAGCTAGTATTTACCGTCTTACCTAGCTCCGAAATCAGCTAGAGCTTATTGGTTGTGCCTTCGCTACCGCCCTCGAGCGACCACACGTTTGTGTTGTAGTGGCTGCAGCCAAAAGATAAGATGCCTTCACCATGCATGCGGTAGCGCGTGCTTAAGCCCCTACCACCCTTATAGAGTGAGGCATCATCGACATGCTCGTTGAGTTGTTTATACATTACTTCTATACCGTAGCGTGCTTCGCAAATTTCGACAGGGCAGTTAAATGTATCACCGTGACTGGCTGAGTACATGGCATCTAAACCGTCTCGCGTGGACGTTGCTCCCCAACCGCCCATTTGCGGCTCTACAAGCGTGTAAGCTTGCTCTGTTAACGGGTGTTTTCCGGCAATGACGGTGCCAAAAATGCTAGCAAAATGACCTGCTGGTAAGGTTTCAGGCATAGCTTTGGCAAGACAGTGCCAAAGCATGTCAAAGAGCCTTATTCTTGTTTCAAAGTAGTAGGCTTGCGCCGCGTT
>JBCCBI010000634.1:0-2315 GCA_039034155.1 Deinococcota bacterium | reverse complement strand
TCACTTAGGCTTTACTTGTAAGACAATGGTAACACAGCATCAAGCCCATTCGTATCAAGTCCCACAGACCTGAAAGTCTTCGTTTTTCCTTAGGGTCTTGACTGCCTTCAGCAAGCTTCCCTTAATTTCCCTTTACTTCAAAGTGCTTAGGTTTTTGTCGTGTACTTATGTTTACTGAGATGCCATCTCTGCCTACGCCATTCGTCATCTGAGTGGATAAGGTACGATGAATTTAGTGTCGTGGGCTAGGTCGAACACCAAGTTTTAAAATCTTGATCTTAGCTGATGTAGTAGTGCTTAGCCAGTTGATATGGATAAGTTTTCACCTCATATGCAATACAACGTATCAAGCAAAGGTACATCAAAACAACAGCCTCAACCTTAAAGTTTACGTAAATCTTACGGAGGGTCATGTAGATGGAAGTTAGTTCTGAACGTCTCTTACCACAGACAATTAGCAGCAGCGACGACGCGTTTGCGCAGTTGCGTGCAGACGTTGACTATTTAGGGCGGGTGTTGGGCAGTGTGCTCATTCAGCTCGAGGGCAAGGCTTTTTTTGAGCGGGTGGAGCAAGTTCGTAATCTCACCAAGTCGCTGCGGGCAAGCCCAGATGACAGTAGCTTACGTGACGACCTCACGCGCTTACTTGCCAGCCTCAGTATTGATGAAGCAGAGCGCTTGCTGCGGGCGTTTACGGTGTACTTTCAACTGGTTAACACCGCTGAGAGCATTCAGCGTGTGCGCGTTAACCGCTGGCGCGAAAGCCAAGCCACGCCTGAAAACCCGCGTAAAGAGTCAGTGGCAGATGCCGTCAAAACCCTCAAAGACGAAGGCTGGTCGCGTGATGAGGTGCGCCACTTTTTAGAAGGTTTAGACATTCAACTCACCTTAACCGCGCACCCAACTGAGGTGAAGCGGTACACCATTCGGCTTAAGCTCGAGCGCATCGGCAACGCCCTGCGCCAACTTTCGGAACGCGATCTAGCACCGGGCGCACGCCGCAACCTCGAGCGGCTCATCAGCGCTGAAGTCACGACCTTGTGGCAAACCCGTGAGATTCTAAGCGAAAAACCCACCGTGCTCGACGAGGTTAAGTCTGCCCTGTATTACTTTCGCAGTTCGCTACTCGAGAGCGTCCCCCGGCTCATGTTGGGCATGGAAGACGCCCTCGCCAGCTATTTTGGGGAGGATGACGGCAGCACTCTTACACGCCCATTACCACCGGTTGTTAAATTTCGCTCGTGGATTGGCGGCGACCGCGACGGCAATCCGTTTGTCTCGCCTGACGTAACCCAAGAAGCGTATCAACTACAACAAAATGTCGCCACTGAGCAACACATTAAAGATGTAGATCTGCTGGTCCAGCGCTTATCACAGTGGCAAGAACGCATCAATTTAAGTGGTGCGTTTATTCATGATCTTGCCGAGCTAGACGCCAAAGCTGGCAAACCCACCCGCTTTGATGAGCAGCCTTACCGTCAAAAGTTGTTTCACATGCATCGTGTGTTACGTGAAGTTGCTGAAGGTCATCCAGAAGACATAGGTGTTGAGGTAGATAGCTCCCACGCAAACCAGTACCTGGACGGACTCAGCAGCATTGAAACGAGTTTAGAACGCAACCAAGAAGGACATGTAGCCAAGGCCTTTGTGCGGCCAGCTTTTTACCGTGCGTCGGCATTCGGCTTGCACTTAGCTGCGTTAGATATTCGTGAGCACTCGAGCAAGCACGAACAAGCCGTCACCGATTTGCTGCATTACGCAGGTGTCTGTGAAGATTACAGCGTACTGGATGAAGACGCCCGCATCACCCTGCTAGCTCAAGAAATAAGCTCCAAACGTCCCATTGCACCGGCTCATGTCCAGTTGGATGACAATACAATGCGTGCACTGTCTTTTTTAGAGGTTTTTGGGGAGATGCAAACGCGCTTTGGCAAACACGCCACGGGTAGCTACATTGTCTCCATGACAGATGGCGCATCGGACGTGCTCGAGGTACTCCTACTTGCTAAACAAGCTGGCTTACGTGAAGTTGATCCGGTGCCACTATTTGAAACCGTCGACGACCTCAACCGTGCAGCCAGTGTCTTAACACGCTTGTTTGAGATTCCTGCGTATTTAGAACACGTGCGTTACCGAGGCATCCAAGAAGTGATGATTGGCTATTCCGACTCCAACAAAGACGCGGGTTTTGTGGCTGCTAACTGGGCACTCTACCAAGCTCAAGAGCAAATTGCCGCTGTCTGCCAAGACTACGATGTGAAGTTGCGTCTGTTTCACGGGCGCGGCACCAGCATCGGGCGCGGCGGCGGCCCGCG
>JBCCBI010000633.1:0-2322 GCA_039034155.1 Deinococcota bacterium | reverse complement strand
CGAGAATGCTAGCACCTTGCTGTTTTTGGACGAAGTACATCGTTTTAACAAAGCGCAGCAGGACATTTTGTTGCCCTTTGTTGAGGACGGCACACTCATGTTGGTGGGAGCAACTACAGAAAATCCGTCGTTTGAGGTTAATGGTGCGTTGCGCTCGAGGTTGCAACTTTTTGTCCTCAAGCCCTTGACTGCAACAGCGCTGGATAGTTTATTAACCCGCGCACTCACCCACCCGGACGGCATTCAGAGCATAGAGCTAGAACTAGCTGCAAGGGATATGCTCATTGCTTGGGCAGGTGGGGATGGGCGGCGTATGTTGGGGGCGCTCGAGGCCATTAGTCAAAGCAGTCAGGGCAGTCAAAGTAGTCAACATCAACCTAATTCACAGCATTCACAGCAAGCGTCTGAACCTCATGTAATTGATGCTGAAACCGTCCAAACTGTCCTCGGCAAAGGCGCACTTGCGTTTGATAAAGGCGGCGAGCACTTTTACAACCTCATCAGCGCCTTGCACAAGTCCATTCGTGGTTGCCACCCGGATGCAGCACTGTACTGGCTTGCGCGCATGTTGGGTGCAGGGGCTGACCCTTTGTATGTGGCGCGGCGCTTGGTGCGCGTGGCGAGTGAAGACGTGGGACTGGCTGACCCCAATGCCTTGCGGTTAGCTATTGCTGCTAAAGAATCCGTCACCTTTTTGGGGCAACCTGAAGGCGACCTTGCGCTGGCCCAGCTCACGGTTTACTTAGCAGTTGCACCCAAGTCCAACGCTATCTACCGTGCCTGGAGTTCTGCTCTTGCGGATGCTGAGCGCTATCCAGATGCTGAAGTTCCCATGAACATTCGCAATGCACCCACGGCACTTATGAAAAACCTCGACTACGGCAAAGGTTACAGCTACTACTTTGACGATCCTGAGGGCAGTTTTAAGCAGGCTTACTTTCCCGATGGGTTAAATACTCAGTATTACGACGCCAACGGGGAAGGCTGGGAAGCCAAAGTTAGAGTGCGGCTCGAGGAATTTGCCAAGTTACGCGAGGATTAGGTGCCGACATGATGACAATTTGCTTGTGCACAGATTGCTTATGTACAAACGGAGGTGTAAGTGATGCCTGATGTTTTACCCAACATTTTAGTTGTGAACGCGGGAAGCTCGAGCCTCAAAGTTAAACTTCTACCTGCCAATTTATCGTTAACCATTGAACGCATAGGTGGTGAGGCAAGTTTAAATAGCTCGCTCAACGCGCCACCCATGCCTGTCGTTCACAATCATACCGATGCGTTTCACTATGCACTTGCTGTGCTCAACCACAACCAGCCGGACGTCACTGCCAATATTCGCGGTGTAGGGCACCGGGTGGTTCATGGCGGTGAGACGTACAAAGCTGCGACCCAAATTGATGATGAGGTGCTAGCTGGAATTGCTGAGCTTGCGCCCTTAGCGCCCTTACACAATCCAGCTAACCTCGAGGGCATTCGCGCCGCTCAAACTGTACTGCCCGAAGCGGTTCACGTAGCCGTCTTCGATACAGCCTTTCACGCGAGTTTGCCCGCAGCCAGCTACCTCTACGGCCTACCACGCAAGTTTTACGAGGAACAAGGCATCCGCCGTTACGGGTTCCACGGGACCAGCCATGACTATGTGACGCAGCGAGCGGCAGATTACATGGCTGAGGCATTCAACAAAAATCGTGATGACCTCAAACTCATCTCCTTACATTTAGGCAATGGCGCAAGTGCTGCGGCAGTTAAGGGCAGTGAGTCAGTTGATACGACGATGGGGCTCACGCCGCTAGCGGGTCTGTTGATGGGAACACGTGTGGGTGACATCGATCCAAGTGTGCTCATTCAGCTTTTGCGGGATGGCATGACCGTTGATGAGCTTGACAAACTGCTCAACAAAGCGTCCGGACTTTTGGGTTTGTCGGGTGTGTCCAACGACATGCGGGATATCAAAAAGGCTGCTGACATGGGAAATACCACTGCAAATGAGGCATTTGAGGTCTTTTGCTACCGCGTGACCAAAACGATTGGTGCGTATGCTGCTGCCATGCAAGGCTTAGACGGGGTGATTTTTACGGCGGGCATTGGTGAGCATGATGCTGATGTTCGGGCGCAGGCAGTGCAGGGGCTCGAGTTCCTTGGCATTCAGCTAGATAGTCGTAAAAACGCATCACCGATGTTTGATGATGCTGGTATCAGCGATATTAGCCAAGATAGTAGCCCCGTGCGTGTGCTAGTGATTCGGACTGACGCGTTTCTTTCGGCCGTGACAGAGATCAACTTGTGAGTCAAGTTCAGGACTTGTTCGTTCGACTCGCGAGT
>JBCCBI010000632.1:0-2328 GCA_039034155.1 Deinococcota bacterium | reverse complement strand
TGTTGTATTGATCGAGAGTTTAGCAAGTTCAGCAAGGGCAGCATCCAATGACGACTGTACTTGCTCCGAAGGCTGTTGTGCCCATGTTTGCTGCAACCCCGTACAGATTACAGCAAGCCAACAAATTATGAATATTAAAGATGTTTTAGTAGATTTTACCATTGTTAGTTTTGTCGTAATTAGTTTTGTCATGGTGAGCCTTGCTTGATTATAGCGAAGTCACAGGGGCATAACAAATGTCACAAAGCCCGCTACCCTCATAGTTTGTACACGATTAGGACGAACATTGCTAGATGGTACATACAAACTCGCCTTGTGAAATTTAGTTTAATTACCCCATCAAAAAACCTAAGCTATTAGCCAACCTCAGCTAGATTCATATTGTAATACTTCATTAAGTTTTATCCGAGGCATGAAGTCGTCATACAAGGCTTACAAATCACAGAACCTATGCCTTACAGATCACAGAACCTATGTATCACAGAGCCTATGTATCACAAAATCTACGGCACCAGAGAACTTAAGTAAGTAGCATTTCAATTGAGATTAAACCGAGACAATCATATTCTGCTTTATGCTTTAACCATCACTCATAAAGTCAAGCTTCTCTCAATATAACAGGCTATCACTTATAAGACACCTGACACTGAGCTTCTGAAATGCCCACGCGCAAGAGCAACTGACCTAATTTATGACGGTTTGCAGCAACGCGTGCGTAGACCCAGTTAGCAAGTATGCCAAACCCAGGTATAAACCACCAAACCTGTGCACCACGCCATAACGGTAACTCATGAAGAATAGCTTTAATGGCATAGCCAGCTTGTACAACTTGCCCACTTGGCGTGACCACGTGCAAAGCTGTTTCAGCAGCTTGGCGGGAGATATTGTGCTGCTCGAGCAAGCCCGGCGTTTGTAGGGGGCGCGGCTCGAGCCTAGTATGCCTGTCAAACTTAAGCGCCAAATTTACCGACCACTGACAAAACCCACAATCACCGTCGTATAAAACTAAAGTTTTAGGCAAAACTGATGTTTTATCTGACGACATACTTGTCGATGTTACATTTGCGGTTATATCTGTCATGACTCTAGCTTAGTTGCCACTGCATCTCGGGATGGTAGTGCTGCTTGCCCAACCTGCCCGTAGAACACCACATCGTGATCTTTAAACACACCACCTGCTTCGTACCTAAACGTTGCTGAAAACAACCTTGGCTCATTTGCATCATATAGCCAGGGTATAAACACGCGGTCCCCCTCCCACAAGTTTAGGTCTAGCAAGTCGCTATCGTTAATCCACTCGAGGCTACCCTCAGCAGAGGCGCGTAGCTCGCCCGTTGCTTCTTCAACGGTGTAGACAAAGGTATACCAATCATCTTGACCATCAAAATTTGGAAAGGTGATAAACCCACGCAAGCTTACGCGTAGAGCAGTTAAGCCAGATTCTTCAAACACTTCTCTAACTAGGCATTCTTCGGGCGATTCACCCGCTTCAAACTTGCCACCTAACCCATTCCATTTACCCTGATGGTAATTACCAGGGCGCTGTTTGTGGAGCATCAGGGTTTGTGGTGTACCGTTGTAATTGCGTCTAATGTAAGCAAGCGTCGCTAGCTTCATAAGAAGTTATCGTCCATATCATCACGAACGTCTTTGAACGTTTCAACAAACGCGCGTTTGAGGCTGGCATCATCATGTAAACTCCCGCGCGTTTCAACACGTAGGCGTAATTTGTCTACCTGCTCAGTATCACCACGACCTGCCAGCTGACGACTTGCTTTCTGGACAGCAGTTAGTGTGTTAGGTGCGTCGTAGGTAAAGGTTTCTCGCCGAGGTGCACCGCTTGGGGCAAGGCTAACAATTAAAAACTCGTAGCGCCCTGACCTTTTGCGAATAAACACCTGTTCAATCTCATAGCCACTTTGCATCACAGCCGTAGCCTACCGAGTGAACAGCGTAGTGAACAATTAGCTCTCACCACATTGACCTTGCTGACCTAAAATGATGCCTTTAAAATAATGTAGCTACACATCTACCCTATTTGCAAATATTAGACAGTCAGGACCTGATGCTCTGACCGTCCAAGTTGATATGGTGAAACTAGCGTTAAATTATTACGGTTAACCAATCAATCTTATTCACTTGGTGGGACAAGTACACCGTCAATCTCGTGAACAAAACCGTTGTCGAGGCTGTTATCAATGTCGCCCCGACCTGGGCGAACCTGGGCGGCCTGATCACGGGCGACGGCAGTGCGAAGCAGGTCGTTGACCCGGACAGTAGTGAGGAGGATCAACGCTTCTACGCGATTGTGATTTCAAATTGACTTCT
>JBCCBI010000631.1:0-2335 GCA_039034155.1 Deinococcota bacterium | reverse complement strand
TGGTAAAAGGGCTCGAGCGTCTCCATGCGTTTCAACATCATACCAGTGACGCAACATTATCCAGAAACCCAGTTTGCACTTACAACTTTAGAACGATATTCGGTATCCAACGGTCACACGTCCAAAAAAGGGCCCGAGCGTGCCCCCATTCTCATCGCTGTTATCGCGTAAAACTAAGGGATACACACCAATAGCGCTATCAAGCAAAATGCCACTGCTGTCATTTATTACAATATCCGTACCTGACGTAAGATGTAGCCCTGCTACCGTGTAATCGCCAGATGTTAACAGCCCTGAACCTGCACCTAAATAAAACCCAGAACGGCCTCGCACAAACCACAAGCTATCAAGGTTGACAAACGCGCCCCCTGAAATAACGTATCCCACGACCAAACGCGGATTTGCCCACAGACCAAAAGGGTCATAAAAGCCAATTTGAGCGTCTATCGTCGGAAGCCCCACACTAAACGCTGCCCAGTTGCGAGGACGTTCTTCTTGTGCCGTGTTTTGCTGTGTGTCTTGTACTGGGTTTTGTGCGGTATCTGGTGCCGTGTCTTGCGCAGTGGCATGGCTTAGCAAACAAAATAACACTAAGGACAACACTCGTAATTTCATATGACCCCACAAAGAAGTTAGCTGATGATTACATTATTCTAGCTAAGTATCGTGATACCAAAGTATTGTATCATCAAAATCATAGTTGAGCACTGATAGTATTCCCAACAACACGTTATCAACAACAAACCCAGCTATTAGCAGCCAAACATCAGGTCATCACCTAAAGTCATCACCTAAGCAACATGAGCTACTGGCTCGAGTTTGGAACGCTTAGGGTATAAGCTAGTACTATGGACAGCGCAAGCCCATCACCTTCAGCATCATCCACATCAGCACCTGTATTAGGCATCGACATCGGCGGTTCAGGTATCAAAGGCGCACCGGTCAACGTTGACCTCGGCGAACTCGCCAGCGAGCGCTTGCGCATTCCCACGCCGCAACCTTCCACACCAGACGCAGTGGCAGGGGTTGTCGCTGAAATTGTCCAGCACTTTGCTTGGCAAGGTCCCATTGGCTGTACGTTTCCAGCCATTGTTAAACACGGCGTAATTCACTCAGCAGCAAATGTTGACCAAGAGTGGATCGGTGAGGACGCTGGCAGCCGCTTTACCCAAAGCACTGGACAACCCACAACTATTTTGAACGATGCTGATGCCGCTGGCATCGCTGAAATGACGCTTGGTGCCGGACGTAATCAGGCTGGCGTGGTGTTTGTGCTGACTTTTGGTACGGGCATTGGTAGTGCGCTGTTTATAGATGGCACCCTAGTCCCCAACACCGAACTAGGGCACTTGGAGTTAGACGGTCACGATGCCGAGACACGCGCCGCTGCCCGTGTTCGCAAAGAAGAAGACCTCAGTTGGAAAAAGTGGGCGAAGCGGGTTGACCGTTATTTGCAACACGTTGAGTTTTTGTTTTCTCCTGACTTGTTCATCATTGGTGGTGGGGTTAGTAAAAAGCCCGAGAAATTTTTTGACGACCTGACTTTAGACACCAAAATTGTTCCCGCAGAACTGCAAAACGAGGCTGGCATCATCGGCGCAGCCATGGCTGTAAGTAGCCACGCTGTGGATTGAATCTGCAGTGAGTTTTAGCTGGCTTGAAGCTATCAACAAGGGTCATAGTAAAGATTGTCCATCTTGATGACACTAGGTTGATAACATCTTGTTTGGCCGTAATCCTAAAGCTTGTATCTCCCTTTAACTATTCCTTGACCATCTCCAAAACCGTGAGATGCCGCCAAATAGGCTTACAACGTCTGAGATAATCTCAATTTATGCCTATTCTAACGATTGACGGTAAAAGTCAAGAATTTTCAGAAGATACGCGTTTAGTTCTAGCCATCGAACAGATGGGTGTACAAATTGGTCACCGCTGCGGCGGTCAAGGGCGCTGCACGACCTGCCGCGTGTCGTTTGACACCGGCGAACCCGAGCAGATGACCCAAGTTGAGTTTGACAAGTTGCAAAGCCAAGGGCTTTTGGAAACGATGCGCCTATCTTGTCAGATGAATTGCAGTCAAGACATGACGTTGAGTGTTCCTATGACGCTCGAGAACCAAAACTGGACCGACACTGGACCCGCACCTAGTGACGCAATTGAACCCGAACCAGAATGGCACAGCAAAGCTGAACTAATACCAACTCCGAGAAAACCCCTAATAAAGTACTAAATATCAGGCCACCAATGAAACTTAGTTGCAGATTTGATGATTTCAGGCTGTTGTTGTAGCAAGGCACATTGGTCAGCGAGAAGGGTTTCAAGGCAATCAAGGTTG
>JBCCBI010000630.1:0-2346 GCA_039034155.1 Deinococcota bacterium | reverse complement strand
GGAGTATTAGGTTAGGTCATGACTAAGTTGATACGGCGTTTGATGGCTTCTAAACTTTAGAGTAGCTATAGAAAAACCTAGCAGCATCTTGTTAAGCATAGCTGCTAGGGCGAATGATAAAGTGTAAATATCGTTTGAACTCTGTAAGAGTTTAGAAGTCTCGCGTTTGTCTTTTGGAGACGCTATAGGTCTCTGCTTCGCGTTTATCTTTCTCGAGCACTTGTTTCATAGCTTTTTCGTCGGGCAAATCTGGGCCCCATACGAGTTTGTCGGTATTGATAAGCTCGTGCATGGCAACCGTGACGGTGTTGCGTGTTGCTGGGTAGTCATCAGCAGATAATACGGAAGGCAAGCCCGACTTAATCTGGGCTGCGCGGCGTGCTGCAATCATAGAAAGCGTGTAGCGTGAATCGGTAAGCTGCATAAGTTCATCGTAACCATCTTGTGCCATTGGTGCTCCTTTAAATGTTTGTAAAATGTCGATTGAGTAGGTTGGGGTTTATGGATATAGACACGTAGTACAGGCGTTATTGTAAAGAGTGCGGGCGCTACACTATGTTGGCTAGCCCAAACACTGGGTGTCCGGTTAACTAACCCAATACGGGCTACCTCTAAAAAAGATTTGACAAATAGTCACGCTTGCTGGCAGCAGTTGAGGCTAGTTGCGTGCAGCTCTCTGACAAAATATCTGCATGGATATCTAGTGTCATAATCAAGACGCAACGATCATGTCGGCACATTGGTGTCGGCAAGTCAAGATTCAATGCGTACGAAGGTATTGGCTGAGGTCTTTCTCGGTAATGTACTTTGTCATAGCGCGTTCAGCACAAATAATGCTTCTGAACTCTCTAACAGCCGTTGCTAACATGTCATTAACAATCAAGTAGTCAAATTCACGAATGGCTTTGATTTCTTCTTTGGCACGGGTTAAGCGCTTTTGGATTTTTTCCTCACTGTCTGTACCCCGACCTCGCAAGCGTCTTTCTAGCTCACTGAGGTTGGGTGGAGCAATAAAGAGCATAACCGCTTCAGGCAGTTTACGCTTGGCTTCGCGCGCGCCTACTAGCTCGAGCTCGAGCAGCACGTCCTGCCCTTGGGCCAAGGCGGCATCAACAGGTTGATACGGCGTGCCGTAGTAATCGCCAACGTACTCGGCGTACTCGAGCAGCTCATCATGCGCAATCATCGACTCAAAGGTTTCTGTGTCGTAAAAATAATACTGTTTGCCGTGGGTTTCACCGGGGCGGCGTGGGCGTGTGGTTGCTGAAATCGAATAGAAGATGCCGTCAATATCAGGCAAGGCAGCGTGGCGGATGGTATCTTTGCCCACCCCAGACGCACCTGTCATGATAAAAAGAATGCCCCGTTTAGACACTTCGCTTACGGCCTTTCGTCTTATGAAGACTCATATTCAAAACTTAACATACCAGCGCAGGCCAATAAAGGTGATTTTACCGATAGTTACACCAAGATGGTTGTATTGGGTAGGTGTACGGGGATCGTTGTGCCAAGACAAGAAGCCTTGAACACTCCCCAACCTATGAAAGAACTTTGCTAAATCGTGAGAGTTAGTAAATATGAGGACTACTGTTGTTTAAGAACAACCAGTGACATATCGTCATAGATAGTGTGACCTGCAATATGGGCATTTACATCGGCCACAACGTGTTCGCTAATAGACTGAGCCGGCTGGTGCCAATACTTGCTTACAACACCACAGAGACGCTCGAGCCCGTACTGCTCAGCGTGTTTATTCTCAGCTTCGGTGATGCCGTCTGTATAGACCACAACCCCGTCGCCACGGGATAATGACAGCGAGTGCTCAGCAATATACTGTTCAATACTAGGTTCTAGACCTACTGGGAGTCCCAACATTAGGGTGTCAACAACCTCAACCTTGCCACTGTGGCGCAGTACAAGTAAGTGCTCGTGCTGACCGCTAATACGCAATGTGCCACCTTGGTCAGCATCTTGATAATCTAAACGGGCTATAGTCATGCTTTTATCTGCTTGCATACGTTGCAGATTGTCGTACAAAGTCATGTTGAGTATTTCAAAAAAACGGGCTGGATTGTGCTCGCCACTAGCAATAAGCGTACGCACAGCAGTTTGGGTCATGAGCATAAGTAAGCCGCTCTCGAGCCCATGCCCGGTTATGTCGCCAATACCAATGGTAAGCCCATTGCCATAGTATAAAACGTCATAGTAGTCGCCCCCTACTTCTTCGGCGGGGGACATAAAGCCAGCAATATCAAGGTTGTGAATGGCTTCTAACTCACTGTTAGAGGGAACGAGCAATTCTTGAATACGCTTGGTGATGTCAAGTTCAGCTTTTGCGTTAGCTAG
>JBCCBI010000629.1:0-2361 GCA_039034155.1 Deinococcota bacterium | reverse complement strand
CTGTCAGGGGCGCCCGCCTCTTCGTCGCGCAGCGGGATCTGCGAAATCTCGTCATGAACGGCGCGCGCGCCGGGCCGAAAGGCCCAGACAAAGACACCGAGGTAAAACAGCGAAGCGTTCCCAGCGTCACAATGAGCGTAGGTAGTTTAAGCAGGGCAATAAACAACGCATTAAACAAACCCAAACCCAAACCAATTACACACGCGATAAGAAACGCTGCAATGAACGAATCACCCCAGCCCGCTGCCACGACAATCTTAGTACTGGCGTACAAGCTAAATACAGCAATAGCTGTAAATGACACATCAATGCCACCCGAAATAAGCACCAGCAGCACGCCCATGGCGAACATACCCATGACGATGCTGCCACGCAATAAGTCAAACAAGGTGCCCAAGCTAAAAAATGCCGGGTTACGCCAACTCGTTAGCGCACAGTAAGCAATGATAATGAGCGCAACCAATGTCTCATTGCGGCTGAACAGCTTTTGCCAACGTCCAGCTGAGTGCGTTGCTGGCGTCGAAGATTGACCTACAGCAGATGATGTCGGTGATGTCATCTTAGACCCTTTTCTAGTTGATGATGTCCTGATTGATAATATCGGTGTGGTGTTTGGGATGAGATAGGTGTGTGAATATAGTCTCTATGTGCTGATGCATCAGACAAGTCAATATCACGTAACATCCTGCTAAAAAATCTAACGTAGATGTTAGCCTCTGAAGGTTTAGGGTGATGATACCAAGTTGACACGTTGCTCAAGCCTCACTGGTGAGTTTTCGGGCGAGGTCGTCTTCGCTGAGACCCTCTGCGGCTAGGTCATCTGTTACACGACCTGCGCGCATAACCAAGATGCGGTGGCAGGTGTTGAGCAGTTCAGGAATATCATCGGAAACAATGAGCACGCCCATACCTTTGGCTGCAAGGTCGGTGATGATGGCGTGAATGTCCGCTTTGGAACCAACATCTACCCCTACTGTGGGACCCACCAGCACCAAAATTTTAGGATTAGTAGCCAGCCAACGGGCGAGCACAACACGCTGTTGATTCCCGCCGGACAAGCTTTGTACAGGTAACTCGGGTGAAGGCGTCGCGATGCTAAGCGCGTCCACCCAGTGGTGCTGTTCGCGTTTGACGTCCGCAGACTTGAGAAAGCCGCCACTGCTTAAATCCGGTAATTTACTAGTGACGATGTTGCGGCCTATGGACTGCTGCAAAAAAAGCCCTTCGGTGAGGCGGTCTTCGGGCACGTAGCCCAAACCAACGTCCATCGCTTTGGTTGGGTTATCCAGCGTGACAGCTTGCCCGGACACGCGAATGGTGCCAGCATCTGCTGGGGTGAGTCCAAACAAGCTGGTCGCGAGTGCGGTGCGTCCTGATCCCAAGAGACCCGCCACGCCAACAACCTCACCTGCGCGTAATTGAAACGATACATCTTGAAAACGCCCAGCTAGGCTGAGGCTATCAGCCTCGAGCAAAACCTCATTTTGTGGCTCAGCAAGCTGCTCACGTTGTTCGTGCAGTTCGCGCCCGGTCATCTCGAGCGCAATGCGCCGCCAGTCAAACTCGCTCACGTTGCCACTAGCAACTTTTTGACCGTTGCGCAAAATGGTGAGTTTTTCAGAGACTTCTAAAACCTCATTGAGTTTGTGACTCACAAACACCACAGACACGCCATCTGCCTGAAGGCGCTTAATGACATCTAGCAGCGCCCGCACTTCCCGTTCGGTAAGGGCTGTGGTAGGTTCGTCCATGATGATGAGCTTGGCATCAGCAAGGAGCGCCCGCGAAATGGCGATGAGCTGTTTGTCGACGACAGCTAAATCTTCAACTCGAGCCGTCAAATTAAGCGACACGCCAATTTTGTCTAGCGCTTGTTGGGCGAGTTTGCGCATCCCCCGGTAATTTACAAAGCGCGCACCTTTAGCTAAATTATCGTTAAAAGCAATGTTTTCAGCCACAGTTAAGTTAGGAAAGAGCGCAAAATCTTGGTAAATGACCTGCACACCTTCGCGAATGGCATCAATAGGACTAAGGCGTGGGTAGCTTGTACCACTAAAGACAATTTCGCCGCTGTCAGGGGGTTGCGCGCCCGCAATGATTTTGATGAGTGTAGACTTACCTGAACCATTGGAACCCGCTAAGCAGTGAATCTCACCCCGACCAATCTCGAGGCTCACATCATCTAATGCCTGTACACCCGCAAAACTTTTGCTGATGTTTTGTACTCTGAGCAGGGGCGTTGCCCCAACCTGTGCTGAGGCAGTTGAGGTATGGCTCGAGCTGTCTACCATCTCTGTCATCGTTCACGCTCACTTGTCATGTTGCTGTCCATAAATTGATGTTAGTTAAAAGTAGTCTATG
>JBCCBI010000628.1:0-2372 GCA_039034155.1 Deinococcota bacterium | reverse complement strand
TGGCCCAATCCATTCCATCAGACGCACCTGCGCCAACTTTAGCGCCACTGGATAATCTCAAAATACAACTTGCAGATATTGCCAACCTCGAGCAAGCCGCTAGCCTCCTCAGTTGGGATCAAGAAACTCAAATGCCACTCGGGGCTGCACCTGCTAGGGGCGAGCAACTTACCACCCTTGCGAAGGTTATTCACGAAAAAGTGACCAGCAAAGTCTTAGGTGACGCCCTCAAACAAAGCCAGCAAACACTCGCTGATGGAGTCCATAATGAAGACAAGGTGCTGCTAGAACTTACCGACCGCATGGTGAGCCGCAGCCAAAAGCTGCCCAGTGACTTTATAGAAACGTGGACGCGGGCTGTTAATGTAAGTCATCACGCATGGATTGAGGCCCGCAGCAACAACGACTTTAAGCACTTTGCGCCACATTTGCAGACGATGGTCGAGTTGAGCCGCAAACGCGCTGACTATTTGGGCTACGAGGATCATCCTTATGACGCGCTCCATGACTTGTACGAACGGGACTCGAGCACAGCCACTATCAAAACGGTCTTTGCCAACTTGCGAGATGCCACCAAAGACATCCTCAGCAAAATTGCCAATAGCGGTACAACGCTAAGTGACGCACCCTTGCGACAAGACTTTGACGAAGCAGCCCAAGAGACGTTTGCCGGAGGTATCATCAGACGCTTTGGCTACAGCTTTGAGCACGGGCGTATTGACCGTTCAGTTCACCCGTTTGCCACCAGTTTTAGCAACCGCGATGTTCGCATTACCACCCGCTATGAAGACGGCTTTTTGTCACCCGCGCTGTTTGGCACCATGCACGAATCGGGTCATGCCATGTATGAGCAAGGCATTGCTGATGAGTTCCAGCGTTTGCCACTGGGTAACGCTGCAAGCTTAGGTATTCACGAGTCGCAGTCGCGCTTGTGGGAAAACCTCGTGGGGCGTTCACTCCCGTTTTGGGAAGGTGCCTATCCACTTTTACAAGAAACCTTTCCACAACAATTACAGGATGTTTCACTCAGTGAGTTCTATGCAGCCATCAACGTGGTCTCACCTAGTTTTATTCGGGTTGAGGCTGACGAGGTGACCTACAACTTGCACATCATGGTGCGCTTTGAGCTCGAGCTAGACCTCATTGAAGGCCGTCTAAACGCTAGTGATTTACCAGAGGCTTGGAACGCCAAATACCAAGATTATCTGGGCATTACCCCTAGTACGGACACCCTCGGCTGCCTGCAAGATATTCACTGGTCAGGTGGATCGTTTGGCTATTTCCCTACCTATAGTTTAGGTAATCTTATGAGCGTGCAACTGTTTAATGCAGCACTTGTTGCTGAACCTAGCATTACTGAGGACATGAAGGCCTTGAAGTTTGACAAGCTTTTAACCTGGATGCGGGAGAATGTGCACCAACATGGGAGCTTATACACGCCGCAAGTACTGCTTGAAAACGCTACAGGTAGCCGCCTTGATGCCACCCCGTTTGCAGATTACCTTAATACAAAATACAGCGCACTATACGGGTTTTAGTACATAGCTCAAATCTCTAAAATCTAAGTTGAGGTTTATCCATGGCAACTCGAGCAGGATATTCACCAAGCTTTAGTTGCTAGCGTTTTACCGTGCATTTCAAACTTACATCGATTTCATTGAGATTCAATCTGAAAGTACCTTTGCCGTGACTTCATCTAATGACAATCCAGCATCTCAACTCATAACACCTTCCGAATCTCCACGACTTGAAACGTACGACGACAGCCATGTTAAAGCGTTTGTGGATGCTCATAATATTAAGGCACGTGTGTTTCGGCTTGGGGTACCAACCCCCACGGTTCAAGCTGCCGCTGATACCTTGGACACCGTGCCGGAGCGCATCATTAAAAGCCTCATCTTTGTTGCAGATGGTGAACCGTATGTGGTTATCGCGGCTGGCACAACCCGCATCGACGATAAAAAGGTGGCTAAAGCACTGGATATATCTAGGCGCAAGTTGCGCTTTGCCAAACCGGACGACGCACTGGCGATTAGCGGCTACGTCGTCGGCTCAATGCCGCCGTTTGCCCACCGCAGCCCGTTCCCCGCACTGGTCGATAGCCTTAGCATCAACACAACTGCGCCACACGAAGTCTATTTTGCGGGTGCTGGGCGGGTAGATGCCATGATGGAACTGAGCTTAGAGGTACTTTTAACTGTGATAAAACCGCATATTGTGCCGCTTAGTAAAGACACCTAGGTTGTTGCGGTGATTAAATTAAATTCTGACGATGTAGTTAAGCAACCGCCAATTATCAAATACGAAGGTAATAACGGCTCGAGCTTCATCAAATGCTAAGCCAAATGATTTTGCTGGTGTAGCAAGTAGCA
>JBCCBI010000627.1:0-2383 GCA_039034155.1 Deinococcota bacterium | reverse complement strand
CACGCTCACTTAAGTTTTCCAAAGATAGTACACTTCGATCTGTATGGCTTCGTGACGAATAAAATGGTTCAGTTGGTGAATACGATGTAAGTTCTTCTTCGTACAACATACCGATGTCAGCTACCTGACCATCTTGGTGTAATCTCAACGAAGTCCTAGTCACATGCTTGCCACCCCTTACACGATGCTCATACGAAGAGCAGATGAAGGCATCAACATCAAGATGGAGCATGTCACTTAGACCTTCAAAAATTTCGTCTGAGGTAGTTGTTTGGCAATCAAAGTAGAGGTGAAAGCAAACCTCAGCAAGAGATGCTACGCATTCTGTTTCACCGGGAAAGTCTTCAAACTCAGTAGTATAAACAGTAAAAATCGAATCATCATCTTGGGCGAAACTAACACAACTCAGCAAGAGGCAAACGAGCAATGTGCTTTTGATGAACTTGTGCATAGTGACTCTCCTTAACATCAGTTTACAGCTTGGCAAGGCAAAGGCTCGAGGTCTCATAACCAACTCAGCTTAGTGTGTTCGTTATGATGTGCTACCAACGTGTTTACAGTTATAGACTTCAACACAAACCAGCTCGAGTTTAGATATTCGTTAAGTTCACCACCTCAATGTTAAGGAGATTCTATGGCTGCTCAATCCATCGTTATCGCCTCCGCCACCCGCACACCCATTGGAGCATTTCAAGGCGCACTAGCCAGCCTCAAAGCCTCTGAACTGGGCGCAACTGTCATCAAAGAAGCTGTCCAACGTGCCAACCTCACCCCGGAAGATATTGACTTGGTCATTATGGGTAACGTACTGCCTGCTGGCATGGGTCAAGCGCCTGCCCGCCAAGCAGCTATTTACGGAGGACTACCTCCAAGCACGCCCACGGTGACAGTCAACAAAATGTGCGGGAGTGGCATGGAGGCGATTATTCAAGCGGCAAGGGCCGTTGCTGTGGGAGATGCTACCATCGCTGTAGCTGGTGGCATGGAGTCAATGAGCAACGCACCTTATCTGCTACCGGGGGCACGCAACGGCTTACGCTTCGGCCATGGCGAGCTGCTTGATAGTATGCTCCACGACGGGCTACTTGATGCTTATGGCGGCCTGCATATGGGTAACTGCGCAGAACTTTCTGCTCGCAAGTACAATTACAGCCGCGAGGATCAAGATGCGTTTGCTGTGACCTCTTACAAACGTGCGCTCGAGGCAATTCGTGAAGGTGCCTTCGAAGATGAAATTGTCCCGGTTGAGGTGAGCGGCCGCAAAGGTAACGTGACGCTAGTTGCCGAGGATGAATCGCCTAAAAAGGTGAACTTCGACAAGTTACCTACCCTGCGACCAGCATTTGAAGAAGACGGTACCGTGACTGCTGCCAACGCCTCGAGCATAAATGATGGAGCGGCTGCGGTTGTGATTTGTTCAGAAGAAACAGCTAAAGCTAAAAACTTACCTGTTCTAGCACGCATTTGTGGCACGAGCGCGCACGCCTTAGAACCAGAGTGGTTTACGCTTGCACCCATTGGCGCACTTGGCAAGCTTCTCAGCAAACTCGACTGGCCGGCTGACTCTGTTGACCTTTACGAAATTAACGAAGCCTATGCAGTTGTCACGATGGCTGCTACACAAGAACACACCCTCAACCCAGAAACAGTGAACGTTCACGGCGGTGCAGTTGCGTTGGGGCATCCTATTGGTGCATCCGCAGCGCGTATTTTGGTAACGCTTTTGTATGCCCTCAAGCGTCACGGCAAAACGCGCGGTGTGGCGTCTATGTGTATTGGTGGTGGGGAAGCTTTAGCGATGGGTATTGAATACGCGCACTGAACTACTTAATCTAGAACTTATAATAAACACAACTATCTTAAGTCATGCCTTATAATATAAGGTATGACTGGCAAGAAAGATCACTTCGTACCTCAAGGTTATTTAAGACAGTTTGCTATTGATATAGATCGCCAAAACAAGGATAGAGAAAAGTGGAGAGTACATGAACTAAACAAGCAAAAACCACAGTTGCCATCACCGACAGCAAAAATCAACTCTATTGCGTACGGAAAGCGCTTTGAAAGATATCCAAATGATGTCTCCTTTGAAGAAACTCTTAGAAAGAAAATTAGCGGACTTGAAAATCACTTTTTTAGGATTCAAAATAAGCTTGTCGAAACAGAAAACATCCACAAATTAACAAATGGAGAATTAGGTCAACTGATTCTGTATATTGCATTTCAAAGAGAGAGAACTTTGGCTAGGCGAAGGCTCATTGGTGAAAGTGCAGCTTCTCTTGTCAACGAATATGACAAGTCAGGAAATATAGATGAAATCATTGATTTTGAAGCAAGAGCTCAAGAAATTATCTTTGACACTCAGAAGTCTTTCGAGAAGCGT
>JBCCBI010000626.1:0-2437 GCA_039034155.1 Deinococcota bacterium | reverse complement strand
CTGAAAGTCCGGCAAGTCATCGGCGCGCGGCAAACAGTAGTCCATGAGCGACCCCGTCTGGAGCTGGCCAACATCATGAGGTTAACGTGCTTGTGTACGATCCTTTTTTAAGTGAGGAAGACGCAAGACAGTTAGCTGTGACTAAGGTGTCGCTCGAGCAGCTCTTTACAACCGCAGATGTCGTGTCATTGCACACCCCTGCGTTAGAAGAAACCCACAACATGATTACAGAGGGGCACATCGCCAGCATGAAAGAAGGCGCAACGTTAATCAATACAGCTCGAGGCTGGGTCCTCGACGAACTAGCGCTAATTGACGTGTTGCAACAGCGCTCAGACCTTTATGCTGTGTTGGATGTCACCGACCCAGAACCCCCTGAGGAAACATCACTTCTGTACGACTTACCCAATGTCATCCTGACGCCACATTTAGCAGGTAATATTGCTAAAGAGCGTGAGCGCCACGGTCAAGCCGTGCTCGAGGAGCTACAACGCTACTTAGCAGGTGAGCCTCTACAACATGCAATTACCCAAGAGCAAGCTCAAATTATGGCTTGAGTCAAAGCTAGATATGTTGCTTTAGGTATGTCGTCGGTGAATAAGGCTATCTTTTTGCTAGTGGAGGCGCTTTGTTGTGGCACAACTTATCCCCGGTGTGTGCTCGGTGACGTTTCGTCAGCTTTTTGCTGAGGAGGTTATTGCCCTAGTCAAACAAGCAGGACTAGCCTGTATTGAATGGGGCGGAGATGTTCACGTGCCGCATGGTGATAATAATCAAGCCCGTTACATACGTGACAAGATGGATGATGCGCAACTCACAACAGCAGCGTATGGGTCGTACTACCGCGTGGGTGAAAGTGAAGCGGCAGGGTTAAATTTTGCAGATGTCTTAGCAACAGCAGCGTGTCTGGGTGCGCCCACAGTGCGTGTCTGGGCAGGTAGTCAAGGCTCTGACCAAGCTGATGAAAAGTATGTCCAGCAGGTTATAGAAGATGCAACGCGCATTGCGAAGTTAGCAGCCGTGTATGACATTAGTGTATCGTTTGAGTTTCACCGCAACACACTAACAGATACGAATAAGGCAGCGCTCGAGCTTCTGCAAACCTGCAACCACGACAATCTGTACTCATTCTGGCAACCTCCTCATTACACAAGCCAAACTTACCGTGCTGAGGGACTGCGCGCCTTACTACCTCACTTGACTAATGTCCACATCTTCAACTGGCCTGAACCGGGGGTAAGGCGTCCATTAGTAGAAGCAAGTGCACCGTGGCAGCACTATTTAGAGATTGTGGCCTCAAGCTCGCGTACGCACCCGTTACTGCTCGAGTTTGTAGATCAAGACAGCCCAGCAGCGTTTTTAAGAGATGCTGAAACACTGCTGGGTTGGTTAGACGATTTAGGCTAAGCTTTTTTAGCTTGTCTGCGAAACCCGCGTGGATGTTGATTGATAGGGGTTAGTTTTGCACCAAAGTTGCGGAAAAGCGTGCTTAACTGCTCTATGAGTGTTGGTTGGGTGAGGTGACGGAAGCGGAATGACTGTTCGCCGCGCTGAACCATGTCATTAACACGTTCTCGAGCATTATCGTTAACTTCTAAGTAATTCATGGTATCTCCAAGTCATTAAGCTAATCAAGACGAAATACATAAGACACAAACCACCTTTAAGTGATTGTGTATAACGGCGTTCCAACTCAAAACGTTTTGAGTTGAGGGCGTTTTATTGAATTGTGATTGAATTGGCTTGCAGTTCGGAAAGGTGACTGCAAGTTGATGTGAAGACCAAGTTAGCTTGGTCGATAACTGTTTGATAGTTTAACGGCTACGACTGAGTTTTCTGTTAACCACCCTACAGGAGAACATATAACAGGCGATCAAGAGAGCATGATCTCAATGAGTGGCTCACTGTTAAGTACCCCCTATCTGGAAACCGCAGTTTTCGTGACATGCGTTTAGCAGCTAAGGATGGGCACTGCTGAGTTTCATAAACCCCACTTTTCAACTTGGAGGTACTTAAGACTGTGACACCTTACTCAACAACACTTGATAATCAGCAAGGGCTGTTTGGTTGTGTTGTTGAATCACACGTTCCACCCTGTCAATATCGCGCAATTTGAGGGCTTCCAGAATAGCCCAGTGTTGCTTTTGGGCGCGTGCCAGCCTCGAGGCAAACACCTCATCTAGGTAATAACGCCGAATGCGGTTCCACTGGTCGAGCGTTTTGGTCATGACCTCACCTGCTAAGTGCGTGCCTGAGCGCTCGCAGATAAACTGGTGCAAGCGTACATTTTCCAATGACCAGCGTTCAGGATCATCTTGCATGTCATCCATACTGCAAATAAGCCGCTCGAGCTTAGCTAAATCTCGTTCGCTCATACGTTCGCAAGCGGCGCGACTACTAATCACCTCGGTGGCCTCGAGCAACTTAAACACCTCAT
>JBCCBI010000625.1:0-2480 GCA_039034155.1 Deinococcota bacterium | reverse complement strand
TGGGCAACGAACTTACCCGCCAATCTAAGGGCATCGGCTTAGGGCTGTATTTAGTCAAAACTACTGTGGAGGCGATGAACGGCTGGGTGCGCTGCGAGCCGTTACGTCAAGGCACGCGTTTTGCGATTATGCTTCCTAAATACATTGCTGAGGATGTCACTGCTGAGGATGTCATCGCACCTTCAGGAGTTGAGGTAGCTGGACAAGCTGCTCAAATTCCACCTGCTTAACATCATCCTACACAGCTTTGCTGCGTCCTAGGCTAGGCTAAAGATGCTTAAGCTCTAGCTGAGATAACCACTAAATTACCAATGACTACCAAACCAATGACTACCAAACCCTCACCTTTACCCATCACTCGACACAGCGCTACTGGTACGCCGCTCGTTCTTCTCGTTGAGGACGAAGACACGCTAGCAGATATTATCGCCGATAACCTAGAAGATGAAGGCTATCAGGTTGAGGTTGCCAGAGACGGCAAACAGGGGCTCGAGGCCTGGACTGCGCTCAACCCCAACTTAATCGTGCTGGACGTTATGCTGCCACACATCAATGGGTTTGACGTCTGCAACACCATGCGCGAACGCGGCGACACCACGCCTGTGCTATTTTTAAGCGCCAAAGGTCAAGCCGAAGACCGCGTGACCGGCTTAAGCGTCGGCGGCGATGACTACCTCACCAAGCCCTTTCATTTGCCCGAGTTTTTGCTGCGGGTCGGCAACATGCTCAAACGGCAGCAGTGGGGGCAACAGAACGAAACACGGAATGCCGTCGAAACAATTTCTTTTGGCGGTAACGACGTCAACTTTCGCACTTGGGTGGCTACCCTTGCTAGCGGCCGTCAAGAACTTTTAGGTGAGCGCGAACTTAAAATTTTTAAGCTCCTCGCTATGCGTTCCGGTGAGGTTGTGAGCCGCGACGACATTCTAGATGATGTCTGGGGTGAAGATGCGTTTCCCAGCAGTCGCACGGTGGATAACTTTGTGCTGCGCCTCCGCAAGCTATTTGAACCTAACCCTAGTGAACCAACCTATATTCATACAATTTGGGGTGTGGGGTATAAGTTTACGCCGGACGGTCTTGATGATGAGATTTAGTGTGTCTGAAACCCAGAAAATTTGGTAACCTTTGGCTGGTCGTCTTGTTGTTCCTCGCAATGAGGCGCAGTACAAGCAACTTGTAACTTGGCTGGATAGTCTTATTGATGAAGTGGGTGAAGATGAAGCTCATCCGCTAGCGTCTTTTATGGAAATTTTAGCCGTGCTGATTAAGCACTATGAAGATAAGACGGTGCCCGAGTTGATGAAAATATCTACATAAATTGTCCAAACCCATTTTGATTTAGTATTTATGCAAATTTTAGTTTTAAGCTCGAGCCTCGACCCCAACAGCCGCAGTCGCCAGTTGGCAAGCTTGTGCAAGCAGGTTTTAGAGGCTCAAGATGTCAACACCGTGTTTGCAGATTTAGCTGACCTCAACGTCCCTAATTTTGATAACAATAGCATCTATGGAACACAAGTTTATCAACACCTTCATAGTGTCACAGACGCATCACAAGGTATTGTCTTGTGCAGTCCCGTTTACAACTGGGGTGTAAGTTCCGAGCTTAGAAAGTACATAGAGTACGTAGGCTCCACGCCACCAGATGGCGCATTTCAAGGCGCTTTTTGATAAAGTCATCACCTTTGTGAATGCTGGTGGCTTACCTCACAGCTATACAGCTTTTAGGGAGCTTGCCACATCTCTCATCCTTGACTTCAAGTGCATCATCAACCCTTATACGGTTTATGCTCACACCCGTCATTGGTCAGGTAATAACCTCAGTGACGATAAGATGAAGCGCATCGAGAAATCTATGTTTGTGATGACTGAGCTGTGTGACTTGTTAAGCAAACGAACGTATTCGTCGACTTGGGAAATTTGATGCTAACGTTTACTTAATTAACGGATGACTGCGAATAGCACGATATCCGTGCTACCATGCTAAGGTGATTCGCTCATTCAAGAACTCTGGTACAGAGGACATCTTTTACGGCGAAAATACCAAAGCAGCCAGAAAAACTTGCCCCGAAACTATCTGGAGAGTAGCAAGTAGAAAACTCGATCAACTTGATTCTGTGGCAACATTAAATGAGCTGAGTATTCCACCAGCAAACTATCTTGAAGCGCTTAAAGGTGATCGTCAAGGTCAACACAGCATTCGCATTAATGACAAATATCGTATTTGCTTTGTCTGGCAAGACGGTGCCCCTGAGCGTGTTGAAATTGTGGACTACCACTAGAAAGGAGCTATTTGTGATCAGAGTTCCTACAAAACGCCAACCTACGCATCCAGGAGAGATGCTACTCGAGGAATTTCTGGTTCCTATGAACCTAACCCAGCGCGAGTTAGCAAATGCCATTCGTGTGCCGTATCAACGACTCAATGAAATTGTAAACAGGCGTAGAGGCATAACTCCCAGCACTGCGTTGCGGTTATC
>JBCCBI010000624.1:0-2486 GCA_039034155.1 Deinococcota bacterium | reverse complement strand
TTGGTCACAGGTCCAACAGGTTCAGGTAAATCAACCACAATGAGCCGTATTATTGATGAAGTCAATCAAGTTCACGAAAAAATGATCATCACGGTTGAAGACCCCATTGAGTATTTGCATAAACCCAAAAAGTCAGTGATTGTGCAACGCGAAATTGGTCCCGATGCCATGACCTTCAAAGACGCGCTTATTGCGGCCATGCGCCAAGACCCAGATGTCATCCTCATTGGTGAGATTCGCGACCAAGCAACAGCCTCAGCTGCTATTGAAGCGGCGCAAACAGGTCACTTGGTGTTTGCAACCTTACACACGCAAGACACAGTGCGCACCGTGAACCGGGTTATGGATTTGTTTCCACCCGAAGAGCGCGATACTGCCCGGGTACTCTTTGCTGAATCGTGCATTGGTATTTTGTCACAGATGTTACTCCCGCGTAAAACTGGTGGGCGAGTGGCAGCTATGGAAGTGCTCAAGGTTAACTTGCGTGTGCGCGACCTTATTAAAGACGAAAACCGCACGCCAGAAATTTATGAAGTGCTCGAGGACTCTCGAGCAGATGGTATGCAGTCATTTGACGACCATCTTTCTGAATTGTACGAAGCTGACCTCATTGACTACGACACAGGTATGTTAGCTGCGACAAGTTCTCAAAAGTTTAAGATGGCTGCAACGCAAATTCACGAAAAGCGCAAAATTGCTGCGGGCGATTAGTAGTCAAGTGTATGCATACTTTACCTAATGAGACCGAAAACCATCAGATGTTGTTTCTTTGGTGGGGAAATCTTGGTGAACCTCAACTCAAATCTTACGAGGTTCACTGCCTTTAACATGAAAGAATGAAGTTATCTTACCCTATTCAGCACTGAGATTTATTGATAAATCTTGATGCGGCTATAGACTTATTTTAGGTATTGTCTAAGGTTGCAGAGCTAAAACTCGGGGACCTAAACTTGGACGTATTAAGTAATCCTCGCAGCATATCCTCACGAATCTTTTGTCAAAGCAAACTAAATATCTTCATCACTGACCGTTTGTGAGGCGCGCTTGGCTGCTGGTAGGACAAACCCATGGATAGGGTTAAGAGACTCAAACTCGAGCCAGTCCCCAGCGGCAACATCATCTGGTAGGGGATCAAACACACTTACAACCAACGGAAAGCCCGCATCAATTACAACGGTTTGCTCGTTGCGTACCAATACAAGACCGCAGGCGTGTACTTGGCTGATGCCGATAACCTCGAGCTGCTTGTGGTGCGTTTCAGGTTTGTCCACCTGTTGCGCTGTAGGGTTGACAATAAGTTGAATGTTACCGGGTAGCGCAGCATAAGGGTTGGTGCGTTCAAACACATTGAGAATATGACCTTCAATATGGCACTCGAGCAGCGGACTACCCTCGGGGTGGCTATACAACTTGGCTGGGTTGGCATACCCTCGCCAGCGCACAATAAATCCCTCAACGGACTCTTCAAACACGCCTGTTAGCCTAACACGACCCAGCTAGTGGGTTGTGCGTGTTGAATTGCATCGAAACAACTTGTATCAGTGTGACGTATATCAGCATGACCTGGATCAACATAACCTGCACTCACATAACCTGCATTGAGAATGCTACTTACGACAACAAAAAAATAACCGGACGTGCTGTCCAGTTATCTCCAATATCAAGTTATTTAAAGGATATTACGATATGTAGGCATCGTGCTTAGACCGTCCTCTAAGCGTTAATACCCTAAGAATATTAAGTCGTCTGAGCAAGTTTCTCGAGCACAAGCTTAGAAACGCCTTTGAGGGGTTCAAACACACCGACAAATTGTGACGCAATAGCATCATACGTTTGAACTTTACCTGTGGGATCGAGCACTTGACGAATCATTTCAGAAGGTAGTGCGTTGGGTAAATCGCGCTTGTTGATTTGTACAACATAAGGAATCTCTTCGAGCGAGAGGTTATATTCTTTGAGGTTTTCACGTAGGTTACGCAACGATTCAGCATTAGCACGCAAGCGGCTAGGATCAGAATCTGCCACAAAGACGATGCCATCAACTCCACGCAAAATGAGTTTGCGGCTCGAGTTGTAAAACACTTGCCCGGGTACCGTATACAGGTGAAAGCGGGTTTTGAAGCCATTTACACTGCCCAAGTCAAGCGGCAAAAAGTCGAAGAAAAGGGTGCGCTCGTCCTCGGTTGCGAGGCTGACCATCTCACCTTTGGCTTCGCCGGGAACTTGCTCATAGATTTTTTTGATGTTGGTTGTTTTGCCAGAAAGACCGGGACCGTAATAGACAATTTTAAAATTGATTTCTCGAGCGGAAAAGTTAATCGTACTCATTAATCGTTATCCCCAAAAAAGCTATCTAAGAGGGCGCTGGTAGAACTACTGTCAAAGGTAAGTTGCGGTGCTTGTTCAGTACTTTGGTCAATAACTTGGCGAATTTCTTCGGCAGCTTTTTTCGTAAAAAGTTTAACGCGCCCAAGGGCAGCAGATTT
>JBCCBI010000623.1:0-2501 GCA_039034155.1 Deinococcota bacterium | reverse complement strand
CTGAGCAGGTATACCGGGCTGAGCAGCGGTTTTAGATGTCTCCGTCTACCGCATCTCAATAACACCTGTAAGTTTGAGACGTTAAACTCTTCGTTAAATAAGTCCTCCTACAAAATCTGTAGGAGGATTTTTAATGTGTCTCCGTTAAGGCCTTTTTTAGGCTAATAACAGTGCCCTAGTTACACATAAGCCTTACGACAAGACTGCCATACTTAAATTGATGTCAACATCCTCTGCCAACGTCACCTCCCCAACAAACAACGACCTCGAGCTAGACCTCGGCGTGCTTAAAACAAAACGTCAAGGTGAAACGCTTATGTTTTTTGCACCAAGTGCGCTGGTACGCGGCGTCTGGTTACTTGGCGCAGCAGGCTGCTTGCTATTTTTGTGGTCGATTGTCGTGAGTTTGGGCTGGCTCGAGCTACAAGACGGCAGACTTACAGGCGGCAGACTCCCCTACTTTGGCGAAACCCTGTTTTGGCTATTGCCTTTGATACTTGCGTTTGTGCTTGTGATGCTGTCTAGGGGTGGCGTTCATTTAAGTTTGACCGAGGCTGCACTCACCCTGCGTGGTAAGAACAAAGATGATGTGCGGCTCGAGCTAGAAAGCCTCCACTACGCCCGCTTTTACGAAGAAACAACCGACAGCGGTGAAACGCTGTATGGTTGCCGCTTTTTATTTCAAGCAGGCAGCATCCAGTTTTTTATCGCTAATAAGCGCGTCTGGCAAAACTTGCGTGAACGCTTTGACCCCAACGTTACTGTCAACTAGCGTAAAAACAAAATGCCGATGACACCACCGCCAACAATAAGCAGTGCAGGATGTGCGTTAAACCGTATCGACAACACAAATGCAGCTATTGCCAAAAGCCACAAAAACCAATTTGTGAGCCATGCATTTGGTTGTCCAAACGCACGCGGTGCAAATTGATAGACCACCAGTGCCAAAAGCGCAATGACAACCGGGCGCACACCACGTAAAAAGCCGCCAAATACGGTACTTTCACGGTAACGCAAATACACTGCCCCCAGTGCAATCATGGCGATGATGGTGGGCACCGTTACGCCCAAAAGTCCGGCTGCTGCGCCGCCTACACCCGCCACTTGATAACCCACATAGCCAGCCATTTTAGTAGCAATTGGTCCGGGCAAAGTATTTCCAAAGGCAAAGGCGTCTAAAAACTCTTCGCGGGTAAGCCAGCCTTGCACTTCCACAACTTCTTCTTGAATGAGGGGAATCATGCTAGGGCCGCCACCAAAGCCAAACACGCCGACCTTCGCAAAGGCATAAAATAGTTGAAGGATGTCCACGCTTCTGTTGTATCACGTGGATGTTGATTTTTGCTACGTGACATTAAATTCGACTAGAATACAATCAATTGGGAAAGTTACATTCAACTGTTACATAAAGCGCGTTGGTACCTACTCCTGGTGCTGCTGCTAAGACGATACCAGTGTAGTTAGGCTCGGGCAGTCCCTCGTCAACAGGACATGTTGCCTCTATCTGTACGCCACCAACGGTTTCTGCAGGCAGCCGTAGTAGTCTTGGGTTTGGGAGTCCCATAAGTCCATCTTCACCAAGTTCATGGTTAATGTAGCTTGTTATTTGAAGAAATTCTTCAGATGATGAAACGGTAAAGTATCCAACGACATCTCCATCATTTCCCTCGACACCATCATTTCTAATGAAACTACGATTTTCTCCTCTTACTGTTTCCCATGAGCTGCTACCTAAATAGTTTACTGGAATGGTAAGAGTTTCAGTATTTGTAATCCCGATGTCCTTACAACCTGGTTGACTCAATGCCTCTACGAGTTCTTGTTCTTGAGCTTCACGTACTGCTCGAACATTTCTATGAGCATTCCTAAGATGGTTCCCTCGAAGTTTAGCATCTACACTTTCCCTAAAAAGATTGAAATCACTAGCGAAATCAGCATGAGGCTGACGACAATCAGCTACAAGAGGGGTATGAATAGGAACTGGTACGCCATCTACACTTTCAAAACATCCTTGGCTAGAATCGTAAACAGTCAACGCAGCACTGGCAACAAAATTTTGATACCTCAATACAAAATCGGCTAGGTCATTCACTATTCCCGCCTCACTATCAATGATGACTTGAAATTCTATCGTTTCTATATTGATCTTGCCAAGGTCACACATAGACTCACCTTGATGAGCCGCTTGTATTTCGCGTCTACGTAAGAAAGATTGTTGACTTGCAGTTGCCCCAGGGCCTTCGTCAAAATAACCATCTGGAAAATCTGTGCCATAAAAAGGCGAATCGCTAATAGGACCGCCAATACGGATCATATTAACCAGTGCATCATCCCCGACCCAAGTACCTTCTCGGTAAGTTTCGGGGTCACCATTTACAGGCTCTTGGGTACGTGCTACCAATCCCAAATCAAAATTAACAACATAGGACTTACGCTTCTAAGCAGAAAGTAGAGCAGGAATATGGGGATTCTGCAACTCTGCTCTAAGGAAATCGTAGAGT
>JBCCBI010000622.1:0-2501 GCA_039034155.1 Deinococcota bacterium | reverse complement strand
TTTGATTTAAAACGATATCAAAAGAATATCTTTTAGCCTGATTGTGACTATTGTCTTCAGTTCTAAAGACTGTGTATTCTTCTACAGAAATAAGAGGTGTTAGTAAGTCTCCGAGTGTTCTCAATGCTTCTTGATTAATTTGTTGCTGCTTTGGGACTAAAATTTTATGCCCCTTACCTGTAGAAAGGCAAGTCTCAGTACCAACAAATTGCCAATAAACAATTTCTTGGTCAATGTCACATAAACAAATGAGCACAGGTAAAGCGTGGTTAATCCAATAATCTACGTGTTCTTTGTCTGTCCTAAATACATATGCCTCACCTGACTGCTCGCTGAGGTAGCTTTGTCCAGCTTTAATTTGAAGCCCGAATAATTGTCCAGTTCCACGCTCATCGGAGACTAGCTCTGCATGAGCATCAATACCTAAATCAATTATTGATTGCTCTCTAAATATAAATGAGTTTGCTGTAAATATTTTTCCGGCAGTGTGAATTCCATCACGCTCAGTTTGATTTGCCTTTGTCACTTTCACTTAGTAAATTATAAACTAATCAATACTCACATTGCACAATCAATCAGACGCTAAATTCAATTGGGGCGTTCACCAAACCGTCAAGATGGTACATGTTCTTCAACCTTCCTAAGCACGTTAGGCTTGGTTGAACGCCCCATTAATTACACTAGAAGCTTAATGTTGTTGTGTGGACTGGGCTTGTTCGCGTTGTAAGACAAGACCCGTAGCAGCAAAGTCTTCATTGCCTTCTAGCTTGCCTTCAACGCGTTTGATAACTTTGAAACCTTCAGAAAGGTAGAGCTCGAGCGCAGGCGTGTTGCCCTCGAGCACTTCAATTTCCATGACCGGACCCGCGTTGGCAACTGCGTGCTTGATGAGCGCGCGACCAACACCTTGGCGGTACGCGCTAGGATCAACGTAAATCCACGCAAGTTCGTCAGGACTGTAGGCAACGAAACCTTGCACCACACCATCAACCTCAGCGACAACAAGCTCGTCATCAAAGAGGCCTTCATTTTCAGCGGTTTGCTCGAGGGTAAGAAATGCATCTGTACCGACCGTCATACGTAACTCGTCTAAGCGAGCTGCATCGTGAATTTCACAAAGTCTAGGCCAGTCAGCGTTGTTATAGGGGCGAATGTTCATCTATAAATCTCCAAATTGCAATACGAGAATTTTAGGCACAGCAAATTGCCAATGCCTTAAGGGAACGTGTTGCGTTAGGAAGGGTGATTACTTGGTATAGAAGAACATCGTTGAGGATGCTAGCACAGCCACGCAGCTTGGATGTTTTTGCCGCTAACATTGACCCCACACGTACCAGCATCCCCGTAACCATCCGGATGATTTATAATCCAGCCACGGAGGTTGCTCGTGAAAATCTTAATTTCAGCAGATATGGAAGGCGTCTGTGGCGTCACCAGTTGGGTGCAAGTGATGCCGCCCGAGGTCGGTGAGATTCCCGCCTCAACCGTGGAGTACGAACGCGCCCGCTTGCGCATGACCAAAGAGGTGAACGCCGCTGCTGAGGGTGCCTTTGCCGCTGGTGCCACCGAGGTCATCGTCAACGACTCGCACGATGGGATGCGCAACCTTGTGCCTGAGGAGCTCCACAGTGATGTGCGCTTTATTAGCGGGAGCGACAAAGAACTGGGCATGGTGCAAGGTCTGCAGGAAGGCATTGATGGGCTCTTTTTTGTCGGCTACCACGCCAAAGCCGGCACACCCGCCGCACCCCTCGCCCACACCTGGACAGGCTACGTGCAGGATGTACGCTTGGGCGGACTCTCCACAGGTGAATTTGGCTTAAACGCCGCTATCGCCGGGCATTTTGATGTGCCCGTGCTACTCGTCACGGGTGACGACAAAGCCGTGGCGCAGTGCCAAGCGTTTTCAGGTGAGGAGGTTGTGGGCGTGGTGGTGAAAGAAGGTTACTCCACGTTCAGCGCCATTCACTTGCACCCGCACAAAGCGCAGCAACTTATACGTGAGGCAGCAGAGGAGGCCGTGAAGGCCAACCAAGCTAGACCGTGGGCGTTCCCCAACCCTTGTGCTGTTGAGGTTGAATTTGACCACCAAACGCGGGCAGATCAATGTCTTTATTTGCCCGGTGTAACCCGCGCAGGTGAGCGCAGCATTGGCTTTAGTGCCAGTGACGCACTGAGTATGAACCAGCTTTTTCGGGGGATTATTAAGGCTAGTCGGGTGCAGATGTCACCGTAGAAGGACAAATAAACTTCACTAATGAACCATCGCTACAAAGTGGCTTTAATACTTGATAATGCTTCGATTTAGCAACAAGTTTAGCGTTAAATTACGATATTTTTGATGACCTGTTCCTCTGTCAACCAATCAATATCTTCATTATAAGAAGTGATTGATATCGTTTCAGACTTCATTTTGTCTTCTAAGATTTTAGATAGGCTCACTTGATTCAACCCATAAGAAGCTCCATATCCAGGGATCAGAATACTCCTTGTAATTTCAT
>JBCCBI010000621.1:0-2502 GCA_039034155.1 Deinococcota bacterium | reverse complement strand
TGAAGCCCACGATATTGCCGCTGGAACAACTAGTGCTTGCGCGTCTGCGGTGATTTTGCAGACTAAACCCCCGGGGCCAAAGCTCGAGCTATCCCTACAAAGCCTAAAACTTTGGGAAGCGCTCAAGCAAGACCTTGGGCCTTCGGTAGAGTTTCAGCAGCAGGGTAGTTTGCTGGTTGCTGAAGATGAAACGCAGTGGGGCTTTTTGCAAGATAAAGCTAAGAAATCGCAGGCAAACAAGGTGCCTGTTGAGCTTTTAAGCAACACGGAAACGTTCGAGCGCAACCCCTATATTGCCAAAGATATTGCCGGCTCGAGCTTCTGTCACCTAGACACCACCGTGAACCCCTACAACTACGCCTTTGCAATGGCCAAACTGGCTGCCCAACAAGGTGCAACCATCATGACAGGCACACGTGTTGTCGACTTAAACCACAACGCAAATCGGGTGACGGACGTCATTACAGATAAAGGAACACTGAGCTGCGGGTTAGTTGTTAGCACCCTTGGCCCGTGGACAAACACCTTAACGGAAAAAGTTGGGGTTACGTTGCCCTTAAGCCCTCGCAAGGGTGAACTGCTGGTCAGCATGCCGCGTCCACCTTTGTTTAAGGGTGCGGTTATCTCGGCGCGTTACTTACTCAGCAAAGCTTTACCAACCGAAGACAAAGCAACCCAAGACAAAACAACCGAAAGCAAAACGCCCACAATGACGGCAGGTCTGTACGCCAGCTGGACGAAGCGCGGCAACTTGCTCATTGGCAGTACCCGCGAATTTGCGGGGTTTGATACCAGCTCGAGTATTGCAGGTTGCCAAGCGCTTATTCAGGGAGCAATTCGCGTGTTACCTTTTGTTGAAAACCTAAAAATTTTAAGAACGTACGCAGGCTTGCGTCCTGCGTCAGCTGATGGCTTTCCTATTATTAGCCGCCTTGAAGCCTTGGATAATCTGATTGTGGCGACAGGGCACGAGGGTGATGGCATCGCTTTATCACCTGTCACAGGGCAACTTGTAACCGACTTGGCGAGTGAGACCGCCAACCCTTGGTTAGCTAAGACATCGCTTAAGCGGTTTGCTGTAGAGGCCTGAACGTGTCAGGCGTAAGCGTAACCCTAAACGGCCAACCTGTTGAAGCCCAAGAAGGCCAAACTGTGGCAGGCTTGCTGTTGAGCCTTGGGCAAAATAACCTGTTTCACGCCAGCGAGTACAACTTGGTACGCAGTTTCTACTGCGGTATGGGCATGTGTCATCAATGTTTAGTTACGGTCAACGGGCAGTGGAACGTCCGCGCGTGCATAACAGAAGTAGCACCCAACATGGAAATACAAACCCAGGTTGAAGGCAATATATGCGGGAGCTAGTCATTATTGGCGCGGGCGCAGCGGGTATGACGGCTGCCGTCACCGCCAAGCAGGCTGGGCTCGAGCCACTTTTGGTTGATACCTACTCGCACGCAGGCGGTCACTATTACAAGCAAGCTGCTACCCAAGAAGCTCGAGCTAGCCGTAGACAAACAGAGTTTAATGACCTGCAAGGGCAGCTCAAGAAGCTAGCCGTTGAGTGCTGGCAAAGCGCCAATGTTTGGAGTGTCGTTCAAGATCCAGAGGCAGGTGATTTTCAGGTACACATTGAACACCAAGCAAAATCTTTGTGTGTACATGCGCGTTATCTGCTGCTGTGCACGGGTGCTTATGACCGCCCCTTGATCTTTGAAAATTGGCATCTACCTGGCGTGATGACCCTAGGCGGCGCACAGATGCTCCTTAAAGGTCAGAGTTTAGTGCCGGGTAAGAACGTGATGGTAGCAGGAAGTGGCCCGTTGTTACTGGCTGTAGCCGCAGCACTTGCCAAGGCAGGTGCCAACGTACGTGCTGTACTAGACACAGCAAGCTACACCCAAGGTCTAGGCAGCATAGCAGGGCTGGTAGGTCAACCCGAAAAACTTCAGGATGCCTCTGACTATCTGCTGACCTTACTGCGCCACCGCATTCCAATAAAATGCCGTCACACCATTTTCCGTGTTGAGGGTCAGCAGCGTGTAGAACGTGTAATTTACGGTAAGGTTGACGCTCAAGGTAAACCTTTATGGCAGACCGCCCAAGTCGCAGAGGTTGATGCCATCTGCGCGTCGGCCGGGTTTTTGCCCAATATTGCCATGAGCAAACACCTCGGCTGCGAGCATCATTTTAATCCGCAGCTAGACGCACACTTTCCCAAGCATGACAAAAATATGCAAACAAGCGTTAACAACCTGTATGTTGCCGGCGATATTACAACAGTTGGCGGAAAAGAACATGCCAAACTTCAAGGCGAGTTAGCTGCATTAGCCATAGTGCAGCAAGTAAATAAGCTCAGTACCCATGACTTCAACCGTAACGCCAGCCTAATTAGACACAAGCTCGAGCGCGAACAACGTTTCTTGAGTCTTATTCACGCGCGTATGAAACCTTTAGCGCAACTGCATGAACTTATGACAGATGACACCTATATTTGCCGCTGTG
>JBCCBI010000620.1:0-2507 GCA_039034155.1 Deinococcota bacterium | reverse complement strand
GTTTAACAAAGCCACCGTTGCTGAGGTTTCAACCAATCACATTGCTGAAGCCGCTGGTGTAAGCCCGGGCAATCTTTACTACCACTACAAAAATAAAGAAATGATTATTCGGGCGATTCTCGAGCGCATGTTTGTTGTTTTTGGTGAGTTGTGGGTTTTACCCGAAGCGCGCCAGCTCAATCTAGAAGATTTACAAAACTTATTTGTGCGTTTGTTTACGTTACTGTGGCAATTCCGCTTTTTTGACCGCGAGCAACTTTCACTCATGCGGCGCGATCCCCTTTTGGCGGCACGTTATCAAGAGATTCAAGCGCAGCGCCTAGGTGAACAAGAACGTTATTTTCAACGCTATATCGACGACGGTGTATTGATTACAGAAGACCCCGACCACTACCGCAGTCTTATTACAGCGTGCTGGATTCTGTCTAATAACTGGCTGGGATTTGTGGAAATGAGCGGCGAAACCGTTAAACCTGACCATATTTACCGTGGTATCGACATGATCTTTGTTGTTATTAGTCCCTATTTGGCAACCTCTCATCAACAAAACCTCTCCCATGTTTTAGCTAGACATGACATTTTAGATAAGGATATTTTTCATGACACACGCAACTAGTCAACCTTCAGCAGTTAGCCCCAGCAAACTTAGCCGCCGTGCTTTTTTAAAGCGTGCAGGTGCGGTTACCGTTGTTGCCGTAAGCGGCGGCGCTGTCTACCGAGCAGCCAGCCAAGGTGTGTTCACCACTGCAAATGGTCCTGCTTACGAAGCTTGGCAAGACTGGCGGACGCAACCTGCACAAGGTCCGTTGCGCTTAGTCCAAGCTGGTATTTTGGCGTCCAATCCGCACAACACGCAGCCTTGGTATTTTGAGGTTAGTGAAGATAACATCAGCGTGTTTGCTGACATGAGTAGGCACTTAGGCACTATGGACCCGTACTGCCGCGAGATGTACACCGGGCTTGGTTGTGCTATTGAGAATATGGTGCTGGCCGGGCAAGCTGCTGGTTACAATGTGACAGTAAGTGTAGAAGATGCCGTGTTAGCTGAACCTACGAGCGAGTCATTACGCCAAGTTGCCACGCTAGCACTGGAACCAGGTGAGGCTCGAGCGTCCGCTCTTTACAACGCTATTCCTAACCGCCACACCGACCGCGCTGCGTATGCCGATACGCCTGTAGAAGCAGCGACCCTAGCAAGCATGACCGACCTGGTAGACGACAGCAACGTACAGCTTTTTTTCTATACAGCAGACCAACCTGAGTTTGCAGAGCTAGTATCTGCAACGGTAAGTGCAACCGAATTTATCATTGCAGACGCAGATATGTCTCGCGATAGCCATGCGTGGTTTAAACGCAACTGGCAAGAACTGCAAGAAGATAAAGATGGTGTGTTTATTGATGCCTCCGGCTCACCTGCTTTAATGCGCACATTTATTAAAATGATGCCGCCCATGCCTTTCTCTCTCATGGATAGTGGCTGGCTTTCAGGTACGCAAACATCTTTAACCGGTACGCCTGTGCTTGGCTTTATTGCCGTTAGAGAGTTATACGGCGCAGCCCAATCACTACAAGCCGGGCGCATTTGGCAGCGTATGCACTTGTGGGCAACGGCGCAAGGACTGTCTATGCAGCCCATCAACCAACTGCCTGAACAAGTTGACCGTGAACGCCAGCTAGGGCAACCTGCAACCACCGCAGCATTCCTAAGCGAACTTACTGGCGACGAAACGTGGCAACCTACCTTTGTATTTCGGTTAGGGCATACCAATATAGACGTGTTACCAAGTGCGCGTCGTCCGGTTGAGGACGTGCTTATCTGAGCTAACTCCAAAAAATCACAAAGTGTTGAGGTTATCCCTCAAGCCCTTAACCACAGCATCACTCTAAAAGGTGCTGTGGTAATTTAATGGACATGAGGTCAAGCTAGGCCTTTCATCAGAAAGAGGTAGGCATGAAGCATATTGTGATTTACGGGCCACCTGCATCAGGTAAGTATGCTGTTGAGCTGGAACTCGAAAAACGAACTGGGTTTAAACGTCTTAAGCGCAAACTGACCTATCAACCGCTGCTCGAGGTCTTCGACTGGGGATCAGAGTCGTTCAAAAATACCTTATACGCAACGCACACCCTCATCATGGCTGAAGCTGCGAAGGTCGGTATTGGCACTATTTTTAGCTTTGTGTTTACCACTCCAAAAAGCCACATTGCCGAAGGCTACCTTGAGGCTGTTGAGAAAAATGGCGGTGAGGCGTGTCTAGTACGCTTATTTGCGGCTCGAGACGTTATGGAAAAGCGCGTGAGTGAACCCTGGCGTGCTGAGGCTGGGATAATGTCGGACGTTGAGCAGTGGCGTGCGTATTATGAAAAATCAGCCGGTATAGATGAAGTCCTAGCAAGCCGCCCGGGTCTAGAGATTGATACGGGTGTGCATTCAACCGATGAGGTCGTAGACAAAATTATAGCTCACTACGACATACCTGTTAAAACGCATCGGCTCGGCTGCTACT
>JBCCBI010000619.1:0-2515 GCA_039034155.1 Deinococcota bacterium | reverse complement strand
GCTCACCCTGTAACATATAAGGAAAAATAGCCCCTTGATACGCAATAATTGGGTGCAAGGCATTAGGCACAGCGTGCTGGTAAATCACATCGTTTTCTTTGAGTCCTTTGGAGCGGGCGGTGGTTACATACTGGGCGTTCAACACATCTAATAAATTGCCGCGCATGACTCGTAAGTTGCGCGCCACACCACCAAAGCCAGCGATGAACACCACCGGCCAAACATGTTTAATAAGATCTAAAAATTTTGCAAATGACCACGGTGCCAAGCGGTACTCAGGCGAAAAAAGGGAACTCACACTCTGCTGCCCCAAACCAAACGCCAGCACATAGACAATAATAAGCGCCATTGAAAAACGCGGTACTGAGGTTGCCAAAAACGCAAACACCGCCGCTACGTTATCGCCAACGCTGTACTGCCTGCGGGCTGCGTAGATGCCAAGTAGCAAGCCGATCACCGTCGAAATAGCGTGAGCAGCTAGCGCAATTGCAAGGGTGTACGGGAGACGCTGCGCAATAATCACGCTGGCATCGCGGCGATAGGCTACTGAAAAGCCAAACTCTCCCCTGCTGACAATGCCCCAAATCCACGTGACAAATTGTATGTGTACAGGTCTATCGAGGCCGTACTCAGCGGCTAGGCGCTGGGCAGCTATAGTGGCTTCAGCCTCGGTCATGCCACCTTGATTAACTAAGCGAATCCGGTAGACATCGGTAAAGTCACCGGGAGGCAGGTGAATAATGACAAACGAAATAGCTGCAATCGCTAGCAGCACAAATAGTGAGGATACAAACCTGCGAACAACAAAGCCAATAGGTAACAACGTAGCTTCCTTACTGCTATGAGCAGTCTTGTAAGAGAGGGTGAATCTCCCTTACAAGACGTCTGAGGATGCGAATGTCAAACAGAGTTGAGGCCATCTTCAGTGATATTGAACGTCATATCTGACTAGCTTTGCTAGTATTGAGAGCCTCAGCCAACAATTAGTTACCAGCTTGATCGCCGTACATGGGAATCGTGTTAGGTAGTACTTGCTGGAGTTGATTGTCGGGAGTTACCCAAACTTGGTCGCCATTCACATTGCTCCAGGTCCACTGGTAGAAGAACGCAGGCGTCCCACCGGGCACGTTGTTAAAGCGCTCAGCTAACGCGAGGCCGTAGCGCCCTAAAACTGTACCGATGGTATAAACGTTTTCGGTGTAAATGCGGTTGTACTCAGCCATGATGTCAGTTTGTCTAGCTGAATCTGGCTCAGTACAGAACTCATTCACCAAGTCAATTAAGTCTTGCTCGAAGGCTAAGAGTTCGCGTGGCTCACTGCCTTCACGGTGCCAACCGGGCTCTTGTTTGGTCACTGGCGCAAGGTCATTACAGCGGGTGTTAGGAACAGCCCAAACTTGTTCAGAGCGGCCAATACGAGCTTCCCATGCACCTGTTTCGTCGTTGTCGGCGTTGGTGGTACTGGTAATGGGGCGGTGATTAATCTGAATACCAATGTCCTGTGTTAACAGTACTAGGGCTTCAGCAATCTGCCCACCAGCTGCTTGATCTTCGTTGGAATTGAGTAGAAGGATAAGGTTTTCGCCAGCAAGTGGCCCGTCTGTCCAGTTGAGGATGTCATCGCCGTCGGTATCTTCAAAGCCCAAATCAGCAAGAAGCGTTCTGGAAACATCTGGCTCATAGTCATAAAACGCGACAGATTCACGGCTATAAAAGTTCGACCCAGGTGAAATACCGCCGGGGAAGGGACGCAGGAAGGGCCCACGAATGATGGATTGGGCAACGCCTTCACGGTCAATGGCATGGGTAAGGGCGCGGCGGAAACGCAAGTCGCGGAATAAGCCGCGCATAGCTTCGTCTCGCTCGGTTTCAACGCCTAAATTAGCAGACAAGTTAAGTTCTAACGAGAAAAAGAGTGTTTCTGGACCCCATTCAATATAAAAGTGTGCGTCTTCATCTTGCAGGCGGCGGGTAGCTTCCACATAGCTGCTAGGGTTTTCTAGGTTGGTGTGGTCAATAGAACCAGCCAACGTACCAAGGGTACGTCCTAAACCAGAATCACCTTTTTCAAAGGTCACTTCGTCAATGTAAGGCAGTTGGTTACCAGCTTCGTCCACTTTCCAGTAGTAGGGGTTGCGGCGCATGACTAAGAACTCATCAACTTGGTATTCAACTGGTACCCAAGGCCCCATGGTGACAGCGGGGAGCATGTCAGATGGTTGTGAATTGGTGAAACTGATGTAATCATTGTCTGAGTTGTAGCGCGGGTGAAGTTGCTTGCCAATATGCGCTGGGGCAACGGTGAAGTCCAACATGTCCATGTTGAATAACATGTAGTTGGCAAAAGGTTCGGGGAACGTCCATTTGACGGTGTACTCGTCAATGGCCTCGAGCGTCACTGGCTGCCCGTTAATGGAAAACTTGGTCTGGTCACTCCAGAAGGTTACGTTTTCATCTAAAATGCAGTCTTCCCAAGTAAACATGACATCTTCGGAGTCAAAAGGATCGCCATCTG
>JBCCBI010000618.1:0-2520 GCA_039034155.1 Deinococcota bacterium | reverse complement strand
TTCCGGGTCTAGAGATGATTGACGTTCACCGCCTCAAAGAGATTGAACCTTATGCGTCAGGTGTGGCTGCCATTTACTCACCGGGGACGGGCATTGTCAATTACAAAGTTGTTGCCGACAAAATTGGCGATATTTTGCGCGATAAAGGTGCCACCATCATGACCATGGCACCCATTCAAGATATTCAAGAAAAAGACAACATCCTCGCTTTATCTGACGGCACGCGCACGATTCACACGGCCTACATGGTCAATTGTGGCGGGCTATATTCGGACAAAATAGCGCAACTTGCTGGCGTCATGACAGATACGCGCATTGTGCCGTTCCGGGGGGAATATTACTTCCTCAAACCCGACAAGCAACACTACGTCAAAGGGCTCATTTACCCTGTGCCTGACCCGAACTTGCCATTTTTGGGTGTGCACTTTACTAAAACAATTGAGGGCGGCGTGGAAGCTGGTCCCAATGCGGTGCTTGCCTTTGCCAAAGAAGGCTACCGCTTTTTTGACATTAATGCTCGCGAGTTGTGGGGCACCCTGAGTTACCCCGGCTTTTGGAAGTTAGCAGCCAGCTTTTGGAAAATTGGCATGTACGAGTACTACCGTTCGTTTAGCCAGCGGGCGTTTGTAAACGCCTTACGTAAGCTTGTGCCAGTGTTGGGTTACAACGACATCATCCGCACTGAGGCTGGCGTGCGCGCGCAAGCCATTACCCCAATTGGTAAATTAGCAGATGACTTTGTGGTCGAAAAAACAGCCAACAGTTTCCATGTGTTAAACGCGCCATCACCAGCGGCAACGGCATCTCTTGCCATTGGTGAGCACATTGTCGGTATGACGGATATTGTTTAACACACGTTGTACGATGACCTTGATGGGATTTTGATTCACCTCAATTGGGATGCCTAGTAAAGGTACATATCTGAGGTCTTTTTGTAGAAGATTGACGCCATCAGATAGATGGAAATTGCCATCAACATCTAAATCTATGTGATGGGTATGTGTATCAACGTTGCTGATTGTTCAAAAATCACATCACCTATGTAAGCTTGTTCTCAAACTTTTAACTCAAAAAAGATGCTGCTGGTGGTGGCTCGGGAAGCACCAGCATCTTCTAGTTTGAGGTTTTATCACGTGCCGTAAAATACGCTCAAATCATCTGGCAATCGCGTACAGTTTCTTCAATAAGCCAGTCTACAACTGCTTTGACATCGCCTGTTTCGTCATAGATGGCAACTTGCCTATCTGCACTGGTGCCACGTTCCAAAATAGTGAATGCGTGCTCTGCTTCTTTGCGGGAGCCAAGTTCATCGAGAACGTCATCTACAAACTCCACAAGCTCATGAATTAGGTCGTGGGTAGCCAGCTCGTTGCGAGTGCCAAAGTCAATCATTTTGCCGTGAATACCGTAGCGCATGGCACGCCACTTGTTTTCTTCGACCATGCCATTGCGGTAAAACTTAAAACTGAGGTTGTCACGGCGCATTTTGTAGTGTTTGACAGCCAGCGCTTGGAACAGGGCGGCGCAGCAGATGGCATCGTCAATGTTGGTACACAAATCACAAATGCGAAACTCGAGCGTCGGATAACTGTGATGCGGGCGTACATCCCAGTAAATTTTGGAGGCATCTGGAATGCAACCTGTTTCCACCAGCGTGTCAATAAAGCTTTGATATTCGCTAAAACTCATAAACTGGCTGGGTAAACCCGTACGCGGAAAACGCTTAAACAGCGCACTGCGGTAACTTTTGAGGCCGGTATTGCGCCCTTGCCAAAAGGGTGAAGACGTGGACAGCGCCAAAATATGCGGTGTCATGTAGCGCATAATATTCATGGTGTCGATCAGTAAATCTTGATCTTCAATGCCTACGTGGACGTGCATCCCAAAGATGAGCTGCTCCCGAGCTAAGTCTTGCATATCTTCAACAATGCCCGCATAGCGTTCATATGGCGTAATGTCTTGCTGCTGCCAGCTCGAGAACGGATGTGTGGCAGCAGCGGCAATACAAGAATTATTATTCTTCGCAAACTCAGCGACCATACGGCGCAAATTAGCTAGTTCCGTGCGCGCGTCTTGCACGTTGTGACAAACAGTCGTACCAACCTCAACAATACTCTGGTGAAGTTCAGGTTTAAGCTCTAACTGCCGGAAGATGCTTTTGTCACCCTCTAAAAACTGGGTGATAAAACTTTTAAGCTCGCGCGTTTCAGGGTCAATAATTTGATACTCTTCTTCAATACCAATGGTGAACGATGGGCGCTGCATAGGCATCTCCTCAAGGCATAGTTCTTCAAAACACAGCTCTTCAAAATATAGTTGCTAGCTGCGAGTACTCAGGCACAACGTTCATAAATAACCCGATTTTCATACACGATCTGCGTAAATTTATGAGTAGGCTGAGCGTGTAAGTACAGCACACCCCTTGGATTTAAGACATTACAGTGAACGCCTGTAACCTATTGATAGGTATACTCGAGCTAGTACATGTTGAACGTTGCAGAGTCATTATACGATATACCT
>JBCCBI010000617.1:0-2529 GCA_039034155.1 Deinococcota bacterium | reverse complement strand
TGCGACCAAAATAATATTTGCTAAAAACGACAAGTATTACATATTATAAAGTAATTATCCTTTAATATAACAGCTTGTAGAGTGTCAACTAAAAAATGCTTAATTTGATAAACTCACTTTGCTAGTAAAAATCATTGGACAGACTTGACTATGGCGCTAAATATACTAGATACATTTCGCAATACCCTCAATATCCGCGCTGGCGAAGGGCAGCGGGTTGTCCTTATGGTTATATTTTCAGCCGCTACCGGTGCCAACTACATTGTGAGTAGTACCGTTGCTAGCGCGTTGTTTCTAAGCCAACTATCCGAAGCGTTAACACCCTATTTGTATATTTTGCCGCCGATTCCTACAATCATTTTGCTGTTAGTTTATAGCCGACTTGCTGCTCAAAACCGTCTCGATCACTTGGTTATTGGTAGCAGCATGTTGTTTGTGGTGGCCTGCTTACTGTTTAGGGTGCTGTTAGAAACACCCTTGGCAGCAAGCTTTGTCTTACTGGCAGCAATTTTTATTGTCATGAACATTATGTCTGTCTTGCTCATTATGCAGTTTTGGACCATTGCCGGGCAGATTTTTGACCCGCGGGAGGCTAAGCGCTTGTTTGGTCTTATTGCTGTAGGAGATACCTTTGCCGGTGCCATAGCTGGGCTTACCCTAGGACCATTGGCAGCTAGGGCGGGCGTTAATAACCTTATGTATTTGGTGGCACTAACGCTCATTGTCGCATCACTTTGTGCCAGAGCATTGGGACGTACAGGTGGCTTAAGTAGCCAAGACCCCTTACCCGGGCGTAATCAGCGCGCACGTACGTCGTTTCGGCAAGATTTACTGGCGATTCGCCGCACGCCCTTACTGGTAGGCATTGCCGGTCTCACAGTGCTACTTGCCATGCTTATTAGCACCAGTTCGTACCAGTTCTTCTTAGCGCTACAGACAAGTTTTGTGGGTCAAGAAGAACGCATTGTGTCGTTTTTAGGTGCTTATGCGTTGTACACGGGTATTGGTGCGTTCGTAATGCAGTCTTATGTCACTAACCTCGTCATGAAGCGTTTAGGCTTGTTTACGGCCTTACTGTTTTTTCCACTGGGGATTATTATTGGCTCAGCGTTAGTATTTACGACAGGTGGTACTCTGCTTGCCTTAGCTGTGGTGCGAGCGGTGAACCCTGTAGTGCGAGATACCATCAACGAAGCTGGTCTCAATTTGCTTTATTTACCCGTGCCAGCTCAACTGCGGCAGCGTTCTAAAGAGTTTTTTGAGATTGTGTATGCAATCAGTGCTGGCGTGTTTGGGATTAGCTTTTTAGTGTCGCAAAGCATTCCTAACTGGCGTTATATTTACTGGTCGTATCCGTTATTGGTTTTTGCGCTACTTTGGGTGTTGCTAGTATGGTGGACGCGGAGCCAGTATCAATTGGCACTATCTGAAAGTGTCAAGCGGCGCGTTTTGAACCTAGAAAGCAGCAGCGTAGACATTCGCGATGAAGGTACAATTCGCGTACTCAGAGCCACCTTAAACAGCAATGATGATCTGCAGGTAATTCAAGCGCTTATGTTAATTAGCAGTGCAGGTTCAGTTGATTGGGATAGCTATTTAGAGCCACTACTTTTGCATCCCTCGAGCCAAGTTCGGGTGCTTACGCTCAAGCACCTGGGCCGCGCGGGCAATACTGCGTACAGCGAACTAGTTTTATCCTGCTTTGATGATCCTGATGATGACACCAAAGCAGCTGCCATCGAAGCCTTTTGTGCCATTCGCGGGCATGAAGGCGTTGGTCACGTTGGTGAGTTTTTGAAAGCTTACAATCCCAAAGTTAAAGGCGCAGCTATGGTGGGGTTAATTCGCTACGGCGGCCTAGACGGCATTTTGCAAGCGGCGAGTGACTTAAAAGATATGCTGGCAAGCCCCGAAGCGGCCATGCGGCAGGAAGCGGCTAACGTACTTGGACGTTTGGGTGTGCAAACCTTTTATGAACCGCTCATTCGTTTTTTTGACGACCCCGACCTAGAGGTGCGGCGCAGTGCCATTCGGGCGGCGGGTGACCTTGGCAGCCTCGAGCTACTGCCTCATGTGTTGAACCAACTGCAAGATGACGTCAGTGCTGGACTAGCGGCAGAAGCCCTGGTGAAATACGGTGAGGTCGTTGTACCGCAACTCCGCGACACCCTGCTCGATACCGATAATAATTCCAGCGCGCGCGCGCGCATCCCGGCTATTTTGCAACAACTTAATTCAGCACGCACCGCAAATATTTTGTTGGAAGCGCTCGAGGATCAAGACAGTAACGTGCGCTATGCTATTTTGCAAGCTCTGGACCGCTTACATGCAATGGACGTAGCCTTTGTGATTTCTGACGATATATTTGATGAAGCCATTTTTGTCGAACTGCGTGAAGCTTATCGGTACTATGCGATGCGGGTAGATCTAGGTGCTAAAGGGTCGAACGCCCTTTTAACGGATGCACTCAAGAGCTATGAAACCTCGGCCCTCGAGCGGCTCTTTTTCTTACTGGATATTAAATACCCC
>JBCCBI010000616.1:0-2530 GCA_039034155.1 Deinococcota bacterium | reverse complement strand
CTAGGGCGGCAGCGGCACCTAGTTTGAGGCTGGTAAAGAAAAAGGGTATAGCGGTAGGGAAGCGCAACTTCAAAAACACATCAACAGGTGATGCCGCATAGGATGTCATGAGGTCGAGCGCTAGCGGATCAACCGAGCGAAGCCCTTTAACGGTTCCCACCGTCACCGGAAAAAAGGTGATGTACGCGCCGATGAGCGCTGTGGGTAACAAACTGGTTTGAATGGTGATGCCCAAGTTGCCTAAAACGAGAAGGAGCACAGGGACAAGCGCAATAATTGGCACTGTCTGTGAGGCGATGACCCAGGGAAGTACAGCTTGCTCGAGCGGCCGCACCAGCACAAACACAACTGCCAGTATCGTTCCAAGAAGTCCCCCCAAGGCTAACGACAACAATGTCCCCGTACTTGTATAGAGCACAGCGCGCACGACATTGCGTTCATCATTCACTGGGAATTTCTGGACAAAGCCCGGCGCTCTGCGGATGATCCAGTGTGGAAATGGCACCGGATGCTGAGGCAGCGCAAAAAAACAAGTGAGGACAGTAGTGCCGCAACTTGGTTCTGCATAGTAGCTGTATTCAGGCGTCCAAACAGGTTCGGTAGGTGGTTGGGCCAGCGTAAGTTGTCCAGTTGCGGGATCAGTTAATAGATAGTCCGGATGTTGTCTTAAGCGAGCATTGCGAGGTGGCGTTACAGCTAGCGTGATGACATTGCCATCTCTTCTAAAATCAGCAGGTTCGGTTAGTAAGACACCGTCTAAACTGATGAGACCGCTGTCACTCGTAAAGGTGAATACTGATGTTTCACCGTCCACGCGTTCGTCGGGGCGTTCGTCGTCGCCGTCTAATTGACGGGAGCCAACAAAGAGGCTGCGGGTACTGGCTTGCTCGAGCACATTCCCTCGCGCCAGGTTGAACACCTGATTACTGTCATCCACCTCACCTTGGAGTTGCTCCGCTAAGCGCATCACGTTGGGAATAGCTTGTACAGATGCCGTCTCAGCAGGTGCTACATCAAACACAAGCCGCGCATCATCCAACCAGACGTAATCCCCTTGAACCGCTTGCAAACTACTGCCAAACGCAGGTGGCTCAGCGAGGACAACCTCAGTTTGTATCTCGTTTGTTGTGCTGATGCTGTAATCATCGACTACGTGACCATCTATAACTAACCGCCCAAGGGCAGACGTGTTTGAATGGTTGAACGTGAAGGTTGTTCGTTGTCCGTCGGGGACTTCGTTAGCCTCAACACTACTGGGTTGAACGAGGCTGCCGTCAACATAAATTGCTGTTTGTGAGGTGATGTCTTGATTGAGGTTATCTGGGATGCTGTAGATGCCATCACCTAGATTAGTTAGTGTGATGGCGTTACTGGCGATGTCCCTGGGGGAGAGGGGTTGCTCGAGCCGCACCTCATTACCTTCGATGACATAGTCAGCATCAACAGGCGCATCTTCAACCACAAGGAATCCTTGCTCAGGAACACCCTCAAAGCTTAGGCGTTGGACAGGCTCATCAACTAATGTGTCAGGTGCTGAGGCACTAAAACTTGCCCGCGTCCACTTGCGCAGATCCTGCATGTCGCGTTGTGCAAGCGGCAAGCCGAACAGGAGTGCCAATGGATAGCCAAGTCCAAAAAGTATCACGAGGGTTGCAAGTAACGGCCATTGTGTTAAGAACCATTGCGCACGCAATTTTTGGATCACTTAAGGGACACCTACCTTAGTGAACACCGCGTAGCGCCTCGCGTACTTGGGTAGCCATGTGGAAAAAAGCTTCTGACTCGCGGGTGTCAACATCACGTGGATAGGGTAAGTCAATGTCGATGAGTTCTTCAATTTTGCCAGGGCGCGGGCTCATGACCACTACTTTGCTAGACAAAAAAACGGCCTCAGGAATGGAGTGGGTTACAAAAACCACCGTTTTGCCAGTCGCTTGCCAAATGTTCAGCAGTTCAGCTTGCATGGCTTCACGGGTAATTTCGTCGAGCGCACCAAAGGGTTCATCCATCAGCAAGATACGTGGGTCAAAGGCCAGCGCACGAGCAATAGACACGCGTTGCTGCATCCCGCCAGACAGTTGCCAGGGGTAAGTTTTGTGAAAGTCTGCTAGCCCGACCATCTCGAGCAACTGAGCTGCCCGTTCACGCCGCTGCTTACGTGTATAGCCCATAATTTCCAAAGGCAACATCACATTTTTAATGACACTGCGCCAGTCGTACAGCGCGGGCGCTTGAAACACGTAGCCATATTCACGTGCTAGCCGGGCGTCGCGTGCCGATTTACCTGTAACTGTCAGCGCGCCAGAGGTTGGTTGGATGAGATCAGCAATGAGCCGCAGCAAGGTCGTTTTACCGCAGCCAGACGGGCCGATGAGGCTTACAAACTCGCCTTCGTGAATCTCGAGGTTGGCGTCTTCTAACGCCACCGTACGCCCACCACGGCCTTCGTAAATCATGTTGATGCCGTCAGCGTGGATGATTGGCCTAGTAGAGGATGATGGTAGTACCGATTTGGGTTGAGGTTGGGTTG
>JBCCBI010000615.1:0-2535 GCA_039034155.1 Deinococcota bacterium | reverse complement strand
TATTTACGCACACGAGTGTCTTTTGCGCGGTATTGACGAAGATGGCGAGTTGGTCTATCCCAAACGCATGTTTGATATCGCTTACAGTGCCCAGCTAACCTATCAACTTGATCGGGCGGCTCGCCTTGCAGCTATTCGTACTGCCAAAGAAAAGCTTTTAGATGGCAATATTTTTATTAACTTCAACCCGACTTCGGTATACGATCCACATACGTGCTTAAAAAGCACTTTTGCAGCCATTCAAAATAGTCATCTAACGCCATCACAAATTGTTTTTGAAGTTACCGAGAGCGAGTATGTTAGTGACGTTGACCATTTGGTCAACATCATTTCCAAATACCGTGCTGAGGGCTTTCGTGTTGCCCTAGATGATCTTGGGTCTGGCTACGGCTCACTAGGGCTTTTGGCTGCACTCAAACCGGATTTGGTGAAGTTTGACCGCAAACTCATTACCAATTTAGATACAGATACATTTAAACAACGCGTCTTAACACGTTTGTTTGAAATGACTCGAGACTTGGACATTAGCACCGTTGCCGAGGGCGTTGAACGCGAAGAAGAACGTGATTGGCTAGCTGAACACGGCGCTGATTATTTACAAGGTTTTTTGTTTGGGCGGCCTGAACCCGACCCAAAGTACTTAGGCGGGCTGACCCCGCCTAGTCACTCTGCTGTATATGCCTAGACGACTCTGCTAAAAGTTACTGTTTAACTTTTAGCCTAAGACAGGTGTAACTTAACGTCACCGTCTTGAGTTACACTACTAAAATGACAGTCACAGTCATTGTATTAGATTCTGTAGGCGTCGGCGCACTGCCAGACGCCGAGGCTTTTGGTGATGTTGGCGCACACACGCTTGACCACACCTTAGCGGCAAGTAGCGTGAACTTACCCAATTTGCAGCGTTTTGGTCTGGGCAATATTGATAGTGTTCGTGAGCTAGCAACCCACGCCCGTCCGCGTGCAGCTTTTGGCAAACTCAACGAAGTCTCTGCAGGGAAAGATACCTCGACCGGGCACTGGGAATTTATGGGGGTCGTGCTCGAGCACCCCTTTCAAACCTTCAGCCAGTTCCCAGCTGCTGTCATGACCCCTTTTGACGCCGTCACGGGTGGGCACTTAGGCAATAAACCCGCCTCTGGCACAGCCATTATTGAGGAACTTGGTGAGCAGCATTTAGCAACTGGTTTACCCATTGTTTATACCAGTGCTGACAGCGTTTTTCAGATTGCTGCCCACGTTGACAAAGTCCCTTTAGAAACCTTGTACGAGTGGTGCCGCGTCGCTAGGGGCATCCTCCAAGATGAGTACGCTGTCGCCAGAGTCATCGCCCGCCCCTTTGAAGGTGAGGTAGGTGCGTTTACGCGCATTGGCGCAGCTCGCAAAGATTTTTCATTATCACCGCCGCATCCAACGGTACTCGATGCGCTGTTTGATGCTGGCAAAGCCGTGGTGGGCGTTGGCAAAATCCCAGATATTTACAATCACAGCGGCTTCACCAAAGAAATTCATACTGATTCTAATTTAGACGGCATCACCAAAACAATTGAGGCTATGCGCGCACGTCCAGATGGGCTTATTTTTTGTAACTTGGTGGAGTTTGATTCGCTGTACGGACACCGCCGCAACCCAGAGGGTTACGCCCAGGCACTCAAAGACGTTGATGACCGCCTAGATGACATTATCAGTGCAATGGCAGCAGATGACGTACTGATGTTCATTAGCGACCACGGCAACGACCCCACCTGGCACGGTACTGACCACACACGAGAGTATGGCTTATGGCTCGTTTATGGTGAGGGCATCAACCCAGTTGATTTGGGTACGCGGGCGTGTTTTGCAGATGTGGGTGCGACGGTAGCAGATTTACTTGGTGTTAGCTGGCAAGGGCATGGAACGAGTGCTCGAGGCTTACTTGTAGACTAAATCCGCCTTAGCTGAAAATGCTCTAAGATAAAGCCATGAAAATCTTACTTGGGTTACTGATAGGCTTTTGTGTTGTCTCTTGGGCTCAAGAGGAAGCTAACTCGCTGCAAAGCCAGCAAACTCCAGACTTAGAGCTAACCTTATCTTTGAACAAAGATGTGTACGGTCAATTTGATCCTGTCTTGCTAACGATTGTGCTTAAAAATGTTTCTTCTGATCCCGTGACAGTTTATCCTCATTTTGTTTGGCCAAGTTCACCACCTGTTTATCTCAATATCACCGATCCTGAAAGTCGTAGAGTGCAATGGATTGGACCAGACGTTCGTCTAGGCTATCCGTCAGACAGATACACTGTACTAAATCCTAACGAAGATATAACTATCACAACTGATCTTAGGAATGTGGGACTAGAGGACGAACTACCCTACTACACGTACTTGCTTTCTGAAGAAGGAGATTATCAAATTTCAGCTGAGTACGAGACTCCTGTTCCAAGTATATTTCCTGCACTAACATCTACTTCAAATACTGTTGAGTTCACTATTACATCTTCTACTACAACTGGTGGAGAAGAAGCCAACTCGCTACAAAGCCAACAAATTCAAAATC
>JBCCBI010000614.1:0-2546 GCA_039034155.1 Deinococcota bacterium | reverse complement strand
CTACTTTCTACTGCCGACTTACTGCTTAGATATGCCTTTCTTAAATCTGCCACACTATCCTGCTCGGCAACCTCGATACTTGGTCGTCCTAGTCGTCCCATGATGTGAGTTTATCATGCCTTTTGTCGGAGCTGGTATTACCCCCAAAACATACAAAGACATTTCAACCTCAGCATATATGCTCAGCTACAAAAACATCCCAAGACTGAACTTCAAACGCTGGAACATCCGTGTGGCCACCGGGGTTAATGTGCATAGATTTCTGCTGGCTTCCAAAGGCATCAAACAGTGCTAGTCCGTAGTCGCGGTCGCGGATGATATCATCCCACTGAAAGACAAAGCGCAGTGGGATGTTGATCTGTTGTGCTGCTAGTTTGAGGCTAGCGTGGTCAGGGTGTAGGTGGGCAAGCCCTAACACCGCACAGCTAAAACGTATATCTGCTGCCAGCAACGGAATACCGATGTTACTGCCCATCGACATACCCCAATACGCAAGTGGTATGTCTGCATTTACAAAATCACTCTCTAGAACAGTAGTTATGGCAGCTTGCCACTCAGGTACAGCTTGCGCTGCTAGTGTCTCGAGGTAACGAATTTTTTCACCCGCACTTAGCGCAGGCACATGCGACTTGCCCTCTAAACGAGCTTGGGTTTGAACGCGATTACGCTCGGCTTCTTCTGGTGTAATGCGTTCGCCATGACCGGGGGCATCAATCGCAAGGCTTGCCCACTGAAAAGTTGTGGCATAGTGAACGGCCCGTTGAACAATGTTGTCACTTGTTTTGTGCTGTGCGCCGCCATGACCTAGGGCAATCAGGGCTTTTGGTGAGGTGCTTGCAGTGGGCGTCCATAAAACAGCCGGAACATATTCACTAACAACCTCGAGTTCAAACTCATGCTGGACAGCATCATCCATCATCTTTGTAGTTTTGATATTCACACCATCAAGTTTAAAATCACGTTTATTGTCATCAGCCTATGCAAACACATACATCACTTTAAGTTTATCCATAGATCAGGATTACGATCCTGCCAGAATGCCAGTGCTGTATTGAGTTGATCAATATTGTGCTGAATAATCTGCTGGGCTCGAGCCAGCTCAGGCTGCCAACGCGCAACGCCACACGTTGAAGTTGCAAACAGGCGTAACAGCGCACCGCCAAGTTGCTTGTTTACATCTGCATACTCAAGCTCATAGCTAGATATTTTTGCAAAACTATCAAGATAGCAAGCTAAAACCTCATCAAAATAGTCGAGTGATGTCATCTGAAACAAGAGCACGGCTAGGTTCAACGCTAAAGGTCCTCGGACAGGTTTTGACCAATCTAAAAATATTGGCTGCTGATTCACAAACATGAGGTTGTCGAGGTGGAAATCACCGTGTAGAAGGGTTTTGGGTGCAGCCGTCAAACGTGCATTAGCAAGTTGAGGGGCGTGCTCGAGCCTATCCAACCATGTCCGTGCAACACCCGTTAAAGCCTTTGGAAAGCGCTCGAGAAATAGTCTTCGCCTGTCTTCAAACCAATCACTATTCTGCTGCCATACGGACATATCAGGTATCCACGTCATCTCAGTCAATTGTGAGTGGTCTAACCACATCGTATGTAACTTCGCTAAACTACGCGCAACAGCTTTGGCAGACTCTAAGTCGAGTGGCTCGAGCACATCACCTTGAATAGCACCCTGCAAATCTTCAAGAACTAGGACGGTTCGAGCTGCCTGCTTATCAACGGCGCTGTAATAACACTTGGGTACTCGCACGCCTAAGCCTTGAGAATCTCGAAAAGTTTGATAAAACTGAACTTCAGTTGTCCCTGCGCGGCTATCTGTTGACCAAAGCTTGATTACGACAGAATGTTGTCGATGCTTAGGCTGATGGTGCTCTCGCCACTGACGTTCTCGCCACTGACAACGAATGATACGACTAGCAAACCCGTAGTCTTGACCGATGAGGCTGTGCTCGAGCCCTACAAAGGTTTCCTCGGGAAATGCACCAGCTAACACAGCGCTAAGCCACGCCGGGCTGATGTCTACTTCAGAAGCAGGCACTGGCAAATTGTTTGGGAGCATAGTCAAAGCCTACTAAAATAAGGCACCCTGCAGGATGCCCTTATCAAAGTCGTCAAAATCAATTTATTTGCGTCACGCAACGGTTAATTCACCAATGTAGCGAATATGCTCACTCACGTCACTACTTAAATTTTTGCACAAATCGAGTAAGTTTTCTTTAAGCTCATCTTCTGTTTCAGCTTGGGTCCAGTAGTCAGAATATTCTTCTAAGTAACCAAGCCACATATCACCATCTTGCCAGTAGACATATTTCTGTGTCATGAGTTTATTGTAGCAGCAAGCCGACTTTGAATTTAGCTTTGTTCATATCGTATGGCAACATAATTGCTCGAGCAACAACTCATGCAGTTCAAGTAGCTCTTCAAGTGTCACATAGCGTATCAAGCTAAACGTTTGTACAGCTCCGCATTTTTATCAAGAACATGTTGAGCAGCTTCTTGAAAACTCGTATGGCGTTCAATCTTTTCTTCAACACT
>JBCCBI010000613.1:0-2547 GCA_039034155.1 Deinococcota bacterium | reverse complement strand
CCGCATTTAGGCGTTTGTTTAGATGTTGCTAACTCCATTGCAAGTCACGAATGGCCTGAAACAACCATTCAACAACTTGCCCCGTTTGCTGTAAACCTTCACCTTAAAGACTACACGTTTGAGCTTGATCCTTACGGGGTTGGCTTTCAAGCGGTGGGCGTGCCTCTTGGTGAGGGCGAGATGGATATTCAAAACGTATTTGACGCGCTAACTGCAGCAAAAGTATCCCCTGATATCAATGTCATTTTGGAATACTGGCTGCCTCGAGCTGCTATTGATGAAAAGGGTCTCCAACTTGAAGACGTCTGGACAAGCCAAAGTGTAGCTGCAGCCAAACCCTACGTGGATGCATTTAATCAAGCGCATCATGTTGAGGTATAAGGCAAGACGATATTCAACGTACTCATCAGTGCAACAACTACTCAACAGAGTAAATGTATGTGCAGAGGACTTCATGGTGTCATCAGCATGGTTTTCACAATGTTGTCTTTAACTTGTTGAGGTGTGACTTGATGAACTCGAGCAACCTCGACCAACAATGTGAGGATTACATCAGTAAAGGAAATTAGTCATGTCAACAACATCTATAAGCTGTCAAGGTGACAAGTTTTTGCTAAATGGGAAGCTCACCTATAGTGACATTGTAGGTTCTAAGCCCGATGTGCACGGGCTTTTAATGAACGCGCGCTTTATTCAAGGCATTTTTGACGACAAAGCTCAGCCGGAGCGTTTTGCGATATTTGGACACAATCACTGGGACCCAGAGGCAAATACTGACCGTCTAATTGCAACTTTACCCCAGTGGTATCAACACGGCCTGCGGGCGTTTACGGTTGGGCTTCAAGGTGGTGGGCCAGTGCTCACCGTTGATGACTGGAGCACCATTGACAACAATCCGTTTGGTAGTGATGGAACCCAGGTTGATAGCGCTTACGCAGCCAGGCTTGACCGCCTTATTCGTGAAGCTGACGCGCTAGGCATGGTGGTAATTGTGAGCTTTTTGTATGCCTCACAGGGGCCACGCTTGCAGGATGGGCGGGCTGTGCGCCGTGCGGTAACGGGTGCAGCTCAGTTTTTGCGAGATGCTGGTTATCAAAACGTCATCATTGAAGTGGCTAACGAACATGATTTGTACGGCTTTGGCATGCACCCTATTGTTCAAAGTGATCAAGGTATTGCGTCTCTGATTGACCTGGCGCGTCAAGAATCAGGCGGTATGTTGGTGGGTTCGAGCGGTACAGGTGGCTACGTAAGCCGCGAAGTCGCCGAAGCAAGTGATGTTATTTTGATTCACGGTAACGGCCTCAGCCGCCAAGGTTACTACAATATGGTGCGTAAGGTGCAGGCTTGGGACTTGAATAAACCTATTGTCTGCAACGAAGATTCACCGTGTTTTAGCCGGCTTGCGGTGGCGTACCAAACCCAAACCTCGTGGGGCTACTACAACAATCACACCAAACAAGACGTACCCGCAGATTGGGGTATCACGCCAGGTGAAGACAGCTACTTTGCCCGCCGCATGGCTGAGGGCTTAGGGATTGCGCTCGAGCCCCTTGCCCTCGAAGACCACTACTACTTTCAAGGCTTTGAACCCCACATGGTGCAAGCTGGCAAACGCTGGATTCGCGTTGCGTCACTGTATCCGGAAAAAGTTGATTACGTTGAGTACTACCGTAACGGCAAGCTGTTAGATGTCGCTTACGACGAGCCTTTTTATCCAAACTACGAAACAACGTGGATTCAAGGGCCTGTGCATATTAAGCCGGAGGATGTTGGCAACACCGTATTTACTGCCCGGATTGTGCAAGTTGATGGTGAGGTTATTGAGAAACGTGCTGAGGTTTGATTCGGTGAGAATGAAGCTGGCATAAAGGTTATTTTAGTGAGGTGTAACCAAACTATTCCTCCTTATTTTGGAGTGTTAGTTCTTCTTTATACTCTGTTTCATCATCAACGTTAGGTAGAGCATCAATTTCTTTAGCACTTTTGATTAGTTCTTCTGTACTCTTTGCTATTTCGGTAACAGGTTGACTATATGTATTGGCATACCATTCAGCAACCATGGGCAATTGAAGAAGTGAAACCATGAGTCCAAGTCTGGATAGGAGAGTACCTATTCTTTTACCTAGATCGGTCTGCGTGAGTATTTCGATATCTTTAGGTTTGGTGATTTTCGAACCGATTATGTTGATAGCTTCTTCTTGTACTGCAGCTACTCCCCAAATTTCATAGTGTGCGATTTTGTCCAGTAGCTGAGCAAGGTCTTTCTGAATACTTCTCTTAACTTCAGGTTCCCAATCAGCAGCCTTAACTTCTTGCATAAGCTCTTCTAATGAGTTTTCGAGCTCTTCAAAATCAAAATCGAGAGTATCTGTGTTCTCTGGGAAACTCCTAATGAGTTCGTCAATTCCTGATAAATTATTCATGATTGTGTTGTCGGTTAAGTTTTTGTAATGGGGGACTTGATCAAAAACTGTACTTGCAGGAAAGGTTTGTAAAGAATCAAAGAGCATTTGCTTGGTGACGAATATTGTTGCTGGACTTAAT
>JBCCBI010000612.1:0-2562 GCA_039034155.1 Deinococcota bacterium | reverse complement strand
CGCTGGCTACGCCAAGGCCATCGGTGTGGATGTTTACGACCCAACCGACAGCGAGCAACTCGTTCGCGCAGCTAAAACTCAGATTCGTGACCTAAGACGCTTTAAAAGCTACATGGACGCTGCTGCTGGGAACGTTACGGTAATTTTAGGAAACCACGATGAGTCTGCGCTCAATCACAAATTTACCTTGCGCACCCGCGAAGGTCTCAAGCACGATGAGTTCAATGTTGACAAAGGTGGTCTAGCTTTACCTGACAATATTGCTTCATGGATAGATACCTTTCCCAGAGAGCGTATTTTCTACGATGTTCAATTTGCCCATGCGGGGCCCCTACCCGGTATGCAACATTTTGACGAGTTTTTTTACAATGATCCCGATACTAAAACGTGGTGGCGCGAGAAGCCGTGGCTGGTCAGCCAAGCTCGGCACCGCTTTGGCGTTTATGGTCACACACCTACCGACGGCGTGCATATCGACAAAGAAAATAACTTTGCCATGATTGACGCCTTAGCTCATGGTGAATACGTGGAAATGATTGTGTCTGAGGAACGACTTGATTACCGCGTGCTTAAACTGTCTAGTTGAGGCGTTGTTAACTTGCTGTCACGATTCTTTTCATGTCCAAAAATATCATTTCTGCATTTAAGACATAACATATTCAGCAACCTACTTGACCTTAGCAACTATCTTGTTGAATCGCCATCCAGATGTTACCTTGACAGCCACATAGCAAGGAATCTTTAAGGGCAAATCCTGCTTTAACGTGAACCCCTTGCTACATCTAGGATGCTTTGACATAGTGAAGCGTCATGTAATGCTTACAAGCTTATCCTGAACATTGACTGTAAGATTCATAAGCCAACTAAGATTATTTTCTTTCGTTATGGAGTCATCATGCAAGAATTGGTTGAACGCATTCGCACAGAAGGTCGTAATCTGGGGCGCGGTATCCTCAAGGTAGACGGCTTTATTAACCATAGGCTCGAGCCAACCTTAACTATGAACATGGGCAAGCACTTTGCGGCCCGCTTTACCCAAGCTGGCATAAGCAGCATCAGCAAAATTGTGACCGCTGAGGTGAGTGGCATCGCCCCAGCACTTACGACTGGTATGGCGCTAGATGTGCCCATTGTCTACGCCCGCAAAACACGCCCAATCACCATGACCGGCGGCGTAAATGGGGCGGATGGCGTCTACCAAAGTTCTGCGCCCAGCCATACCAAAGGCAGCATCACCAACCTCATCATCTCACCGGAATACTTGCTACCCGCTGACAAAGTGCTTTTAATTGATGACTTTTTAGCTTCCGGTAAAACAATTGCAGCACTTGTTGAACTTATTGAGCAGTGTGGTGCTGAGCTCGCTGGCATTGGCTGTGTAGTTGAAAAATCATTTGAGGAAGGTCGCGCGCGGCTTGCGCACTTAAACGTCCCCATTGTCACCCTAGCTGTCATTGACAGCATGGACGGTAGCGATATTAACGTACGTGACGCTGAGCCTGTTAACTTAGATGTGCTTTAAGTCTCAAGTATTCTGAGGCTTAATATCAGCAAGGGTTTGTAATCGTGCACTTTTCAATCATTACAAACCGCGTGCTACACTCTGCGCATGGACCTTGATCACCTGAGCGAAACACGCCGCAACCTCGGTAAGTTGCTCAGCCTTCACGACCGTATTAGCACCTTAGGTGAAACCCTTAACGCCGATCCAGACGATATTCCTCTTCGTCTAGATGTGCTTGATGATGGCGACGCACTGCATATTATCGCCGAAGTTCCAGGTGTACCCCAAGATAAGCTCGAGGTTGCCATTGCCGGCCGTGAGTTAACGATTGCAGGACTGCGCGAAACTTTGTTAGACAATAGCTCAGATAAACGTGTTACCACCATCATCAATGAGCGCGCTCATGGTCATTTCCAACGCACAGTGACGTTACCTAGCGACGTTGATCGTGACAGTGGCACTGCTCAACTACGTGAAGGCCTGCTTATTCTGCATCTACCTAAAGTTTCTGTTTGAATTTTCCTAGAGCAACTGGTGTTAATCTCCAGGGCTAATGTAAACATCGGCATGCCAGCACAAAAGATCCTAAAGAATGCATCCACAACTTACAAAGACATCCTCAAACGAGTTTTGAGGATGTCTATTGACGAACATCAACGCTTTTAGGCAAGTAACGGTTACAGATAGCATTTCCATTTGGAGTTGCCCCCGAAACTTAAAATGCGAGCTATGCGAGTCGAAATAGACCCATTCAGTGTGGGGGGACTTATCCTGGAATTGCTAAGATAAATATACTCAGCTATACAGCAAACATATCAAGAGAATACTTGCGATGGCCTCGAGCTGCACCCATCATCACCAAACCTCAAAGGGTAAGTGTCTAATTGACCTTTACCCAAATTTGCTTACAGAGACAGGCATCAGATTTTTTGCTCTCATTTTTTTGTCACGTTCATCACACGCTTGTCATGATTCACTAGCATAACTGCAGGCATATTTGCTGCTTTGAGTCCTACAAATCTTACTGAAGTAAGTACCTCCTATCTGGAAACCGCAGT
>JBCCBI010000611.1:0-2573 GCA_039034155.1 Deinococcota bacterium | reverse complement strand
CATGGATTCACCCCAAACTAGCCATTCAGCTAGCCCAATGGTTAGACCCTGCGTTTGCACTGTGGGTAAGTGACTTAGTGATGAACTGGTTCACCACCAACAACCACCCCCCTACCCTACAACTACCGCAGACCTACGAAGAATCCCTCGAGCAACTGCTTGCCTCTGTCAAAACACAAAAAGCGTTAGCCGCCAAGATTGAAGAAGACGCGCCAAAAGTCGAAGCATACGAGAACCTTATTGATGCCGAAGCCTATTACAAGGGCGTCGTGTATGCCAAGATGCTCGGCTGGGGACACATTAGGCTTTACCGCGTCCTGCGTCACCTCAAAATCTTTATGCAAAACAACGTTCCCTATCAACAGTTTATTGACGCTGGCTTTTTCGTCGTCAAGCAAAGCACCTTTACCGTCAACAACGAAAAACAAGTGCAACTCAGTACATTAGCAACCCCCAAAGGCGTCGAATATTTGCGCCGCCGTCTAGCACGGGAAGGACTCACACCAGATGACGCCTAACCTCACACTTACTAAATTCACCGATTGGCTCGAGTACATCACCACCAACCCAAACAAACCCACCATCTTCATCAGCCAGCACGCCATCACCGCCGTCTACTCACAAGGCAACGTTTGTGACTATCCCTTGCGACTGACAAGCGTGGCAGATACCCTGCTGCACTGTGAGAACCAAGAGATGAATGTAGAGACCATGTTCACCATGCTGAACGCACATGAAGCTTGTAGAGACCTTGTGTCACAGCTCGAGAAAGGTTACGGCACAGCCTCAGTCACGTTTAAGGTCTTTGAGGACATTATTGAGGCACTAAAGCTAAACAACACCCGGGTGTCCTATAACTCGTACCCCATGTGCTATCAGCGGCCCGCACCCAAACTTGTACCAGTGGATGAGTTTGCTGACGATATGTGGCTAGATACTGAAATCTATGTCATAGCCCGTAAAGTCGCTAAGATACAACATGCATCAGCTTGGACTGATCCCAAGGTGTATCACGGATATGTGCCACAGGCTCGAGCTACTGCATTACCCGAGGTGGGGTATGAGCCTCAAACTACTTGAAGACCTCATCACCACAACCGCCCTTGACGCTTTTTTTGAAGCTGACCCTAGCTTGCGGAACCTGCCAAGAATAAGCGCATTTGCCCTCCAGACAATTCAAACTATGGTGCTTGATAGAAACCTTTCAGCCGCTACACGCAGAATCAGCTTGTTGCAAGCCACCACGATGCCCGAAGCAGTCATTACCCGCCACTTAGCCCAAGAATGCCAAAAGCTAGCCACAATGATGCACGAGGTGTATGGGGCGTACCTCGAGCAAAGCAATACCTGGGGCGATGAAGTGATGACACTAGCAGATGCTTATGTTCAAATCGCCATGCCAACCGCTGATGTTGACGAGTTAAGCCAACCGCTCACAGAGCTGTATAACCTCATCAGTGAAATTCAAGAAAAACTCAAAGCATCTTTATAGCCTCTTTCACATAATCAAGCATGCAAATGGCGGAGAGGGTGGGATTTGAACCCACGGTGCTCGAGGCACACAGCGCTAGCAACGCTGCGCAATAAACCAGACTCTGCCACCTCTCCATGAATTTTGGATATAACAACCACATGTGGGAGAGGGTGGGATTCGAACCCACGTACTCCGCGCGCTACCGCAGAGTTCCGCCCTAGCAAGGCATTGCGTTCAGCCACTCCGCCACCTCTCCACACTATTGAATCATCCAATAAACTAACAACAGCAAAGCAAAGGCAGCGTCTACCAAAAACGCTGCCTCTAATATTTGTGTATAGCTTGACTTATTTCGCCAGCCACCCATCAAGTGAGTAATGAGCTGAACGATAAACACCAACTTGGCGATGTAAACAAAGATAATGCCTAGTACAACCACCCATATCATGACGTACCGCCTAACGCTTCAACATCATCTATCGTCGCCCGCCTCACTGACTTACGCCTAAACATCGCTATAGCTTGCTGCACAACTTGATCTGCAGCTTCTTTCTGCTCTTCAACCGTACGCGCCGCTGGCAAGCTTTTATTTTCAACGTAACCAAACCACTCGAGCCACTGTTGACGCGTTAGCAGTAACGGTCCACTATCTTTCTTGGACCCTGTACCAGCTGGGCCTTTAAAGCTATCTTGATTTAATTTCCCTTGGCTTGATTGATAAATCTCGTAGTTGAGCAGTGTTTCCCGCAACTCACGCTCGCGCTTTTGGTCATACTCGAGCTGCTCATCAATGCGTAAAAGTTGCAATAGTCGTGCATAAGGCAGCTCGAGTATGTCTTTGTCTTTGTATCCGTTGCGCTTTTGAAACTTCCAAAGCCTTAATTCAAGACTTGTTGCGGAGGTGGTGGCGGTGTCACCTCGAGGGCTTCTTGTTTGGTCCAAGGCTGACGTCGCAAAAAAGTTTGTAGCGACGGGCTCCTAACTACATCAAACATAGCGACAAAGGTATCAACCCCAGCAAGTTTAGGCAATTCTTTGTAACCCAACAGATTACCTTTATGTTTTTTGTGGAACGTGGCACGCACAAAATTACCCGCAT
>JBCCBI010000610.1:0-2578 GCA_039034155.1 Deinococcota bacterium | reverse complement strand
GCTGGTTGCCCAAAAAGCTATTCAGAACTAAACTTGCTGTCGCTGTGTGCGGCAGCATTTTTCTTTTCGGTAATGGCGAAGGACTAACTGACACATCGTCGACTACAATCGACAATGAAGCATTTGGTGATGACATGATGCATGTTGTTAGACTTAGAAAACGATAAAGTCTTGCGGACATAACGAGCAAGGCGCTGACGCAAGGTGTTGTTAAAGCGTTCTATATGACAAGTTTCACCTGCTTGCTTGGGCACACTCTGATGGCTGTCCTTGGGAAAGACCTTGCGGTAAGCTTCCCACGAGTCACTAAAGCTGTAACAGCTTTTGTAGCTTTCAGGAATGCGCTTCCAAAGTTTGGCACAGGTTCTGGCACTGCGGTCACCAATAACAAAGGCGACAATCTGCCGAGTACGACGAGACATCGCTGTCCATAACCAACGCTTACGAGACTTCTTCATCACAAATGACCAAACTTCATCAAGGTCCAACACATCATCTGAACGGGCAGCGACTAGGCTAGCTTTGAGATTACAGGCACATGCTTTTTTTGAGCCAATTTGCTAAGGTCTGACGGCTTACCCCATAAATCCTACTGATCCCACGCATACTTGGTCGTTCTTGATAAGCTGCCAGTATTTCTGCTTTTCTGGTTCCGCTGTACTGGACACTTGGTTGCAAGACTGCTTGCCACAAGCTTTACACTTGAACTGTTGCTTGCCATAGCGATTCTTGCCATTCTTGACGATGTCTTCGCTCCCACATCCTGTACACACATGCCTTATCGTTTCTACAATCATTACTTAGGCTATCAGTTAGCGGCTTGCCATTATCAACATTTTTCGATAAACCGCCACAAGAGGTTATCCTTTTGTGGCTTTTTTAGTTTAAGGTGTTTGTAACACTAACAAGCTTATTTCTGGTGGACAGTTAAATCGCACAGGCGGTGTTGTAAGCCCATAACTTGTCATGCCTAACCCGGCATTGGCATTTAGCCATTTATTACCAACCTTGTAGAGGCCGTAATCATATTTTTGCCCATAGCGTGGCAGGTATAGCGCACCAATATTTGGAAGCCTAACCTGCCCACCATGACTGTGACCTGAAAGTTGTAGGACAATGCGTGGATCATAGGCATATCGCTCGATGAGGTCAGGTTCGTGGAGCAGAAGTACAACGGGGCTATCTGGTGCAGTGCGTAGTGCAGCAGTTGGGTCAGGGCGGCCGCCCCAACCATCATCTAGTCCTGCTAGTACTAGGCTTTCACTAGCCTGCTCGAGCACAACGTGCTCATTATTAAGTACAGGAATACCTGCCTGTTGAAACGCAGTTTGTACAGCGCCACGTTTGCCTCCCCACACATCGTGATTGCCAAAAATAGCATAAACGCCGTGAGTTGCTTTAAGCTCTGCTAAGTAACTTGCTAGTTTGGGCATGGCGCTAGCATCTTGCGTGATGTAGTCACCTGTGAGCACAACGAGGTCAGGATTTAACCCATTGGCAGTGGCAACAGCCTCAGCAATAAATCCGTAGCGGTACTGCGGGTCGATATGCAGATCACTTAACTGAACAATTCGAAAGCCGTCAAATGCAGTGGGTAAGCGGCCGATGGGGAGGGTATGTTCACGTACTACCAGCCGGCGTGGTTCAATTTGCCAACTGTAAGTAATTCCCGATAGCCCGGCAACACTACTTGCAGCTATGAGTTTTAGAAATCTACGGCGACTGATGTCAGCAGAGGAAGCCATAAATTATCTTGCAAGGCTGCATGTACCTCGAGACGTGTTCTAGCTTACGCGTATTAAGAATGCTTCAAGTGCCATGTGTGCTGTGCTTGAACGGTAACACTAGGCGGCGTTTCACGGCGAAACTGGCCCGTAGTAGCGTCTTTGATAAGCCAACCGTCATGTCCGGGGAGGATGCGCGTGGCGCGGTCTTGAATTATGGTGATGCTTTTACGTGTTTGAGCTAGGTTCCACGTGTTGAGTGTAGCGTCTTGGGTGATTGCCTCGAGACTCTTCACCGCATCCGATGCTAAAACAGTCAAACCTTTATCCGTAGCTAGCTCGAGCACCACCAACCCTGGTGTATGCCCCGGCGCTAAGCGCCAGCTAAGTCCTTCACATGTGCCTTCCTCATCTGCTAGTTCTGTGACACGCTCAGTAGCAAACATATCTGCCAGCATCTCAGCAGGTATAGCTAAATCTTTTGTGGCGTTGGTGCGGGCGTGCTCGAGTTCCAGCTCGTGAATATACAGCTTGGCGTTTGGAAAAAGTCGGTAGTTGACAGCATGGTCAAAGTGAAAATGACTGAGGATGATGGCATCAACATCTGCAGGTATGAGTTGATGTTTTTCCAAGCGCTTCAGCAACTCGCCGCGCTCGTTGTAGCCGCAGGTATCAAACAAGATATTGCGCTGCCCAGTCTGTAACAGCACACAACTACTCCAACCTAAAAAACCCCGATCGGAGATACCTGGAAAGCCAAAAAAGAGTGGCTGGATGGTAACAGACATAACCCTAGTTAACGTAGGCTGGTAGCCACGCCACTACAGGTGGGAAGATGGTGATGATAGCAAGTG
>JBCCBI010000609.1:0-2587 GCA_039034155.1 Deinococcota bacterium | reverse complement strand
CCGGCTTGCGGCGCGGACCAGGTCGGGAAGCTCGGCCAGGATCGCACGGACCCGCGCATCCTCGGGTGCGCGCTCCAGCAGCAAGGCCGCCGTAAGGTTGATCAGGGCCTCCATAAAAATGCCAGCATGGGTTGGTTGGACGGCAACTTGGGGTCAAAAGTCACCATGAAATACCCTAGTTGCTACCTCATGGAAGAAGGGGCCAGGGGTGAAGTCTTATCCATCGCCTTTGCCACCGACGGTCAGCACCAAGACGCAGGTGCTAAAGTAATTCACGCAGCCCCCAACACCAGTAGCAGCATTGTCTCCAAGTCCATTTCTAAAGGCACGGGGCGCAGCTCTTATCGCGGCCTAGTCGACATTCATGAAGGTGCCCGCAACGCTCGCTCGAATGTTGAATGTGACGCACTGCTGCTAGATGATACTGCTAAAACCGACACCTACCCTTACATTCAAATCAACGAAAAAACAGCCCATGTGGGTCACGAAGCTAGCGTAAGTAAACTCAATGATGAGCAAATTTTTTACTTGCAGTCACGCGGTCTGGCTGAGGATGAAGCTGCTGCGCTCATTGTACGCGGGTTTTTAGAGCCGGTTGCCAAAGAGTTACCGCTCGAGTACGCTGTGGAGCTTAACCGCCTCATTGAGCTTGAGATGGAAGGAAGCGTAGGCTAAACGCAATGATGCCCAAACTTAAAGACAACCCCGCGATTGCTGAAAGCGCCGTTAGCACCCTTGCAGCTAACCATCATGAACCTGATTGGCTTCGCACCGAACGGCAAGCTGCCCTGCGCAGCTACGACAGCACGCCCTTCCCCACTCGGCGCGACGAAGTCTGGCGTTACACCGACCTCAAACGCTTTGCCTTTAACGGCCTTGACTTAGTAGAGGGTCCCAAAAGTACCGACGTCTCTGAGCGTATTCAAATGCGCATCACCGATTCAGATGCGCAGAGCATCATGGTGCATAAAAGCGGTCAGGTGGTTCACCGCAGCAGCCGTAACGAAGCCCTCGCAGAACAAGGTGTCATCTTTACGGACCTACGCACGGCACTAGTTGAGCACGAAGACCTCGTTAAAGCCAATTTGTATAAGGTTGTGAACGCTACGCAAAGCAAGTACACCGCCCTCAATGCTGCCCTGTGGCAAAATGGCACGTTTATTTATGTGCCTAAAAACGTTGAAGTCGAACTGCCACTCGGCGCGTTCCACAGTGCTGATACCGGCGGCATCAGCTTACCGCGTACGCTGGTTGTGCTAGAAGCCAACGCCAAAGCCACCTTCATTGAGGAGTACACCAGCGAAGAATTTGGGGAGCGCCTTTTTGTGTCGGGGAGTACCGAAATTGTTCTAGCTGAGGGTGCCAAGTTGCGCTATGTGAGCTTGCAAAACTGGAGCCGCACGGTAGCGCATATTAACCGCATTAAAGCCCATGTTGCCAAAGACAGTCGGCTCGAGTCCCTCACCGTTAGCCTAGGGGCAGATGCCGCTCGAGCAGAAGTTGAAAGCACCCTCGCTGGGCGCGGGGCTGAGTCAGAAATGCTCGGACTCTACTTTGCAGACAAGGGCCAGCACTACAACCAGTACACCTTGCAGCACCACCAGTCTGACCATGCGTTTAGTGACTTGCTCTTTAAGGGTGCACTGCGAGATGGTTCTAAGGCCGTTTACTCAGGCATTATTCAGGTGGACGAAGGCGCGCAAAAAACGGACGCGTACCAGACCAATCGCAACTTGCTGCTAGATAGTCAGTCGGACGCGGTAAGCATTCCGCAGCTCGAGATTGGTGCTAACGACGTGCGTTGTTCACACGGCTCCACCACCAGCCCAGTTCCCGAAGACCAGCGCTTTTACTTAATGAGCCGCGGCCTGCGCCCCGAAGTAGCTGAGCACGTACTTGTAACAGGCTTCCTTCACGAGGTTGCCAGCCGTGTGACCTTACCCAAAGTCGCTGAGTACGTGGAGCGTGTGGTGCAAGCTAAACTCGGCGTGCCCGGCGTAGCCGAAAAACTTTAGGATAACTTAGCTGTGACTGAAAAGATGGTGGCTGTCGGAGCCACCTCTGAATTTCCAGAAGGTGACATGCGCGCCGTTGAGATTGATGGTGACGAGGTGCTTATTGTTCACCAAGAGGGTAAGTTTTACGCCTTACCTAATGACTGCACTCATGCTGAGTATCCATTAGATGATGGCGAGCTTTTAGATGGCAAAGTTAAGTGTTTGTATCATGGTGCCACGTTTGATTTAGAAACTGGCAAAGCCACCGTGCCTGCCATTAAGAAAATTCGTCTCTACCAAACCGACGTACGCGAAGATACTCTGTTTGTTAACTACCAAGAAGTTTAGCTGCTGATATCAGCAACTCATATATCCTTGGTTCAAAATCGAACTGAGGATATTTTTTATTGGCGGAGCCTTTGTCAGCAAAGCAAAATCCCCAGCACAACTAACTCAGAACTTTGTGTGCCTCATCTGATGTCACTGCATCTGAAGTTACTATATCTGAAGTTACTATATCTGACGTCACTACATCTGACGTCACTACATCTGAAGTCACTACATCTGAAGTCACTACATCTGAAGTCACT
>JBCCBI010000608.1:0-2593 GCA_039034155.1 Deinococcota bacterium | reverse complement strand
GCGGCTATCGCGGCGTTCTTCAAGCCCGATGGCACCCCCTATGCCACCCCATGACGCTAGTTCATTGCATAACAACGAAAATGATATGCCATTCAAAGGAGATAATGTGAATACGCCAGCAGCTAAGCGTTACACCACCATGCTGGGCGGACGCGAACTGACACTTGAAACTGGAAAATATGCCAAGCTTGTTGCAGGTAGCGTAATCGTGCGCTATGGTGACACCGTTTTGCTTGTTACCGCACAAATGTCAGACGGCAATTCCCCATTAAGCTTTTTGCCCCTAACGGTTGAATACGAAGAAAAGCACTATGCGATTGGTAAAATTCCTGGATCGTTCCAGCGCCGCGAAGGTCGCCCGGGTACGCGGGCTGTTTTAAACGCGCGCATTACTGACCGCCAAATTCGCCCGCTCTTTCCCAAAACCTTGCGCAATGAAGTCCAAGTGATTATCACGGTACTGAGTGCTGACCAAGTCAACGACCCTGGTATTTTGGGGGCCATTGGGGCGTCTGCGGCGCTTAGCATTAGCGATATTCCGTGGGACGGACCGACGGCTTCGGTGCGGGTAGGCTATGAAGATGGGGAATATATCTTAAACCCAACAACCCAGCAGCTCGAGACATCCCAACTTGACCTACTTGTAGCAGGTACTAGCGACGCCATTTTGATGGTTGAAGCAGGTGCCAACGAACTTTCTGAAGAAATTATGGTGGGTGCGCTCGAGTACGCCCAGCAAGAACTACAAGGCGTCACTAATCTCATCCAGCAAATGCAAGCGGAAATTGGCAAAGCCAAAAGCGAGTTTGAGCCTGCCCTTGTCGCTGCTGAGGATGATATTCAGCAGGTTTATGCTGAGGCTGTAAGTACAGGTCTTAAAGACGCTATTCTTACCCCCAATAAAAAAGCACGCGGCAAAGCTACCAAGGAGCTTCGCAACGGTATTATTGAAAAATTTCTGCCCGATGCCAACGCCGAAGGGGCGAGTGAGCGTATCGAAAGCCTTAAAGCTGCGTTTGGTAACGCCTTACAGCGTGAATCGCGCCGCTTGGTGTTAGAAGAAAATTTACGAGCAGATGGCCGCAAGCCCGACGAAATCCGGCCCATTTGGATTGAGTCAGGTGTGCTACCACGGGCGCATGGGTCAGCTGTATTTACCCGTGGTGAAACCCAAGTTTTGGGTGTGGCTACGCTGGGTGCCGGGCGCGATAACCGCTTGGTTGATGACCTCAGCCTAGAAACTAGCGAAGAGTTTATGCTGCACTACAACTTTCCGCCCTACTCCACCGGTGAAACGAAGCGCATGGGCGGTGTGTCACGGCGCGAGCAAGGTCACGGTAACTTAGCTCGGCGCGCCCTCGAGCGGGTTATACCTAGTAAAGATGACTTTCCTTATATCATTCGGGTGGTGGCAGAGACTTTAGAGTCAAACGGCTCGAGCTCCATGGCCTCGGTCTGTGCTAGCTGTCTAAGCCTCATGGATGCAGGCGTGCCCATTCGTAAACCCGTTGCAGGTATTGCTATGGGACTTATTAAAGAGGGTGACAACTACAAAATCCTCAGTGACATTTTGGGTAGTGAAGACGCCCTCGGTGACATGGATTTTAAAGTTACAGGCAGCGAAGATGGCATAACTGCGCTACAGATGGACATTAAAATCAAAGGCATTACAGCAGATATTATGCGCAGCGCGCTGGAACAAGCAAGGGCCGGGCGTTTGCACATTTTAGGGCTCATGGGTGAAGTTCTTGCGGCACCCCGAGAAGAGGTCTCTGCCAAAGCTCCCCGGATTTTAAGTGTGCAAATTCCACCCGAGAAAATTGGGGCCGTCATTGGTCCAGGTGGCAAACAAATTCGCGAGTTAGAAGCAATGGGTGCCACCATTGAAATTGCTGAAGATGGCAAAGTAACCCTCTATAGCACAGACGCTAGTGCCGCCCAAGCTGTCAAAGAGCAAATTGAATTTATACCGAAACACCTGAGGTAGGTAAAGTCTACGACGGCAAAGTTGCTAAAATTGCTGACTTTGGTGCGTTCATTACCCTTTTTCCTGGGACCGACGGCCTCTTACACATTTCCCAAATTGCCGAAGAGCGCGTTGAAAACGTGCGTGACTACCTCAAAGAGGGACAGAGTATCTCAGTCAAAATTGCAGGTATTGATGACCGCGGCAAGCTTGACTTAGTACGTCCTGAACTAGAGGGTAAAGTTGCTCCTAGAAAGCGTGGTGGCGGTAGACCCGGTGGCGGACGGCCTAGTGGCGGTCGTGGTGGTGGTGGACGCGGACGCCGTTAAAGAAACCTTGTTAAGTAGCTAGAGTTAAAAGGATTAGCTCGAGTATCACCACAAACATGTACTTTGATACTCACACATTATGACGACCTGACAGATTGAGGTGCACCCCACCTCATCTACGGTCAGGTGTCGTCATAATAGTAGTTAGTGGTGAGGGCACAAGTTAGTAGTGGACTTGAGCTGTAATCAAAATTGCTAGTCGCTAAAGTACTTTTTACGTAGGCAATTTCAAAGAGAATCTTCACCGCTCAACATATAGATGTAAAGGTACACTTGAACGCGTGTTGTGGAACATTAG
>JBCCBI010000607.1:0-2596 GCA_039034155.1 Deinococcota bacterium | reverse complement strand
CTGTCCGGCGCTTTTCACCCGTCTGTTGCACAACCTCATTTACGGCATCCTTAACGGTGCCCGTTTTCAAAGCCTCTCGGAGCATTTTTTCCAGGGAGTCTTCGTCAAACCCTGCTTTTTCCCCGCGCGCCACCACAATATCCTGCTTGCCGTCAGTATCTTCTAGTGTCACGTGGAGGCCGTCTTTTTTGCGTTCTTGTTTGACAGCTTTGGTCTTGGTGCGAATGTTAATACCGCGCTTTTTGAACGACTTGGCCAGTTCTTTGGCGGCATCAGCATCACTCGTTGGCACAATGTGATCCATCAACTCGACAACGGTTGTTTCCGCGCCTAGGGCGTTGTAAATGTCACAAAACTCGAGCCCAATGGCCCCGCCGCCAATGGCTAAAAAGCGCTTGGGAATCTCTGAGACCATCAGCGCGCCGGTTGAGTTTACAATGTTCTCACCATCAGTCTCAAAGCCAGGAATTTCAATGGGGTGTGAGCCAGTGGCGATGATGATTTTGTCAGCACTGACCTTTTTCCCATTAACGCTCACCGTGTGTGCGTCTACAAAGGTAGCGTCACCTTCAATTAAATCTACTTTGTTGCCCTTGAAAAGTTGCCTTACGCCGCCCGTAAGCTTTTTGACGACACTATCTTTCCACTTCTCGAGTGCTTTTAAGTCAATACTAGGCTCACCAAAGCTGATGCCGTAATCTTTGGCATGAGCTGCTTCACGAAGGTCTTCTGCTACGTGCAGCAGGGCTTTCGTAGGAATGCAGCCCACGTTCAAACAAACCCCACCGACATATTCTTTTTCAATACACGCCGTTTTTAAGCCAAGCTGGGCAGCGCGAATGGCTGCGTGATAGCCGCCAGGGCCAGAGCCAATAATTAGTAGTTCGTAATCCATACATCCTCCAGGGGCAGGTTGTGGCTAGCTGAGAATTCATCTCGTTAACTTGAACCTGACAAGATACGTGCGTCAGTTAGTACGAGCATCTGCTTAAGATGTTCGTGTGATGTTGTAGTGCTCAGTTTACCTGTTTGGAAGTTGTCAAGACGGGTGTGTGATGCACGCTCGAGCCTAGCAGATAAAACACAATCAGCAAATAGTAGGGTTAGCTCGAGGTCGAAAAATAGTTGAATCGTCAATAGAGATAAACCTGTACAAACGTATTACCTCATCATGTAGATAGTGTCTTAATGAGACGGCATCACATGATGACACAGGCAAAATTTAGGCAAAATGACTTAGGCAAGCAATCTTGATGACATTTGTAGGGTGATAAATCCATACTAACTACTGCCTTGAAACAGCGCCCGCCACGTAAGCATCACCGCCATGCCTACAACAATCGTGAGTAGGGTGTTTTTACTGCGCCACGCGGTAAGGCAGGCGCATACGCCTGCAATTAAGTAAGGACTTGTAAGCGATATATCGAGTTGACTGTCAGGGTAGACGAAGGCAGGGGAGACGATGGCAGCGAGTACTGAGGCTGGTACAAATCGCAAGGCACGCTCGAGCCAGGCAGGCAGTCGCAAGCTATCTGAAACAAGGATAAACGAGTAGCGCATCGTAAATACAATGAGCCCCAGCAAGAAAATTAGTACATAAAAATTCATGTGTTGGGGTTTGCTGCAGTGTTAGTTGTACTAGTGGGTTGGCTTGAGGCGTCCGGCATATACACATCTAATACAACGCCAACACTCACGGCGATGATGGTTGCAGCAATGAGCCCCAACCCATAAGGAAGCTGAAAACTCACCAGCGCACTTAGCCCGCCTACCAGCGCTGTTAAGTATTGGTTGCGTCCGCGCAAACTCGCAAACAGCAACGAGGTAAACACCAGCGGAACCACAAAATCTGCTGACCAAGCTGCGGGTACCAATTGTCCAATAAATGTGCCTAGCAAAGTCATAAGCTGCCATGCTAACCACAGTGACAGTGACACGGTTGCAAAGTAGTAGTGTTTGTAGGGAGCATCTGGATGACTTGCATAATGGTGCATACTGAGCGCGTAACTCGGGTCGGTCATCATGTAGGCAAGCGGTGCCCGCCAAGGTTTAGGAAAGTGCTTAAACTGCGGTGCTATTGATAAGCTGTACATAAGCATGCGCAGGCTCAAGGTAAAGGTAATCAGGAAAATAGTGATGCTAGGAATACCCGTACCATAAAGTTGTAAGGCAGGTATCTGTACAATGCCTGAAAACACTACAACAGACATAAGCACGGCGTCAAAACTGCTGCGCCCAGCATCAATTGCACTAACACCCGCGACTAACCCGAACGGAACCATACCGATCATAAACGGCAAGGTGGCTTTAAACGCAGCCAGGCTAACTTGCTTACGAGAAGAAAACACCATATATCAGTCTATCGACTCTGCAGCTAGATGATGGTGTATTCAAGCTAGATACACCAGCTACTCGATTAAGACTACTAGCAGATGTCTGAGATGCTGTACCAGATGATGAAGTTTCTAAGGATAGGGAGAAAGGGGGGTAGGGAGATTTCATCAAGCACACCCATATGCTCATATCAACGTGTGGATCCGTCGCTGAAGGTTGTGAAGTCGTTCTCGAGTGTGAACGCGTCGTAGCCGTTGTCCTG
>JBCCBI010000606.1:0-2629 GCA_039034155.1 Deinococcota bacterium | reverse complement strand
TTTGCAGTTCAGCTTGGGCTTGGGAGAGTTGATCGCGGTAGGCTTGTACTTCGCGTTCTTTCTCTCGTTGCTCGGTGATGTCGGTGGTAATACAGCCAACTGCCACTACGTTACCAGCGTCATCAAATAGTGGGTATTTGGTTGACATAAAGATGAGGTCGCCGTTATCTGAGGGAATAACCTCTTCCTTACTGCTAGGTTGTTGGCTTGTCATAACTTCAAGGTCGTTTGCGCGCACGTCATCTATGAACTCAGGGGGTAGGAAATCATGATCTGTTTTGCCGACGATATCTTTGGTGGTTACGTTCCACAATTTGGCGAGTGCTTCGTTGGCGAGCATGTAAACGCCATCAATATCTTTCACAAAGATAATCGAAGAGGCATTGTCAATGGTTGATCTGAGCAGTTGACGGCTTCTGGAGAGTTCTTCGCTGCGCCTAGCCACAGTTTCTTCGAGAGTATCAACCATGCGGCGGTTCGCTATGGATGGCGAAAGCAAGCCTGGTAACGCTTCAAGATATGCACGCTCTGTTGGTGAGAAGGTGTATTGATTGTGCCAAGATAGGGAGAGATTGCCAAGCCATTCGTTGGATTGATATAAAGGAATAGTCACAGACGTTGCAACACCAAATTGGGCTAATAGACTTTTGCTACTCTCATCCAGTTGGGGATCGTTTGCAGTGTCTTCGATGAATACAGTTTTCTCAGGATCATATTGATCAGTTTGTTCTGAGGGAAGCTGGTTAGCTGGGATAACTGTGCCTAGAGGCATAGCATTAGTCCATTTTGGGGCGACTTGGCTAACTAACTGAAGGGATGTTGTATTGTCTTGCTTGTTAACATCATGGGTGTAAAACAAAGATGCGGCAACGTCCTCAGGCAAGGGTTCAAGGACAACTTCGAGCATTCTGTCTGCTGTCTCTGCAAGTTTGAGTTCATTACTCAAGTGGTTGAGGGTTGCCAAACTAGTATTACTTTGCTCGAGGCTATCAAGTGCTTGACGGTTAGCTATCACTGGTGATAGCAGTGCTGGCAAAGCGTTGAAATAAGCTTTTTCATCCTCAGAGAATTCATGGGGGTGCTCCCACACTACTGACACAAACGCAAGGATGTTACCTGCTTGTTTGAGAGTAATGTAAGCCTGCGCGCCGATGCCCAAACGTGCCTGCAGAGCCCTTAGATTATCGTCAAAGCGTGGTTCTTTACTCACATCACTAATTAGTTTGACGCGGTCGGTATCTTCTAAATACCAGTTGATTGCCGTGTAATTTGCAACTGGGTAGATAGCGCCAACCTCAGCATCAAATCGCCTGTTGCTGCGACTGTGGTTGCCAACAATTTCTAAGGCGGTGACTGTACCGTTGTCGTCATAAATGGGGCGTGACATGCTGACAACGGTGTCATCTGAAAGGGGTTCTAAAATTGTTTCCAGTACACCGTCAATAGTTTCAGCAGCTTTGAGGGCACTACTTACCTTATTAATTTGGGCAAGGCGGTTGTTTGCACGGGCAAGTCCCTCAAGAGATTGCAAGTTGGCAACCACAGGTGAAAGCATAGCTGGTAACGCTGCAAGGTAGGCTTTTTCGTCTTCTGAGAAGACAACAGGTTCTTTCCAAGCAAGGAAGAAAAGCCCTAACCACTGACCACTTTGACGCAGCGATATAAAGACGCTGCTGTTGACCTCGAGAAAACCAAAAGAAGCTTTATGAGCGTCTGTCAAGCGTGGATCGTTTTGAGTATCCTCTATGATAACAGTTTGATCTGGATTATCTAACCAAAGTGACGCAATGGGGAAATCTTCAACCTTATAGACGGTGCCTATGTTAGTGGGGACCGCAGTCATAGCTTCGTTGCTATTGATAGGTAAAAGATTGCTCATCACCCGTACAGATTTGACGTTATCTTCAGCATCAAAACGATGCACGTTCATAAGCAAGGCATTAACACTATCTTTGGACTTAATAGGCTCTAACAAGGTTTCTACAATGTCAAAGTCGTCAGCGAGTTTAAGTTGATTACTAACGTGGTTAACAAGTGCCAGGTGCTTATTAGATGCAGCTAGGTTTTCCAGCGACCGCAAGCTATTTACAACGGGTGAAAGCAGACCAGATAGAGCGTCTATATAGGCACGTTGCTCATCTGAAAAGATCATGGGCTCTGGCCAATTTAAGTTGAGGATGGTGTGTGTCTGACCTGCTTGACGTAGGCTAATAAAAATTTGTGCGCCTATGTTTAACTGTTTGTAAATATCACGTTCTAAGTCAGTAGTACGAGAATCTGTTTGAATGTCTCCCATGTATATAGCACTGTTGGGATCAGCTAAACATGTACTAATCAAAGGCACCATGTTCACTGAGTAAGTTGTGCCCAATGGAGTATCAACAGTGCGTGCACCCCCGCTTCGATTGCCGATGAGTTCAATGGCTGTAACTGTATCAGCAGCGTCGCGAATCATGTTGAACAACCCGCCTACAGTGGTTTCTGGTAGAGCTTCTAAAACCACATTAATAACGTCGTTGTAGGTTTGGGCATGGTTAAGCTGTCGAGCTGTGTCATTCAGGATAGCTAAGCGCTCGTTGGACACCCGTAACTCACTACTTCGTGCTTCAACTAGGTCTTCAAGGTCAGC
>JBCCBI010000605.1:0-2632 GCA_039034155.1 Deinococcota bacterium | reverse complement strand
GCTCAAAACCGCACTCACTAAGATTGCCAACCGGGTTGATACTATTTTTTCGCTGCTAACTTAAAACAGCCCTGTTCAGGATGCTGAGTTGACAGGCATTAATGGGTTAGGTGGTGAAATGCCTGATAATACCCAATATGATTACATAGACCGGATGTTTGCCCGATAGCACCCTTGGATAGTTCATGAACTTTCTGCTGAAATGTTTGTCTAGACTTGCTCACGAGCCATTCATTTTTCGTTTGCATATCGGCAAATTTCCGGACAACAGATCTTTGTATACAACTGCTATGCTTTTGACGGCTTGGCCAGTAGAGGTACAGAAGCTATTGGTCAAGTTCGTGACAGGAGGCGATTTGCCTCCTAAACATAGTTAGACCATGTGATCTCCTCAAGTCTGAGTTCCAAAAATATGAATCGTAAATGCCTTTGTCAATGAAGTCTTAGTTACTAATTACGGGAAAATTAATAGTGATTTTTGTTTTTTACGATAATTGAATACATTCTGAAAGAGGAGCTAAATATATGGGGGCATGGGACTATGAACCATAGAAGAGTGATGGGGGGCGGACTGGTTCTATGAATTCTTTAATAGTATTGATTGGGATGCACGAATGACAGCAGCATTCAAAATTGATGATGAGTACGACCAAGTACGAGCCGCTTGTTATATTCTCCAGGTTTTAGGGAGAATTTATGTGTGGCCTGGCGATATTGATAAACTTGGTGGCCATCTTGATCGTGGTATAAACTACCTTGCGCGGATGCTTGATCCCGAGAATCCTATATGTCAGGAACTACAGGGAATTTGGGAAGCAGACTCACCTGTTTTTGCATCCATTTCAACGCAGTTAGAAGAATTGAAAAAGAGGCGGTCTGAAGGTAGTTGGTAAATACCTCGTTTGGTGTTTGACGTTGTTTTATCGCGATGCTTTTGTGAGTGCCTGTTGCTGAGTATTGTGCAATCGCCTCTAATCTAAAAAGGTCGCAGGTCCAGTGTTGTTGTCTAACATGGATCTGCAAGGGACGCTCGAAACACACTACTGTTGGGTGCTTTAAAATCTCTACTCGTGCCCCTCAGACCAATCCGTTAGGTTTAACTATGACGCAAATGGTGATAGAAAATGAACTTGCTCATCTCTTCGAGTGGCTTCGTTCTGGACAGATGCCTGAATCCGAAATTCTGAAACTTGTCGATATCCTTGAGCCTGTTGATACGAGACGGATTATGGATTATGTGGAGCGCCTGAACGGGCCTCAAGAGTTTATGGATGGTATCAATGAGTATAACGACGCCGATAATGCTAGGTCTGAGGTAATTGTTAAAGGTTTTTCCTATTCATTGATCTCGTAAGCGCTTTAATCCTCAAGTTAGGTAACGAAGCGATAGCGGAAACTCAGTACTACAACAATCGACCCGATCATTATGCTCGGTGGGTCATCAAGTACTATACAGACGAGAGGTTCGCGAAAGGCATTAAAGAGAATTTTTAGCTTCTTAAGATATGAAGCCTAGCAATATGCTAGGGTGAGCGCTTATTTTGCTGCGCTTTATTCGCGCTGCACAGCTTTGTCGTTATGTGTTTGACTTTAACCGATCATGCGAAGTATCGATGACTTTAAGCCCTTCGTACCCTCCAATGACTATGAGGTATCAAAAGCGTTTTACAAATGCATGGGCTTTACCGTGAATTGGGATAGTGGAGAAGTCTGTGAAATTGACACTAATTTTGGCCCTCGATTTTTGCTTTTACCCAAAAATCACAATAACTATGCCCACAGTCTAATGCTGCGTTTTATGGTGAACTCCGCTCAAGATTGGTATGAGCATTTTGAAAGCATCGACTTAGTGAATAAGTTTGGAGGCACCAAAGTCTCGGCACCGGAGTTGATGCCCTGGGGCTTAATCATTGCTCATGTTTGGGACCCAGCAGGCGTGCTTTTACACTTTGCGGAGAAACCCGACAAAAACATATAACAAACGCATACAGCCGGACAAAGTGCCTACTACGCGATCACTTTGCTGCTGACGCGGACGCTATTTACATCCACTGAAAACGACCGTTAGGCTTTATGAGAGCTGCACTTGCTACTGTAGTCATAGCTATACTTTTATTGATTGCATTTTTCAATCTGAACGCCGGTAAATCAATTCACCACACACAACAGATAATTCCGCAGCATCGCAAAATTCTGAGGCAAATACTGGAGCAACTCTTGCCGCACAAAAGGTTAGCACACTCAAGCACTGCACTATCTTGAATACCTGCAACGGCATATTGACTTTGGGACACATTGCTTAAAGTGCCGGAAGTCAGCCAATAAGCCAAAATTGAAATGGAGTTCGTCTTCGATAAGCGAATGTGTCGCCTAGCCTCATTGCTACACTCACAATACTGCTCACTTAAATCTTCCAGTCATGCTGCCCATCTCCAAACAGGTTTCCATCCCTAGCTCTGAAATTGAGCTACAGGCCATTCGGTCGCAAGGTGCAGGGGGGCAAAACGTGAATAAGGTGGCAACAGCAATTCATCTACGCTTTGACATTGAAGCATCCTCACTACCCCGCTTTTACAAAGAGAGCTTACTGAAGCTGAACGATCAGCGGATTTCTAAAGATGGCGTTATCGTT
>JBCCBI010000604.1:0-2634 GCA_039034155.1 Deinococcota bacterium | reverse complement strand
CGTGCGGTACGGGTATGGATGTCCTCGCCGCGCCGAAATGCATCGATGAAGTCTTCATCTCCGGAGAGATGAGCCATGATCCGAAGCTCGATCTGCGAGTAGTCCGCCGCGACCAAAACATGACCGGGAGCCACCTGTACTAATGGTAGGTGCTGACGGCCAGCAAGTTGTAGCTGAGCCTAGTGACTACAATGTTGTGCGCTGGACACTCTTAGAACCCTTTGAGCCGGGCGCGCAAGATACGCTTGTTTACCGCGTGACGGTAGACTAATCAAAATTATAAGACAGGTGATAACCTCACCCACATAGGGTAAATTTTTGACAAAATGAAAGCAGCTAGCAACTTCACTCATAAACCTAGCTGACCAACATTATCAACTCAAGAAACGATAAGCCAATATGACGTCATCCCTGAGCTAGAAGCTGATGTGGCTGGTGGCAAATGTTGCGTTCTCGAGCCTCACTCATCTTCAGGCGTTTTATGGTTGCTCGAGAACCTTGTGGTGGCAACTTTATTGAGTAGCTTGTGCAACTCGCCGCGCTCCTCAGTCGAAAGTTCCCGGTAAACATCGTCTTGAGCATCATCAACTAACTGCTTTGCTTTACTTAACGTACGCTCTCCTAACGCTGTCAAGGTCAGTTTGTAGTAACGCCGGTCGGTCGGGTTCGGTTCGCGGGTGAGGTAGGTAAGGGCTTCTAAGCTGTCTACCAAGCGCACCACATGGGTACGATCAAGCCCCATATTCTGGCTAATGGCAATTTGCGAGCGGTGTTCAGTTTCACCAACTAAAATAAGCACGCCAAACTGACGCACGTCTATCTCGAGCGCCGCCAAAGATTCATCTACTCGCATGTGCGCCATTTGGGACACATAGCTGAGTAAATAGCCCGTATACCCCGACAGCGCATCTGGAAAATCGTGATAGTTAAAGTACAACGGCGGGTTAGGTACCCGCGTGCGCTTGCTCACGGCTTCGTGTTAAGCATTGGCGTCTTATGTATTGGCGTCTTATGTATTGGCGTCTTATGTATTGGCGTCTTATGCAGTGACATCTTATGTAGTGACATCTTCAACTCGAGACAGCGCTTTGTACAAAAATGTGTTGAGTTTTTGCTGGGCTTTGAAGGTTTTAACAAGCTCGTTCGTAAAGTCGTCTGCAATAACCTCTTCATCGGTTAGCTCGCGCCTGCTGGTAAAGTCTTTGTGCTTGAGTAACTCAATCGCCGGATGATCGGCGCTGTAGTTTCGCGGTGAGGTTTTGAGTTTACCCTCGCCACTGAGGCCGTCTGGAAATACCTTTTTGAATGCTTTGTCGTCCAGCACTTGATTAAGTGTGTCTGGATTGGCATCAATTTCTGTGCGAATGGCATTGAGAATCTTGGCAGAGGGCATGCGCACGCCACCACCTGCCATGCTACTTTCAGGTGAAATACTCAAATAGTACACGGGTGCCATGCTGCCCGCGCCAATCATGCCAGAAATGTTGGTTTTGAGGGGTGGGCGGTCTTTGGCAAAACGGGTGTCATTGTAAATGCGGAAGACTTTGACGACTTTGGACTCACCAATGCGGCGGCTAATTTCCGGGTCAAACTTGGCAACCTCGAGTGCAACCTCTTCCAAATACGCTGTAAACGCCTTACGCATCTCGTTGTAGTGCGTTTTTCGCGCGTTAAACCAGTCTTTATTGTTGTTGAATTTTAATTCCACAAAAAAATCGAGCAATTTGGGGTCAATCATGAGCTTACTCCTAAACGCTGGCGTCACCACCTAGATATTCCCAAACTATAATGCGTGATTCTTTCAACCGTCTGTAGGTTCAACCAGTTTTGAGTATATGTCCCTTTTTCCAGAAGAGTTCATCAAGCGGTATAAGGTAACCATTAGCGCAACAATGCAATCCCCATGAATCCCTCACCGATTTTAGTGACTATAGTTAAGTATGAAAAAACTACTGTTGTTGCTCTTGTTGAGTTGTGTTCCTGCGTCCGCTCAAGAATTACCTTTTGTGGAAGTTGGTGGTACCTATCGCGTTATTGGTGGTATTTTCCCTAGCGTATACCTTGAAGATCAGGACTATGTTGTTATCGTTTTAGAAGTTGCGGGAAAGTGGATTAGAGTAGACGTGGATTATGTCGATGGTCCTGCTTGGCTTAATACAGACAGATTATCTTTGATTGCCAATACCGATGACATTGCTTTGACGCCCGAGGAAGAAGTACGTATCAAGGCTAGACAATGCCTTAGAGAGCTTTTGACAGCGCAAGAAATTTATCTGACCGATAACGGTACATACACCACGCATGACGTACTTTTTGAAAGTTTCTTCCCAGATGTTTGTGAAGAGGTACAAGTCAATACTGATTACGCTGATGAGCGCGAGTACCTATTTACTGTTACTGAGGGTCTTAACCGACCACTTCGTGCATCATCATCACGGGGTGTTTTCATTGATGAGGATTCCGAAAAAATTCAAGCTTGCCTTAAAGAGTTGGCAACTCTAGCACAGACTTACTACATTGACCTCAGTGTTTACCCAGAAGATCATGAGGCGATTTTTGAGTATTTTGAAAAGCCCAGTATTTGTGAGGATGTAGAGGTTACTACAGTTTCGATTGTTGAAACTGATTACTATT
>JBCCBI010000603.1:0-2635 GCA_039034155.1 Deinococcota bacterium | reverse complement strand
CCCACACCCACAACTAACCAACCCCGCACCTGTTCACAGAGGATGCCAGCAATTTTTTTCTCATGCCAGTAGAGGTCGTTGGGCCATTTGACAAAAACCTCATCACCTAGGGTGCGCAGCTCTCTGGCAATGCTAAGACCTATCCATAGGCTCGAGCACGCTAGCCTTGTTTTATCTTGCGACAAGTTATCTGGCTGAATGAGCACAGTTTGATAACTTCCACCAGGATAACTTTGCCAGTTGCGCCGCTGTTGCCCGTGTCCACCATGTTGTGATACCGCCCGCAAAATGGTGTTTTGACTGGGTAGGTGTTCGGGTATATCCGCTTTTACACTTTGACTAACACTCTCCCCTGCCCCATCTTGTGCTCTAAGCCAAGCTTTGGCGATGTCTTGAGTCGAGCTAACGCTGTCGTAGTTGATAAGGTCAAACTCCAAGGTATGAATCGTCATTACTTATCACCATAACGTGAATTGGCTCCCGCAAACGCAGTTGAATGCAGTTGAGTCGCGAGGTTGATAGCATCACCATTTATCAAATTTCGAGACAAAATTATTGCGGGGAAAGGTGCGATGGAACGTTAGATGCCTCTTCTAGCATCAGATGTTATCAATATAGATGGGGTATCGCTAAATCCCATCAGCCAAGAGCGGCAAAATCCATTCTTTTGGTCGCAAAGTGTGCTCTACCTGCAAAAGATCAACCTCTGGGTCAATGTAAAGCTGGCTCGAGCGGCCGTTCATACTCACGTGAACCTCGGCATAAATAGAGATGTTGTCATGACCGCGCGCGTTGAACTCAGCTTCTAAAAATTGGGCAAACTGCCAAATCATATCTGCTTGAAAGGCCATTTGTTTAGCTTGTTGAGGCATTAGGTAATCGCTGGGAAAAACGGACCAGCGCTTGTCTGTGTCGTGCTCCACCACTGTAAACATTGCAAAGCCCGTTTTTTCAGCTAGCATGACCCGCCATGAAAAGCGGTAGCCTTCTTCTGACCACAGCACGTTACCCGGATACGCTAGGTGACGCAGTGGCATCATCACTTGGAACATAAAAAATAAAAGTAAGACGGCGTAGCGTCCTCGGTTTAATGTGGTAGTTGATGATCGTGTTTTACGAGTGGGTGATGCCGTCATCTGCTTACTAAGCTGAGGGATATGTAAGGCTCGAGCCACCCCCTTCACATCCTCTGCTGAAAAGAACACCAGCGTTGCTACAATCATAATCCACGGAAACATGCCAATGGGAAACAGCAGCGCCGTGAGTACATGAAAGCCAATTACAGCTAGATACGCCAACGGTCGCGTGCGCGACCAGAGCAGCAAAAAAGGAATACTGAGGTCGTAGAGCATCCCGCCCCAACTCATGGCAAAGGCTACCCAGGTGTAATCAAACAAATTACCAATAAGCGGCAGTTCGGTGTTAGTCCGCAACCAAATTTGTAGCGGTTGAGCGTGCCAAAGCCAGTCTGGGTTGAGTTTGGCAACGCCTGCAAACAGGTAAACCAGCGCCAATTGCAACCGTAGTGCGGTGAGCATCCAAATGGGTAAGTAACGTGTGGGTTTTACGCGCTTCAAATAAACATCCAGCGATAAAGCTCGCTGCACAGGCAAAAAACTCAGCAAAAAACTTAGCGAGCAAATAAAGTAGTAGTGGTTGAGATAGTAGGTTGTATCGAGTAGCTCAACGTAGCTAAACAGCCCAAAAAAGCTGATGATACTAACTCGGTAAGCGAGTCCTAGCGCAATTCCTACGCTCAGTAAACAGAGTAACCCAAACACTGCATACATACCCCACGCGGGTAGCGGGCGCACCCAACCAAACCCCAAGTACCTAAAGTGCATTTGGGGCGCTACATAGAACTCGCTAACCCAACCGCGCAGCATAAAACGCACGTTGCTGACTAACATCAAAAGTCCAAAAGAAATGCGAAACAATGCCAGAGGAAGTGCTGGCGTGGGCTGCTCGAGCCTCGTCATCACCTTCGTCAGCATTACCTTAATAATAGGCTTTCGCCAGGCACGAATGCCAACGCCCTGCTTAATCAACGTTCTTCCTAATCACCATCACTATCACTAAACGTTACAGTAATACCAAGTTGATTCGCCATGTCCACTTTGGTGAGGACTACAAGGTCGCGCACAGCATCATAAACCGCTTCAACTTTGGCTGGTTCGTCGTAGACAGCTTGGGCTAAGGAAATATCAATCACATCTATTGCTTCAAACGCTGCTGCAAACCCATCAGCAAGTTGAGTGGCAAGTTGGTCATCTGCCATTAAAAAGTTGAGGTAGTCATCTAGCCCTAATTGGCCATCAGCTTGATTGTTATACAAGGCGAGCTGGATGCCCTCGAGCTTGCTTCGGGTTAGTTCTAAAGAATTACCACTCAAATATCCCTGAGCCAATTCAGGTTGAGGCTCTCCCCCATTGTCATTACCTAGTGGTACACCAAGTTCGTCTTTGGCGAGTTGCTCGAGGTTAGCAATAAGCTCATTCACCAACACGTTAAGAGAATCTTTGACACTACCGCTAGCGTCTTCAGCAGCCACAAAACGGCTAGTATAGTCACCGCCTTCAGGTAGCCAGAAGTCGCGGAGTCTGGTTGCCTCAATAACTTCGTCTGCTTGAAAATG
>JBCCBI010000602.1:0-2652 GCA_039034155.1 Deinococcota bacterium | reverse complement strand
CGCCTTGCCTTTATCTAACCGGGCAAGGGTTTTGCCGCCGTGCACTATCTTTTCAAGGACTAAGTGATGTGTTTGTGTTTTAGAAAACTTGGCTGTTGATGTCATGTGATCTCAGGGGCATCCTAACAAGGTTAGCTAAATATCAGTATGTGTGTCCAAGACATTGCTCATCTATCTTAGATGACGTTTAGCGTTAAACAACGTTGCTAATGACGCCTCCTCTTGGCATCTAGATGCAGATTGGTCTAGTAGATATTTGTCCCCCTGTCATGAAGGTGAGGGTACTCAAGGTCGCGTCTCAAATCTAGGACTACCACATGGGTAATGCTGAAATGAATGCTCGAGCACGCTGTAGATAGCCTCAACAAACAACTGAGCAGTAAATTGGCACAACAACCCATGTATCCTAAAGACAGAACTTGTTATACTGCGAGATATGAAGAGATCTTTCCAAGAAATTTTAGAACTTGTTGCGTTTGGCTTAATTGCGCTTCTTGTTGGTACAGCACTACTGTGGGTTGGCGGTTGGCTCTTTGGTGTCGTTGGCTGGCTCTTACAAGGTCTTGCGGGCCTATTGTGGTGGGTTTTGCGTTGGATTTTACCTGTGGCCATTTTGGCAGGTGCTGTCTACGCAATTGTGCGCTTATTTCAACAGCAAAGCCGTAAGTCAGCAGCCACGCCCGTTACAGCCACAGCTACAGGCACAGAAGCTGAACCTGCACCTGCTGCTGAATCTACAGCTACTGAAGAGTCAAATAGCGAGAGCTAAACTTGGCTACACATAACTAGGCCCGAGCAACCTCAACTTACTCCAGGGGCAAACGTATAGCACCGTGTTTGTACGTTTCGTAGGCACGTGCGCCAACTGCGTCAAGTCGTGCCAGCACGCTTGGGTGTGGGTGCCCAAAGGTGTTTCGCCCATACGAAATGACGGCTGTCCGCGGTGTTGTAGCTGCCAGCAGTGCTGCTGAGGTTGAGGTGCTCGAGCCATGATGGCCGGCCATAACAATATCCACGTCGGGAAAGGCAAGTTGCGCTTCAACGCTGCTGCTTATATCGCCTAAAAATAGGGCTCGAGCTTCTTCCTCATAAGACAACACAAACACCAGCGAGTTATCGTTGTCGTTTGCATAGGGAACAACTGGCGGGTTGAGGAAGTCCAAGCGCGCGCGACCTAGGCTGATGCGTTCACCGCGCCGGATGTGACGCATATCCACACGGTGCCGTCTGGCACTGCGTACTAGGTTGTCGTAGACAGGATCACCAGTGGCATCGACACCCAAGACAAGTTGTTGAGTGGGTATTTCTGCAAGCACACTGCTCAGGCCTTCAATATGGTCGGTGTCTGCGTGGCTGGCAATGACAAGCTCGAGCTCATCAACATCTAGTGCCCGTAACGCTGGCACCACAATGTTTTGCCCCACATCAAAGTCTGAAAACGGACTGCCGCCGCCATCTACTAAAATTTCAACGCGGCCAGGTAAGCGTATGAGCACGCTATCGCCCTGACCTACGTCCAGGTAGACAATCTCAGGGGGTCTGCGGGCAGGTACCGTGACCATCGAACACAAAATGGCAACGCAAACAAGCAGTAGACCGCGCCACCATCGCAATACACCACGTAAAGCTAGCGTAATACCCAATGCCCCCACCGCATAATAGATAAATCCAATTGGCAGTATCTCACCCCAGTAAAGTTGTGGTAAATCGCCTGTCACCGTTGAAATGAAAATGAGGAAGCTAGCCAACGGTTGCGTGATGAGGTTAATAAGTCCTGCTAGAGGCGGCAAGATGAGCCCAACTAAGCCCGCTGCAAACCCTAACGGCACAAGCAACATTGCCAGAATTATGGCTGGCACGTTGGTGAACGGTGCTAGTAAAGGTAGCCTGCCAAAATGATGCAGTAATAACGGAATAGCTAATATTTGCGCAGCAACGCTAACGCTCACACTGCCGTAAATTAGTGCGCGTATAGGCCATGTTCTAGGACGCCGCCAGCTACGCGGTTGACGTAGCTCGAGCGTTGCCCCTTTGCGAATCAACTCTAAAATTGGCTCAGCAAGTAATAAAATACCAATCACAGCTAGGTACGAAAGCTGAAATGATAGATCAAACAACCATGCTGGAAACACGAGTAGGGTGAGGGTGGCAGCAATACCTAACGCTTGCCAAGGTTGTACCCTACCCGCACCTAGCCACAGTGATACCAACACGGCAATGCCCATCAGCGCCGCGCGCACAATACTTGGTGACAAGCCCACAAGCGCCGTAAATCCCAATAAAAAGCCAATTAACAATGGATAGCGCCACATTCCTAACGACTTAAGTAGCCAACCCAACGCAACCATCAACAACCCTACATGCAAGCCAGAAAGTGCTAAAATGTGGGCAAGGCCGGCCTTAGCAAAACTCTCTTGCAAATCACCCAACTCACTGCGAATGCCCAAGGTCATCGCAGCCATAAGCGCGGCAGCTTGGGGTCTTAAACCTCGAGTCACGTTTTCATAAAGACGTTGTTTAAGCCGCTCCATGACGCTAATGCGCTCACCTTCGGTAATAACCTCTTGAACAAGAAACTGCCCTAATATGTTGCGGCGGCGTAGGAACGCAGCATAGTCAAAGCCGCCTGGGTTGCGTTTTCCGGCTGGCTCG
>JBCCBI010000601.1:0-2667 GCA_039034155.1 Deinococcota bacterium | reverse complement strand
GATCAAGGTCTTTCAGGTGAGTATTGTCTAAATAAAAACTAGAGGACTTGAGAGCTTGAATAAAGATTGAATCGGATTTGGGTCGAATTCCCCTAAGCTTGCTTTGTGGATATGAAGTATCAAAATGAGGGAGCGTTAAGTGAACTCATAAGATTCCTTAAAATACGCTGTAGCTTGCTGCGGAGATTTTTATTCCGCCATCTTTGGGCATAATTTTAGCGGAATATCGGAAGACATATTCGTCATGATACGCAAAAGATGGTTCATCTGAAAAAGGGAATAGCTTCCAAGCTTCTAGATGCTAGTTCATTGTGCAGCAAGGGCAGTGTTGTGGTGTATAGTCGCAACTCGAGATGACCGAGCAACCACGCTTACTTTCTTTACAAACAACGCTAACGAGCTTAGCTAGCTTTATCCTCATCGGTGGCGCACAAGCGTTGTATGGTCCGTCTTTGGCAGGGTTTACAACAGCATTTGAATTGTCCCGTGGCAGTGCTGGGTTCATCGTGAGTATTCACAATGCAGGTGCTTTAGTTGGTGTGTTGAGCGCGTTACCTTTAGAACGTCATCCACTAGCGCGTTGGCGTGTGGGTATCGCCCTGAGTTTGTTAACGCTTGGGGCATTGGGTGTAGGCCTAGCGTATACATGGGGACTCACCCTAGTTGGTGCGTTTACGATTGGGCTAGCTTATGGGGCGCTCACCATTGGCATCAACAGCTTGTTTGCTGCTGGCTACGGTAAGCGCAGTCCTGCTATGGTGAATTTGCTCAACGCTATTTTTGGGATAGGCGCAATTGCCAGTCCACTACTTATTGTGCTGTTTGCAGAGCGCCCACAAGCCTCATTTATCGTGTTGGCTGCAGTAAGTGCCTGTTTGATTCCTTTAGCGTTCATGATGGACGACCGACTTACACCTACAAGCCAAACATCTACAACGCAGTCACATCCTCTATTGGTTGTGTTTATCAGCCTTTTAGCCTTAGGCGTGGGGGTTGAAGTAAGTACGATAGGGTATGCAGCTACGTATCTCATGTTTACAGGCTCAAGTCTCACAGAAGCAGCCACGATCACATCACTATTTTTTGTGGTTTATACAGTATCGCGCTTAGTTGCGGTGCCGCTTAGTCTTAGGGTGTCAGCAGCTCAGTTGATGCTCGCAAGTTTGGTGTTAACAGCGCTGTTACAGGTACTCGCGATGTATCCGCCGTTTGCACCTGTGAGCATTGCACTACTTGGCGCATCAATAGCCTTGTTTTTTCCAAACAGCTTTACGTGGTTAAGTCGGGAACTTGGAGCTTCAGGAAAAGATACTGTGTTTGTTGTGGCAGGTGCGTTAATTGGCGGTACAATTGTGCCTGCTATCATGGCCCGGGTCATTGCAACCTTTGGTGAGGGTTACATTGTTGTGTCACTGTTGGTTGTGACGGTGGTGACGCTTGGGTTGGGTGTGTTTTTGTTGGCTCGAGCAGATAGCTCGACACATTAGTTAAACTAGCATCATATATGGCTTTTCAACTCCCTCAAAATGTACTTCTTAAGATACAAGAACACGGTGAGCAAGGACGGCTTTGGCTTCAAAATTTAGATAAGACAGTTGCACAACTTGCTAAGCAGTGGCATCTTCAGATTGCCGAGATACTTCAGGGTGGCTCAGAAAGTATAGTATTCGCTGCAACACAGGTAAATGACACTCAAGTTGCCCTAAAGCTGGGTATTCCAAACATGTGTGACACAGCGAAAGAAGCTAATATTTATCGCTTAGCTGCAGGTAAAGGCTATCCGCGTTTATTGGTTGAAGATAAGATTAACAATGCAATACTGATGGAACAATTAGGTTTACCTTTAACTATAGTACAAGCATCCATGGAAAATCAGCTACAGATTATGTGTCAAACGCTTGCCGACGCATGGATAGAATCAGATGCCCCTCAAGGCTTTCTGTCAGGTGCAGAAAAAGCTCGCTCACTAGCTGAGTACATTCAAGAAATGTGGCAAACGCTGAACGCACCCTGCTCGGGTGCAAGTGTAGAGCAAGCTTTGGGTTATGCTGCAGCGCGTGAAAATGCTTATGATCCTCACAAGAGTCTTTTAGTGCACGGTGATGTGCATGGGTTGAATACGTTGCAGTGTATTGATAACCCAAAGCAATATAAATTTATTGATCCTGATGGTATATTTGCTGAACCTGAACTTGATCTTGGTGTGATGATGCGGGATTTCAGTCAGCATTTTTTAGCGGGTGATACGCTTCGTTTGGCGCAAGAATGTTGTCAAATGCTTGCTTCACTTACAACTACAGATGCCAATGCAATTTGGCAGTGGTCATTTTTAGAGCGTATGTCTACAGGCTTACTGTTGTTGAAGATAGGCTTGACGGATGAAGGCAAAGCTATGCTTTCTGTTGCAGATTGTTTGTCTGCTAGGGCGTAAGAAGTCTGTTTTCTGACTTAACTTAATGGCGGTGATTAACCGTACTGATATGGGACAGTGGGCAGCTACGCACGACGTTGTGACAGCCCATCAGGATGGCTAAAAGTGATTTGTAAAGCGAGTGGTAGCAGGCTTGCTCAGTTGACAACTCAATCCTTATGTACAGTTAGGTAGGTTTATGTATTGAGCCACCGCTATTCAGGCATCACTCCATCAATAGACCTCTTGCAAAAGTC
>JBCCBI010000600.1:0-2668 GCA_039034155.1 Deinococcota bacterium | reverse complement strand
AGCTAGACCCTCAAGATAAAGCGCCAGATGTAGTTAAGTAAGGATAACTGTACCATGTGTAGCCGCTACGTACTCCCAGTGAACGCGCTGTGAATGATAGCCAACATTGTGAATGATAGCCAACATGTAGACAAGTCCACGCACCAAGATACGAAGCATCACAAATAGCACACTTGCTTAACCTTGGCTGGATAATCTAGCTACATCTTATTCAAGATGTAGTGATGGCGTAAATTTATAGGTTGATTAGCTCAGCCAGTTAATATCTCGAGCACAAACTGTAATTTGAACATGATGCCATCTTGCACATCTCCGATGACATTCTCTTATCATTGAGTTTATAGGATGATATTGACGTCCCTAAAGGAGAATTTAACCCTGTCCAAGACATGTTGATACAGAGGTTTGTCCAGAGCTCGAGCATTTAACAAACAAATGTTTAAGGCAGTGTCTCAAAAAACTCTGTCATCGCCAGGCCAATGCCTGCCGGCACAGGGCTGTTTGGCTCTTGCTCATAGGCACACCAAACAAGTGGATAGCGCATACCCGTATCGCCGTAGCGCTCGCAGTTGTAGCCTTCGGGCGAACTGGGTTGTGGCGTGTCTTCTAAAACGTTTTGAGCAAGCAAATAGTCCCTAGCAGTTAGCACGTCGCGCAAAGGCACGCGGCCGTTGTCTGGGTTGTGCATAAGCAGTGCTGCTACCCGGCTAGGACAATCACTTTGGCTGATGCTCCCCGAAATACTCGCCACTGCACGAATGCTGTCTGCACGCGCGCAGGCAAGGCTGTTAGCAAACCACGCACCCATACCTACACCGACCACATAAACCTTGCCTAAGTCCACACAGTAACGGCTGGTGTAGAGGTCGTAGAGGGCGTCGTAGAGAGCGTAGTCGCGCAGCTCACTGCTGTCATCATCTGGGTTAGACCAAAGGTTTCTTGGGCCGTCGCGCTGACCTTCTGGATAAACGATGATGGCTTGGTTGAGGTGTTGCTCGAGCTCCAGTTGCTGCCTAAGCGTACGCCCAGAACTATCTTCGTCATTGGCATGAAAGGCAAACACTAGCGCGTGGGGCACATCTGCTTCGTAGCTAGCCGGCAGCACATCAAAAAACTCACGTTGTATCCCGTTCATATTGATGTTCACTTGCTCAATAGGCTGGCGTACTAAACTACAGCCACTTGAACGGCGTGCTTGCGGGTTGGAGCCTAATAAAATAGCCCGCTTAACAAGCTCGGCAGTAACATCCCGCGTGATGAGGTCACCAGGCAAGTAATCAATGTCTGGTACTAAGTTATTACGCTCTGAAAAGTTAGCGTAAGGAATAAACCAGTCGTTGGCATCCGCGCTGTCGGGTGTAAGTTCACCACTACCAGCTAAGTTAGCTGTCAAGGATAACTCCGCTGACATAAGCCCAAAGGCTTCACTGACCATTTTGATGGCCTCAGCGTAGCTTGCTGGGCGGTCAGGCCGAAAGCGTTCGGTCATGCCCGCACCTGCGCCACCATAACCACTTACAATCCCCATACGCACAGCTTCACAGACAAACGGCGCATGCCAGTCGTTTACTTGCACATCACTAAAACAGGTCTCGAGATTGCTGTTGAGCGCCAGTTCGCGGATAATTAAGGTGACCAGTTCGGCCCGGCTGATTAAGTCTTTAGGTCGAATTTCACCGTTGGGGTAGCCCTGTAATAACCCGCGTTCAGACAAAAAGATAAGCGCTTCGGGAAAATCACTTTGAGCTAGGTCAACATAGCGTCCGCCTGAGACGGGTACGAGGCTGTCACTGAGCACATCATCTGTCATTAAATAAGTGATGATATCATCACTTAAAGGCGTGACAGAGGGTGCCGTCTGCGAACTCGAGAGCATCAGCAACATCATGAACCCACTGAATATGACCGCAGCGTTGAGGTGCACGGCGTTGAGGTGAGCTTTCACACGTCGTAAAGCTTGAGCCAGAATTAGCACGATGCGCGTGTTCATCTTAGCTGTAGCTTAGCACATGTTTAGCGCTGTTTAGCCCATCAGCACTTATTTTAAGGCGTTCACTATCATCTCATAATGAAGCGTAACCCTACCTGCACAGCCATGCTGAGTCAAGATGCTTTTGCAAACAAACACAAGTTCTTGACAGCTCACAGGCTAAACTAATTCATGACTTCTGAAGTTCAACAAGCATCCTCTACTGACACATCACTAACAGATACAGCGAGTACAACCTCAACCAAACGTTTACCTGAACGCGCCCTACCGACCTTATTCCACAATGCCGGCGTGTCTGTGAAGGCAATCTTAGCTGAGGCTGCCCCTAAGCCCAAACCTAACGTTGTTATTACCTTAAGTGGCGACTATCCAAGTTATGTAACACCGTCGGGACGGTTCAGTTTTTTGACCGAAGCATGGTCACAGACGGTGTCACTCGAGGCCTTTACGGAAAATTGCAGCCAACTTGCGGAAGCAGCTTGGGTTGACACAGTGACGCTACGTTTTAGTGAGCTAAGTGCTAACCTCGCCACCTTGTACGCCATGCGCCGGGCACTTAGCAAACTAACTGAGGCAGGTAAGACCGTCCACGCACACCTAGATAACCTCGAGCTTAGACAGCTCTATCTAGCAAGTGTCGCAACGACTATCAGTATGCCGGAAAGCGCCGACATTTTT
>JBCCBI010000599.1:0-2687 GCA_039034155.1 Deinococcota bacterium | reverse complement strand
GTCCCTCCAAAACGGATGCGCCACAATCTCCGGATTAGCACCCGCAAAGGCACTTGCAGCGTAGGCATCACCTTGGAGTTGGTAGGCCATCCAGGCTGTTAAGTAACCACGAAAACTGCCGCCATCACCTTCAATTTCTATGTGGGTTGCACCATCCGACATAGCAACCATCACAGGGACGCCGCGCGGCACCCGCCGGGCAGCAGCTAAGTTAGCGTCTATGGGCGAGATAAGTTCATCCGCTGTACCACTCAAAATCACAAACGGCGCACGTATACGGCTGGTATCGCGTGGACCGGCAATGTCAATAAATTCTTCAGTGGGAAGCGCGTTGGCAACAACGGTGCTGATAAGACGCCCATTCGGGTAATTTGTGTGGGCGTTAATAACCCCATTGGCACCTTGCGACGTGCCCACAGCACCCACCCGCCCGATGTTGATTTGGGTATAAAAGATGCTATTAGGATTACTGTTTTCGTCAACTAAGAACTCAACGGCATCCAAAATGCTGCGGCCGTTGCCCACGTTTTCATCATATGGAGCAATGTACACAAAGCCCCACGAGGCCATGTGAAGCGCCAACTCGTGATAAAGCGGCGGCAGTGAGCCGGTGCCATTTCCCCAGACAACAATTGGGTAAGGGCCTTGTAATTCCGTTGGATAGTAAACCTCAAAAAGCTGATTGCCGTATCCATCCACCACAGTTTGATTCGTGACGATGCGCCCGCCCCAGCTCGCATAGCGATTTTCAATTGGAAACGAGGGTCCGTAACTGTATGTTGCGCGTGGCACCGTACAACTTGCCAACACAAAACACAAGATAGCGCTAGCAAGATAATGCTTGATGTGCATAGTAAACCTCATAAAAAAAGTTGTTGAGTATGTGTTGGACAATGTGTTGACGATGTGTTGATGATGCCCAAAACACACCCTACGTGTGAGATCACCAGAATTATTTTTGGGCTAAAGGTTGCTATTTGCAGTAGCCAGCAGACGTCCTAGGTGACTCACTAAGGCATCATCTAGGCTGCCGCTGAACCCTAACTGAACAGCTTTATCAAGATAGTCATCTGCTTCTGTTTGTTTATTCCTAGCTGCATATAACAGCGCTAAGTTGTAATACGGTTTGGGATAATCTGCATCTAGGCTGATGGCCTTACGAAAAGCCTGCTCAGCGAGGTCAATCTCAACAAGATCAACCTCAGCAAAGTACAGGTGGGCTACACCTAGGTTGTTGAGGGTCATGGCGCGAACATTTGGCGTGTAAATTTGCCAAGTGATGACGCTGAGGTGCTCGAGCCAAGCCCGCCTATCTAGCTCCACCAAAAACGCCTCAAAGTAGCGTTGTGCATCTACAAAACGCTGCAAGCCTAGCGCACGACGCCCTTTGTAAAAGTTGCGCCAAAAGTAGGCTTGAACCCGTCCAAGGAGGAGTAGCAGCACAACAAGTCCAGCGAGTAAAGGTAGTGAGTTAAGGCGGATGCCTAAGTAGATACCTATGCCGACACACGCAATTAGCACGCTTAGATAGAGGAGTTTAGAACGGGTTACCCGAGTCATACAATTAGTCCCACATCGGATACGGCAAGGTTTTTATGTACTCCTTGAACAAGGCATTCAACACTTTACTGAGCATCTGATGGCAACAATTTTAGCAGGTCAAGAATCAACGCTATTGTCAAGGAAAGCATCATACGGCTCGAGGATGACCTCACCCCACTGATTTAAAAGTGTATGCCTTAACTCACGCGCCGCATCAACAATTGCTGGGTAGCACGTCTCTATATTTGGTGTTGCAGTGAGTAAGTTAAGGCGCTGCAAGATGCGCGCCCGGATTGAGTTGATACCCCATTCTTGGTCTTCTGCTTTGATATTTTTAGACCATTGAAACGTGTGAAACGTCCACGCTACAAGGGCGTCTACCATCATGCGGTTAAAGACATCATCCTCTAATACTTCAGGAATGGCGTGTCCAACCTCTTTACGGTAGGTGTGCTCGAGGTGCTCAATCACATCACTAGGCAAGGTAGCACTGCACCAACAGGTTGGAAAAGGCAGGCGTGCAAAGCTTGCGTCAACGCCTGCACTCATAAGCCCAGAAAACTCAAAATCAATAAGTTTCAGGACGCCATTTGAAAAAATCCAGTTATCAGGACAGGCATCAGCATGACCAAAAACGGTGAGCGTACCAGGCTGCATAAATTGCTCTTTGAGCACTGTAAGCTCGTTGTGAAATTCAGTGGGCATAGCTTGAAAGTGCGCTTCAAGTTGCTTTACACCGTTAGCTAGACCCGCCAAAATAGACTGGCTCACTGCGCCATCCCAATTGGGGTCATGTGTCCGCCTAAGCTCGCGGTACTTATCAAGATACTCAACAGACCCGCCATGCAGATGACCTAGTAACCGCATCATTTGCTCTAAAGCTTCAATTGCATCTTGGGAACTACCATCTAGCAAAGGGTCAACCAAACTGTCATCGTAAAGTTCAGCCTCAGGGTTGACATCTTCCATCACAAACAGCCCTGCTTGTATGTCTCCACCTAGAAAGCTCGGAGCGAGACCTTCAGCTGCAAATACTTCAGAGATAAACTCGAGCCCAGCCCAATCATCCAAAAACCCACGCGCACCAAATGCTGCAGGGTTCGTCATATCAAAAAAATTGGGGTCGCGCTGTTTAACAACCACCG
>JBCCBI010000598.1:0-2692 GCA_039034155.1 Deinococcota bacterium | reverse complement strand
TGCTTGTATGTCGCTGATAATGCCTAGGATCACAATCAATACTATCATGCAACATATATGTTTCTATAGCGTTCCACGCATTTGCTAGCTGTTAATGCCTCATAAAAATAAATAGTGCAAATATTACCAACACTTGTGTGGGCATTCACAAAAAAGATGATGGCATCGTTCACCATCATCTCGTCATTGGCTCTACAGTTGTGCCATCTAAGCAGACTTGCTGAGGTAGTGAACAAGTAACGTCACAGACGCCTCGAGGTCACTTTTAGCGACCATCTCAGTAACAGTGTGCACGTAGCGCGATGGAATCGACAGCGTAATAGATGGCACACCCGCTCGGCTGCGCTGCATGGCGCCAGCATCAGTTCCACCCAAGGGAAGCACCTCGAGCTGATAGCTCACCTCGTTAGCCTCGGCAAGGTCAATAAACTCATCAAGTAGCCAACGCGTGCTGATAGACGCTCTATCCATAACCTTGAGGGCCACACCTTTACCCATCTCAGTAATGCTTTGGTCGCTGGGACTTCCAGGCGTATCAACCGCTAAGGTTGTATCTAGGGCAATGCCAATATCTGGCGTGATAGCAAACGCGCTAGTCGTTGCGCCGCGAAGGCCCACCTCTTCTTGCACACTAAACACTGCATGAACGTTGGCGGTTGGGGCGTCTAAGCGTTTGAGTAGCTCGAGCAATACCCAACAATTGGCACGGTCATCCAGTGACTTGCCCGTAACAACCTCACCTAAATCAAAAAATTCTTGTCGCAAGGTCACCATATCACCAATGCGGACTTTCTCTTTGACGGTCTCGGCAGGCAGCGCCAAATCCACCATAAAATCTTGCATCTCGGGAACACGTTTGCGCTCTTCAGGACTAGCAATGTGAACAGGTTTGGTCGCTGGATTTAATACGCCGATGAACTCGTCACCACTGCTGGCAAACACCGTCACTTGGCGTGCAAATAAATTGCGCATGTCAAACCCACCGAGGTTTTGCAAGCGCAAAAAGCCTTTGTCATCAATGTATTTGACGATAAAGCCAATTTCGTCCATGTGCGCCACCACCATGACGTCCTTGGCGTCTTCATGCTTGCTTTTTTTAACGGCGATTAAGTTACCGAGGGCATCGGTGTGGGTTTCGTCTACGTGTCCCTCGAGCTGCGTTTCAATAAACGCCCGCACGCGTTCTTCGCGCCCTGGCACGCCCGACATTTCAGAAAGGTGTTTGAGGATGTCCATGTGTCACCTTATCACGCTATTCGAGCGGCAATACATTCGCTGTGCACTAAAAAGGCGACCTTTCATGGCCGCCTGAACATATTTGAGAGGGTTGATGTTATTCCACGTCGTACATGGCAATAATCGTTGTATCTTTCACACCTTTGTCAAAGTACTGCCCACGCACGCTCAGATAAGCTTCATCCTGCGACATGGTGTTAAGTGCGTCCATAGTTGGGTAACGCAAAGTCATGATGCGATTAATAGGCGCATCCGACGTATTCACTACCGTTTCCGCCACCTTAAAATCGTGGGTAAAGTGTGCGCCATACTGTTCCAAAATAGCTTTGATGCCATCCCGGTAGGCGTGATAGGACGTTTCATCAGTAACGTTGAGACCTGCTAGAACTTCTACGGGCATGTGGATTCACCAACTTTCATGTCGAACATAACGAATTTAGAGACTAAATGCTCACCGCAAGTTTTAACTAAATAACTATGAGAGTCGTGATGCTCTGCAAGTAGGCATTGTAACTAGCTTTTTATCATTGACATTCAGGGAGAAGCCACAATATGCACATTGCTAGTTTTCAAACTCAAACATGATGTTAGTGAATTCAAAATCATCATATGTACCACCAGCAAATACAGAGTTGATGCGCAAGGTATTTCTACCTGACCTTAGCAAAGCTTGTGTTTCAAAAGGTTCAAAGATAACTCTTGTAAATGCTCCTGTTTCTGCCGAAGAATCAAGATAGGCAACAAGTGTGTCATTGATGATTAACTCGTTTTCCACTTGTAAACCTTTAGCTAAAATACTAAGCGTTACACTTTGGTAGCTCATAAGTTCGAGTGGAATATCAAAGAAAGTAGTATGCGTCAATCCATCAGTACGTTTTTGGAATTGTGAATTGATACTGCCACTGTAACTATCATCGCCTAGATGCACTAGGTTCAAAAATCCATCTGCAAAAACCTGATTTGGGCGTGTTTCTTCGATGTCTACGTTGACCTCGAGTCGACGACTTCCCGAACGAGAATAATTTTTGCCTACAGGTACAAACCCTTCTTTGTAAAAAAGCAGTAAAAAGTTGCGTGGTAGCTCATCATTTGGAAGCAGTAGCGTAAAACTTCCAACACTGTCGGTCTCATCTTGAAAAATACGGTCTCCCAGAGGTGCGCGTACCGTAACGTTCTCAATAGGCTCACCTGAACGTGTCTCAACAATACCCGTAATCTCGACAACATCAAGCTCGTTGATAATCGTAGAGACAATTTCGGAAGGTGTACAGCCAACCAAAGCCAAACAAAACACAACTGTTACATAAGAAGCACGACGCGATAGACATTGCAACGGCATGAAAACTCCCTTATAAACCTTGCTTTAAGTTGTTACTACCTTAGTTACTCATTTAGTTACTTTAGGTAGTAAGCAAGGATTTACTATATTATGAGGGAGTTTTATGTTTAATTCAAG
>JBCCBI010000597.1:0-2713 GCA_039034155.1 Deinococcota bacterium | reverse complement strand
TCTTTTGATTCATTACTTACCACATTCCCTTCTTTAAGGTGCTTAACGATTAGTATTTAAACTTTGATCCATAATGAATACCATTAAAATCACATGAATGGTAAAGCTTATAAACTTTTAACGAATACATGCCTCAAGAAGTATCCCACTGAAAGTATTATACTTTTAATTTGCAGTATGCAAAGTTATTTATACCCAACTCCTTAGGTTTAGCACTAATCAATTACATTCGTACGTATTGCATCGCCAAGCTAATTTCTAAACAAAGTCAAGCCGTTAGATAACGTCTCTGACAACAAATATGGCGTCAAGTTTAGTTAATATTTACCTTGGTCGTGCAGTATTACGCACAAGCATTTGATGGCTTATATTTTACTTCTCTATTTCAAAAGATGTGGATTGTCAAGTAATTCTTTGGGTGTTTTCCACCAATTACCTTAATCACAATTTCAAGACGCTAAAGGAACGCCATATATTGCTCAATAGGTAGAGAAACGGCGCACATCATATTGAGATGTAAACGCTGACAACTATCAACCCAAGCTACCCGCTTGTACCTACCTTGATACAAACATCATCCTACCAACAGAAGTAAGGTGAGTCCATGAACTTTAGTTTTACGCGCCTCGAGCTACCCGAGGTCATCCTTGTTGACGTCAAGGCCTTTGGTGATGCCAGAGGTTTTTTTATGGAGAGCTATAAACAATCCGCCTTTGCTGAGGTTATTCCCGAGCAGTTCGTGCAAGACAATCACTCGCGCTCAGCCAAGGGCGTGCTGCGCGGTTTGCACTTTCAAAATCCACCATCTGCCCAAGGCAAACTCGTGCGGGTTGTGCGCGGGCGCATTTTGGATGTCGCTGTGGATATCCGCAAAGACTCCCCCAATTATGGCAAGTGGGTCTCGGCAGAACTTTCTGAAGAAAACCGCAAAATGCTCTACGTCCCCACGGGCTTTGCGCACGGCTTTTTAACCTTGTCCGACATTGCCGATGTGATGTACAAAACCACAGCTGAATACGCGCCAGACTGTGACAGCGGCTTTGCCTGGAATGATCCGACGGTGGGTGTGGACTGGCAGCTCGAGCAACTTGATGGCGTCTCCCCACAACTGTCGGGCAAAGATGACGTCCTCCCACCCCTAGCTGAGGCCCACAACGACTTTATCTACCCGGAGGTCACATCATGAAAGTAGCCGTGTTGGCAGGTCAAGGTCAACTCGGGAGCGACGTGGTGCAGGTACTCACCAACGCAGGTCACGACGTTCATTCTCTTGGGCGAGATGTTGACATTTTAGACGAAGATGGCTTGCAGGAGGCGTTTCGTCGACTTAAGCCGAATGTAGTCATCAACTGTGCTGCCTACACCAAAGTGGACGACTGCGAAGACCAAACCCTGCACGCGTTTCATGTCAATGCTGTGGGCGCGCTCAACGTAGCGAGAGCAACTGCTGAGCAAGACGCACACTTAATTCACATCAGCACGGACTATGTGTTTGATGGTCAGCAAGGGCAGTACAGCGAGCATGATGTGCCCAATCCCATCAATGTGTACGGCTCGTCTAAGTGGGCGGGTGAAAATTTAGTGCATCAAGTTGATGGTAAGTGTGCTGTGGTGAGAGTCTCGAGCGTCTATGGCAAAGCTGGCAACGGTGGGCGTGGCGGTAACTTTATTGAGACCATCCTCAAACGCGCGCAGGACACGGGTAAGCTCAACGTGGTTGATGACATCTACATGTCACCCACCTACACGCGGGATGCTGCTGCCGCACTTGGTGTGCTCCTCGAGCAAGGTTTCACCGGACTCACGCACTTATCTAGCTTTGAGCGCATCACCTGGTATGACTTTGCGAAGGCGGCTGTGGAGATGACTAGTGTGCAAGCTAGTGTCACGCCTGTACCCGCCTCAACCTATCCAACTAAAGCGACCCGTCCACAGGATTCATCCCTCATGACGAAGGTTTTGCCAGATGATGCCAAAGCTAACATGCAACCTTGGCAAGATGCCTTACGTGCCTACCTGACGGAAAAACAGTATCTCTGACTCGAACTAAAACAGACTTCTTTATACTAGGCATTGGATATGTAGTGAGGCAGCCTCACTCAAGATATATAGATGGACTGTTCAGGCTTGACACCATCGCAACATCCCAGACACCGACTCAAAAAACGTCTCTAAATTAATACACATTGACCTCAGAGCATTGACCTCAACACCAAACGCAAATTTATAGATTGCTTGACGAACTACAACACAGCAACTTTTTGAAAGGACTTCTATGACACAAGCTGCTCTTTTACCCACTGCCACACTGTTTGTAACGGGTGGTGCGGGGTTTATTGGCTCAGCCTTGGTGCGCTACCTGATTGGCGAAACGCAGTACCGTGTGGTGAACATTGACAAACTCAACTATGCTGGGAATTTGGCGTCTCTCAGCAGCATTGACCAAGACCCACGTTATAGCTTTGAGCAGGTTGACATTAGCGACGGGCGCGAGTTAGCACGGCTGTTTCGACAGTATCAACCGGCAGGTGTGCTCAACTTAGCGGCGGAAACGCATGTGGATAGGTCGATTGACAGTCCCGCGCCGTTTATTGAAACAAATATTGTGGGAACCTTTAAGTTGCTCGAGGCTGCCAGAGCACACTGGCAAACCCTCACAGGTGAGGCTAAAGATGCCTTCCGCTTTGTCCATATCTCTACAGACGAGGTCTTT
>JBCCBI010000596.1:0-2714 GCA_039034155.1 Deinococcota bacterium | reverse complement strand
CTGTGCATGTGATTGACCCCAAGCCGTCGGATTGGGTGCAGGGGACGGGGGTGCATGTGAACGGGCCGCTGCCTGCAAGCCCTGCGATTGTGCTGATTGCCGTGAAGCCGCAGAATCCAGTTCATGCACGCTAAGCTGTCTGTGTTCTAGCCACGTGCGCGTCACATAAATATGCTTATCTTGTTTCTGTAAAACCTCGAGTAAAGGCACAATGTCCAGTTCATATGCTGTTGGCAGATACGCTAGGATGTGCGTTGCTTCGTTCATAACACTCGAGTCCCTCAATACATCACATACTTCAGCACTACGCTGTACCAAGGGTAAAGCCTGACGTGTTTGCTTGGCCCAGCGTCGCCACGCATGTTTCGTTAGCTGAATATGCTTTTGCCTCATCATATCTTGGTCGAAATATCCATCTGGCTGTTTTCCTGTTGACATACGCTTACCTCAACACGTCATAGCGTAAGGGCATGGCTGATACAACACTCCCTAAACAGACAATCGTCACGCAAATTGCCGAAAAACGCTATGTAGGTATTACCCCTGACCAGCAACGGATCATGATTGATGGCGCTAGTGACGCCAAAACCGGCATGAGCCCTATGGACTTACTGCTTAACGCTGTAGGCGGCTGCGCCGCGTTTGATATTGCCGAGATGATTAAAAAACGCCGCCTTACACTACATGATTACCGGATTGAGCTGACTGGCGAGCGAGCAGACACCATTCCCCGCTACTACACGCATATCCATGCCAAACACATTTTTAATGTACCCGGCCTTGACCAAAAAACGGCTGAACGCTTTGTAGAACTCGGCATGACCAAGTATTGCTCGGTAGCCTCGAGCCTCAAGTCAGACATTACCTTTGAAGCTGTTTTGGAAACTGCTGAAGAGGTTGCTTAATCGCGTTTAGCCACGTAGCTATGCGGATTGCGTTTGCGGCGCTCATTGTGAAAACTTAGGCTCGAGGTCGCTGGCTTCACCACAGCAGCAATCATACCGAACTGATCCTCGCCCACGTTAAACAGTTCAACAGCTAAGTGCGGTAAAGCCCGGTTCACATGTTCGTAAAAGGCCATGGCGCGCCGGCGGTCACCGCGCAGTTGCATGGTGAACATGTCACTATGCCGTTTGCCTGTCGCAAACTGCACAGTTAACCCCAGAGGTTCTGCTAGGGCAGTAACCATCTGCTGGATGTCGTCTTGAGCTACACTGAGGGCCGAGCCATCACTACCATCTTGAGCTAGCTGCTGGTTATCGTTTGTGCGGTCGTGTGCCAAAGTTGTTCCATTTCCAGTCAAATTAGGGTAGCGCCAGACACTTGATATACCTTTGCGGAATCAAGCTCGAGCCGCCATTTCAACAATGAGTGCTGTTAGTAGCAGTGTCTCTAGCTCTGCATCGTAGATGATGGCCCTAAACGAACTTAGCTGATGCCATCAGTTGATAGATTGATGCTTTATTGTACAGCGTTTTGACTAGCGTTCGTCAATAAGTTCAGCATCTGGTGGTAAATAACGCAGGTCGTCCGGATTTAAGCCCACGTTGGTTTCAAAGCCAGTAAAGATGAGTGTAGCAACAGGGTCGCTAGTATCATCTTCAGGGACGTCAATACCGTCAGCTACACTAAAAAATTCCAGTTGATAGGGTGCCCACGTTTGAGCGTCTAGGCTACCATCAAGGATTTGCGCACGCACGTAGTCAATGATGACATCGTCTTGCATAGCTACGTTGTCAAACCGGACAATGTAGGCACTACCTTCTGGCGTTTCTGTGTAACCTTCCATCACGGGTTGCCAGCCCTCAAAAAGCATATTTAAGTCAAGGCGAATGTCAATGTCGCGCTCTGCGTTGGTAACGTCATCACCAACATTGGCGTCACTGGGCAACAGTCCGCCTAGGGCATCAGGGTCGTTAGCACTCAGGATAATTACCTGGTTGGTGAGGTACTGATAGTTATAGACCACATCGTCATCTATGATAATAAAGTTATCGGCAATGGCGTCCGGTTGAATGATGTAAACGTAGGCAAGTTGCTCTTCAGTAATGAGCTGCACGTCTATCTCAAGCGCGTAGCTGGTGCCGTCAGCATCCTGAATATCACCCGTGAGTAAAAACTGGCTATCAATGGTAGCAGTGGCAGCAGCCTCGAGTTCGCCGAGTACCTCTTCTGCTGGCAAATCTTGAGCCACAGCTGTACTGAGTAGCCCAAAGCTAAGTAACACAAGAAGGCATGGGGTGATAAAGTTCGTTAAAGTAGCGTTTGTTGGGTTAGTCATAATGGTTTGTATGTTAGCAAATCCCTGCTTAAAAGCAGCGTGTACGATAACGCTCACACGATTCACTGAGGCATTATGGCCATCTGATGAACTAAACGCACGCCGCGTGAACAGTCCTTTACCACAGCTTCACGCGGTTTGTAGGTACTCATGGTACCATCATGAAAGCTAAATTTTAGGAGGACAAGTCGTGAACAACATCTTTACAAAACGGCTCGCCATGCTTGTAATACTTACACTTGTGTCTAGCGTATTTGCGCAAGGCCGCAGCATTGTGGTGAGTCCTAAGTCCATCATTGTTAACCCCGCCCCCAGCTTTGAAGTTGATGTCTTTGTCAACAAAGATGACAGTAGCAAGCCATTCACGATGACACATGATGGTAGACCTCGAAGAATAGCCTTTCAACACTATTCTTCTAGTGGAAAGGAGGAG
>JBCCBI010000595.1:0-2716 GCA_039034155.1 Deinococcota bacterium | reverse complement strand
TCTTGCACATCACTTTGCTGCTGGCATTACCGAAGTTGACGACATCCACACCGTGCTCATGACCTTGACGAGTCCAGAGCAACAACCAGAACTTCATTATTGGGACACAAAACCTGCTTCGGTAGAGATGACAGCAGAAGATATTTTGAACCTGCATATCTCTGTGGCTCGAGCTATATCACCTGCTTTACAAGCTGTCATTGCCAATCATGTCGAGACACATACACCCATTGTTCTAGAAGGTGACTACATTCTTCCTGAACTACTTGTAAACCCAGATGTTATGAAGTATGCCAATCGTATTCGTGCTGTTTTCTTATATGAACCTGATAAGCAACAACTTGTCAATAACTTCCTAGCACGCGAACCTGACGAGGGTGAGCAAGTAGGCAGAGCCCACGTAAGCCAGCTTTATGGTGATTGGCTTCAGAATGAGTGCTCAAAATACGGCCTACCAGCTTTATCTGCTAGACCTTGGGAGAATTTGTTTGAGCGCATCTTAGCAACTTTTATGTGAAACTTTCCCGAATCCATTTTACAGCAGTTCCAGGATCAGTCCCCCCACACTGAGCAGGTCGATTTCTACTCCCCTAGGTCGCACGCGCAACTGCCTGTGGCAGTCACTCGTGGACATGCTATTAGTAAAACGCTTTAATACTTTCCCATGCATTACACAGAATTATTTGACACTAAATCCGACCTGTATGCTCGAGCCCGCCCGACCTATCCAGAAACGCTCTACACATTTCTAGCTGAGCAATGCACAACTCATCAGCTTGCTTGGGACTGCGCCTGCGGCAACGGACAGTCCGCCATTAACCTTATCAATCACTTTGACCATGTCAACGCCACCGACGTAAGCGCCAATCAAATCGCCAATGCTTTCACGCATCCGAACATCACATATTCAGTCTGCCCATCTGAACAAACACCTTTCAAATCACAGATATTTGATGCTGTTTGTATTGCCCAAGCGCTCCACTGGATGGATTTTGACCGTTTTTGGCCAGAAGTTCAGCGGGTGCTCAAACCTGATGGCATCTTTGCAGCTTGGGGCTACACGTGGACTAAGCTGACGCCAGAAATTGATGCCATCGTCCAAACAGCGTTACTTGATGTCATCAAACCTTACTGGGCACCGCAAAACAAACTTTTGTGGGATCATTATCAAGATGTTTCCATACCTTTTGAACTGATAGATACGCCCGAATTTACTATGAGAACGGCGTGGACACTTGCTGAGTTTGTAGCCTATCTACACACGTGGTCGTCAACACGTAGGTGTATGGATACCATCAACGATAATTTTTTTGATGCGTTGTATCAGCAGCTTGCAGGAGTTTGGGGAGATGCTGAGCAGCGCAAAACGGTAAGCTTTGAGTTTTGTTGTCTGGTTGGGCGTAACACCATACACACATCATCTTTTTAGACCAGCAAGAGTATTGACTAGGATTTTTATTATGGCGACATTACATCTCTTACACGGTTTTGCAGGGGCAGGCAAAACAACATTTGCCAAACAATTAGCTCGAGACATTCGTGCTGTGCGGTTCACACCCGACGAGTGGATGGTCAAGCTCTACGGAAATAATCCACCTGAGGCGCACTTTGCTGACTATTTTGAACGCATCACTAAGTTAATTTGGCAAGTTACCGAGCAGATGATTCAGCTCGAGCAAGATGTCATTTTAGACTTTGGGTTTTGGAGCCGGGCCTCTCGGGATGAGGCTAGGGCAAAAGCCAGGATCATGAATGCAGACGTCAAACTTTACTTTGTAACTGCCTCAAACGCACTCATGAAACACCGCGTCTTAGAACGAAGTCGCACCTTACCTGAAGGCGCACTTGTCATGGATGAGCATGCTATTGACCTATTGAAGCACCGCGTTGAACCCCTTGCTGACGATGAACCTCACATTATCGTCTCTACCGACACGTGATGTTGCGTTTAGTCGAGCTCAATAGCTTTAATGGTCTCAGCAATGTACTCACCAATCAGGTCTGACCCAAAAATAGACGGGTGAATAAGGTCGTCATCAAAAAGCTCTAGGTTACTGGCATCAATCACATCGCCTGCGGAGATGTAAAAGACGTCCTCGAGCGACTCTGCCATTGTTTGAACACGACCGTTTAAGACCACAAACTCTTCTTGGCACTGCTCAAACCCACCACCTGTAGGCGCGTCGTAGTACCCCACATACATAATTTGATGGTTTGATTTTGTGAGGCTGAGGATGAAACTAGGAATCTCACCGGAACGCCCATCTGCACTAATTAGCTCATCGAGTACTTGACCGCATTCACCACAATTACACTCGTCACCTAGGTCGTTGGCACCGCCGTCTAGCACAACCCACGCCCACGCATCAGGTAAGTACTGCCGGCGAATATCAAAGCCCTCTGCAGCAGCTTCAGAATCAGGGTGAGACACACGTGCACCTGACACCGCAGCATTGACAACTTCGCGGTCCAGTATTTGGGCCATAATATCTGGGATAGACGCCTCATCTTCAACATTCCATTCCATAATGGAATCCCCCAAGACCAAAATGCTGCTTGTTTCATTCGCTTCTGCATTTGTCGTGTCACACGCAATAAAAAGTGTAACCATCAAGAAACTTAGCATTAGGATAACGCGACCTCGAGCAGATCTTAGGAAGTCAAACATAACCTAAATTATACAGGAATGATTGATTGATTTAAATATGAATATAAT
>JBCCBI010000594.1:0-2722 GCA_039034155.1 Deinococcota bacterium | reverse complement strand
TGACGGGTGACTTGGTTGCACTTCTTAATCACTATGGATATGAAGATGCTACCTTTGTCGGTGATGATTGGGGCGCAAATGTTGTTTGGAGTCTGAGTTTACTCCATCCAGATCGCGTTAATAAGATTATCAACCTTGCCTTGCCTTACCAAGAGCGTGGCGAAAAACCTTGGATTGAATTCATGGAAGAATTTTTTGGCAGCGACAACTATTTTGTTCACTTTAATCGACAGCCAGGTGTTGCAGATGCCGTACTTGAGGAGAACACAGCCCAGTTCCTTCGCAATATGTTTCGCAAAAAACGTGCCTCCCGCACCGCCTGAGCCGGGTATGGTGATGATGAATCTTGCTAGAGCAAAAACACCCCTCGGTGAGGCTGTAATGAGCGACGAAGAATTAGCTGTTTTCATCTCTGCCTTCAAATCGACAGGGTTTACAGGCAGTATCAATTGGTATAGAAACCTTGACCGAAACTGGCACATATTGGCGGATGTGAACCCCATCATCCAACAGCCTGCACTGATGATTTACGGCGACCAAGATATGATCCCAAAGTCTGAGACTCTGTCAGAATTTGTGCCTGATGTGAAAGTAGTTAGTTTGGACTGCGGGCATTGGATTCAGCAGGAAAAGCCACAAGAAACAACCCGAGCGATTTTAAGATGGTTGGAACAGCAGGGTGCTAACTAATCCCAAAAGGGCTTCGAGAAGCTGCTTCACCCACACCTACTTAAACACGTTTTGAACACCCTAAAACAGCATTCTCTTTGTTCAAACAAACCCGATCATGTCATAGATTTTGGCGCGAGACGCAAGAGGAAACCGTGTTGACGCCTGACATGACGAACAGCTTTGATGAACATTTTGATTGTAAACAGGCTTCTTTAACAACTCAGGATGGGATTCAAGGTGCTGCTGGATGAGTGTTGCTACTTCCTCAAAGGCCTGCACTAGATGGGCTTTTCGATAATCTTTCCAGATGGCGTCTATGGTGCTGGTGTTGACGAACGACCTAAGCGTTTTAAAGCTTTCAACATACTTAGGGTCAATAGGTTCATTTTGCAGCACACCCCCCATAACCGCTAACAGTCGGGCGGCAAGGTCTTCGACTGATACGAGCTTACAAAGCCTATCCCCAAGGATGACATCAACTGATCTTGTGTCTAACGTTGTTGAGAAGGGCGTAAAGACATCAACCCGCACAGCGGACGTTTTTTCTACAAGTTGTAAAGGCATGCGTCCTTGTTTACTGAGAGGGTGAAAATGAGCTACCAGAAAGTCTTGATTTAAAGATTCTGGCAGGGCTGCGGCGTTTGGTACAAGAATATCGAGATCCGTCAGTCCTGTTTTTGTCTGGTTAATCCCATAACCCAAAAGATGACATTTAAGTGCGGTGCTACCTGTGAGGGTTAAAGGTGTTTGAAAGCAATTAGATAGTTTTGCAATCACGTCACGACAGGTATGAGCGTCTTCTTTGACAGAGAATAGCTCTTGGAGCGCGATGACTTTATGATTAGCAGATGATTTGATAGTTATAAGTATAGCACTCTAAATAGTGAGAGACCACAAAAAACACTATCAGATTTATCTTAAAAAAGCTGAGAAAGTATCAAATGAACACCACAGATTTCGACTGTAGAGCATCAAAAAGAATCGATGCTCTACAGTTTTCGTTGGCCATCGCCCATATTGAACACATTTGACAGTTGCTTTAGAAAAGTACAAGTTTTCCTCAGGGGTTGTTCTTCTATTAAGCTCCCATAGCCCATATCCTAATTAATGTTACCTAGGTTTACACGAATAGATGCACGTGGAAAGGCAATAACCCCCCAAAAGATCAACAAGGGAGACCCTAATGTCAAATACATATGATTACATCATCGTTGGTAGCGGTACGGCTGGGCCTGTAATTGCTACTCGCCTTTCCGAAGATCCCAACACTTCGGTTGTTATGCTCGAGGCAGGTCGAGAAAATAGTAAAGAGGGCATGTATTATGCCAATGGCGTAGGGCAAATGTGGCAAGGCGAAACCAACTGGGGCTACAGCAGTACCCCTCAACAGGGCCTCAATGGTCGGACTATCATGCAGCCGCGCGGTAAGCTCATTGGCGGATCAGCTGCCATCAATGTTGGCTCTTGGTCACGTGGGGCAGCTGCCAATTATGATAGTTGGAATCTAAAAGGTTGGGAATGGGATACTGTCCTGCAATGGTACTTGAAGATCGAGGCTAGCGACCGTGGTGCCAACGAGTTCCGTGGTGGCAGCGGTCCGATGAAGTTAGAAACGACACCTAAGGGAACCTATTTAACCCAGGTTTTTAAGCAAGCCTGTATTGAAACTGGTATTGGCTTCACGGATGACCTCAATGGCGAATATAACGAGGGCTTTGACGTTTGGCAAAGTATCTTTAAAAACGGTCGCCGCCATAACACGGTAGTCAATTATCTTGATCATGCTCGCACTCGTAGCAACCTGACCATTGAGACCGACGCGTTTGTTTCTAAGATCGTCATTGAAAATGGCGTTGCCGTAGCAGTTGAATATAGTCAAGACAATATGACTCATGAGTTGCAGGTAATGAATACGGTGTAAAAAAGCGTTTGGAAGGTATTAAATGAGGAGTGACCAACATCAATAAACTTCCAAACGAAAAACGACTATACACTAGGTTGAGAGGGTCTTTCACAGCATCACAGTGGCGGACATGGGAGGGATTGCTAG
>JBCCBI010000593.1:0-2736 GCA_039034155.1 Deinococcota bacterium | reverse complement strand
TAATTTCAGCAATTAAAAAATATTTCTTATTGTTATACTTAAAGTCTACTGAATAGTAAGCTTGGTAGATATATATAAATCCACTGATGCATCCCATGATTCCAAACTGGTGTGCTCAATCCTAAAATGTACTGCATTGATGACTTACTTACCGTGTTTTTTGAGATCTACAAGATAAATCTTAAGAATGTTGGCGAGGTTAAAGTTAAACCTCGCCAACATTCTTAAGACCTTTACGCCAATCTAAAGCGTGACAAACTTTCGGTAAGTTGTTGTGACAAGCCCAAGAGCTCTTCGGAGGCTTCGCGTCCTTGGCGCACTTTGTCTTGAGAGCCATCTGAAATCGACTTAATTGACTGCACGGCGGTATCCACTGATTCAACCCGGTCTACTTGGTCTTGGGTAGCTTGCGAAATAACTTGAGCAAGCTGTGACGACTGCTTCGCAATCTCTGAAATTTCACGTAAGCGTTCACCGGCTTCGTTAGCAACGCGGTAGCCGGTTTCCACTTGGTTGGTACCAGCTTCCACCATGATGACCACCTCTTGCACCTCGGACTGTACGTTTTTAATGAGGCCAGCAATCCGCTGGGTGGCCATCGCTGAATCCTCAGCGAGTTTACGCACTTCGTCTGCCACAATGGCAAACCGTCCGCCAGCTTCACCGGCACCGGCTGCCTCAATAGCAGCGTTAAGCGCTAGCAAGTTTGTTTGTGACGAAATGTGCGAAATGGTCTCAACAATTTCAGAAATTTCTAGTGAGCGGTCACCTAGACTCTTAACGCGTTTCGCAATCGACTGTACCTCGCGGCGAATACCCTGCATACCCGTGAGCGTGTTGTTCACTGCGTCTTGACCTTGTTGCGAGGCTTGTAGCGCTTGACGGGCAGCTTGCGCAGACGCTTCAGCGTTATCTGCCATGCGCCGAATGGAACTGGTGACCTCGTTCACTGAACGCGATACGCTACTTGCTTCGGTGGTTTGTTGCTCAGTACTTTCAGCGATGTCTTCGGTAATTTGAATCATACCGCTAGCACCTTGGTTAACCGATCCAGCAGCGCGTTGCACGTCCATGAGTAAGTAGCTAATTTCCTCAATCACTAGGTTAATGGCGTCTACCACGTTCCCCAACACGTCTTCAGTTACGCGCCCGCGTTTGGTAAGGTCGCCATCGGCAATGTCCATTGCAACATTAAGAAACTCAGTAACGTGAGTTTGTAAGGCTTCACGTTCTTGCCGCTCGACATCACGTTCCTCTTGGGTTTGTACGAGCCCTCTCAGTTGCAAGATAGTATCGTTAAAGCTGCGCCCTAAAAAGCCAAGTTCGTCTTTGGTGGTGATGCTTGCTAGTTGCGTCAAGTCACCACGTCCTACGCGGTCAGACAATTCAACCAGTTTGTCAACAGGTTCAACAAGTCGCTGCGCGAAGAAAATGCCTGCAATAATCGCGACAATTCCGGCGATAATACAAAATGTAGCTAACTGAAACCCGGCCCGGTTGGCTGCTGCTGTAATAGTAGCTTGATCCATCCCTACACGAATTGTGCCCAAGCTGCCAGCTAGTACAGGTGCGGCAATGTCATAAAAAGAGCCACTTTTAACTTCATTACTAAAGCGTAACTCGCGTACTAACGTTTCATCAGTATCAGCTAGTTCGTTTGCTGTAGGGCTAGCATCAATAATTTCTTGAGGGACAAAGGGTGAAAACGTGTGAGCATAAATGGTGCCACTTGCATCTTGCGCCAGAATATAGCCAACCCCGTCAACATCTACAAACTGATCAATAACAGCTTGGACAATAGCACTATCGTGCGCAACAATCACGTCAACGGCGCTAGCAGCCAGGGTACTCGCAATCGTTTCACCTTTGGAAATAACCTCTTCACTAAGATTGCTGTCGATACTTGCTGAGGTTACAAAAAAGCTAATTGCCACAAAGCTAAGGGTGAGTACCGCAATAAACACAAGCAACTTGCTGCGAATCCCAAAGGGAACAATAGTTCGGGTAACGCCAGTACGTGGATTGACAATGGTGCGAAACGAACCTTTGTGAATGCTTTCGCGTGAGGCAAGAATATCTGTTTGAGTGGTTTTGACACCTGGGTGAGTGCCAGTTTGTGTGTTAGCACTAGCTGCAGGCGCGACCACACTAGCTGCTACAGCTGGTGTAGGGGTCTGTAAATGGCTTACATCAACTAAATCAAACATATCTGCTGTAGGTTCTGGAGCTGACTTGGCTCGAGCCGTATCACTGGGCCCATCAATAAGCAAACTGTCACTTAATAACGTTTCAGTGTCTAGGAGATCATCTTGAATATCTGGGAAATCTGCCACGCTACCTCCTTTAACTACTGAGCGCGCTGACGATGCCCTCGAGCGCTTCCCAGCTATTGCCCGCAATGCTAGTATAATAGATTTGTTCAAGTCCCTGACGGTCACCGTCTGCAAAACTTACGGCTGCATTAATGCCCAGGTCAAGTTCAGCCAAACTAGCTAGACTTTGGTCAAAGCGGGCCCGGCTTATTTCTGGGCCGGCTAGCCGCAAGCCAGCGACGAGGACGCGGGTATTAATAGTGCCCTCGAGCCCACTACTTGATAGCCGCGGGTCATAGTCTGCAAGGCTGCCAGCAGGCACTTCGGGGTTCCACTTGGCCATGAGTTGATGGTACAAGTTCACGCCCGGCCAATCGCGATTACGAAAGTACGGTAACACCTGAGTGCTATACACCGCGCGGGT
>JBCCBI010000592.1:0-2751 GCA_039034155.1 Deinococcota bacterium | reverse complement strand
CGCTCGAGGTTGGTTTTGCAAATCAGAGTCACCTCAACCGACATTTCAAAAAGATGCTTGGCATCACCCCTGCAATGTACCGACGAGAAACAGCAAGAACGTACAAACAGAGCGCAAAAACTTAAAAGATACTCTCCCCAGGTCATTGTCATACTCACATATCACTACTTGATACCCATGTGGTGATACTAAGGAGAGTTGATGCAATCATTTTGTCTACATATCGTCATAAGTAAAGGCAAGCAGTGAGCCTGAAACCTTACAGTCTAGAATTACTTGATCCTGAATTAGCTCAGGCAGCCAGACATATGCCACCTGTTGATAACAGTGACGTGACAGCCGCACGGCAAGGTGTGCTCATGATGCAAAAGTATATGCCACCTGTTGACACAAGTGGACTTACTATTGAGGACCGAACTATTCCAGGCCCTGGTGGAGCATTACCTATTCGTATCTACCAGCCAGAAACAGCAACTCGCCCCGCACCTGCACTACTATTTTTTCACTGGGGTGGCTTTATGCTAGGTGACCTCGATACAGAGCACGCACGCTGTGTGATGCTTGCTCTGGAGGCTGAATGTGTTGTGGTGTCTGTAGACTACCGCCTCGCCCCTGAGCATCCCTTTCCGGCTGCACCCGAGGATTGCTACGCGAGCTTGCTGTGGACTGCTAAGAATGCCAACGAACTCGGTATTAACAGCGCATGTATCGCCGTTGGCGGAACCAGTGCAGGTGGCGGTCTTGCTGCAGCAATATGTCTTATGGCTAAGGACCGAAATGGACCCCAAATTGTATTTCAGCTCATGGGATTTCCTGTTGTAGACCATGACATGAAAATGGCTTCAGTACAAGCTTTTACCGATACCCCAAATTGGACGTACGACGCGACTATCAACATGTGGAAATACTACTTGGGAGAGGCTAGCAAAGACATGCTAGCTTATGCAGCGCCACTGCATGCAAGTGATCTTAGTCAACTGCCGCCTGCTTATATTTGGACAGGTGAGTTTGATCCTTTGCGTGATGAGGGTATCGCTTATGCTGAAAGGCTTATGGCCGCGGGTGTACCCGTAGAGTTACATAACTACGCTGGTGCATTTCACGGGTTTGACCAAGTGCCAGATGCTAGCATAGCAGCGCGCTCTAGAAAAGAGCAGGTAGCTGCACTCCGGGCTGCATTCAATCAACCTGGGGTTGATGACAACACAGAACAAGTGACTCACTTTGGCCACACGATGATTCACGTTGCTGACGTTGAAGTTGCAGTGGCATGGTATAGAAAAGTTTTTGGATTTAAGGTTAAATTCATGACCGATGACAAAGCATACGCAGAACTTAGTTCTGGCACAACCACGTTAGCATTTAGTGTTAATGATCTAGAAAAGAGTAAGTATGGCGTCTTTAACGAAAATGATCTAACAAAACTCCCAGGAGGATTCCACTTAACATTTGAGGTTAAAGACCTAGACAGCGTTTACAAAAGTGCACTTGATAATGGTGCTGTCAACATTAGCGAACCTCAAGCGCAACCTTGGGGGGCGCGAGTTGCTCGGTTAAGAGATCCAAACGGTGTGCTTCTCGCAATAGGAGGTTTGTAGTTACAAACTTTATAGACAAGTTATCCAACATACAAATAACAGGGTCACTAGACCTTACAAACCTCGTGTAATGAGCTATTACGACTACACCTTCGAGGGTGAAATTGTCAATCATGATGTAGGCTACATCTACACAGTTATATTTTTGCCAGAGCATCTTATAGGTGAACTGCCACTCGATAAATATCCTCGTTTGCGAATAGAGGGCGAAGTAGCCGAGCAGCCTTTTGAAGGTGCCTGGCAACCTGTACGGGGCCGTTGGTACGTTATGCTTTCTAAAGATCTCCTCAAAGCCGCCGAGGTAATGCTCGGTGACATTGTAGAGATGCGGTTCAGAGTCGTTGACCAAAACACTGTTGATATTCCCGCTGAGTTACAACAAGTTATCAATGCCAGAGACAATATCAGTGAAGCATGGGAAGCTTTGACTCCAGGTAAGCAGCGTGGCTTCGCCTATCACGTTTCATCGGCAAAAACCTCACCCACACGCCAAAAACGTCTTCATCAAGTGATTCGGGCATTAGAAGAAGGCTTAAGCCTGCGCGATTTGTCGAACAGCAGATTCCCAGACTAATGTGGCTAGCCGTTCTCTTGTAAAATCTTACACAGCAGGGTCAAGATACTTCACATGTGACAAAGGCATTATCTATCACACCTGGACCTTACCTATCAAAGCTGGACCTTGAATCAGTTCAGTCAAAACGGTTGCAAGATTGTGCCGTCCAAGCTGGGAATGCGACATGATACTATCCTGGACAGTATTAGATGAACGTGTAATACGGATTCCGATTGATTCCTACATAAACGTCTACGGAGTTCATTGCCTCATCCTCGTAACTCGTAGTTTTTTCAACTTACGTCTGCTCGGGTTGACCACGAAACTTTATTTCGTATGCAACCAAAAACGGTATAAGACGCCATCACAAGTGGGTAGTTGATGACTGCCTCGAGCTCACGCTCCGTCTGCCGCCAAGTCTGGCACAGCGACATCACCTACATTTCAACTGCTGAAGGCTGGCTTTACTTAGCTCGGAGTTTCTCTAAACGCTTCATGAGCCACACGAAAGAGCTTTCAGCAGCAAGTAGCATCTGGTTATGACTGGTACTAGCGTTCGACGACAACGGCATGATACACCCTGCTGATGGCTCTTTT
>JBCCBI010000591.1:0-2765 GCA_039034155.1 Deinococcota bacterium | reverse complement strand
GCGACGATGGTGAGAAGTGCGTATTGCAAGATTAGCTTGATGGGTTGTTTGGTGCGCCTGCGTGGCATGTACTTGTCTGATTGGCTTCTCATTAGGTGCTTATGTGTTGGTGTGTACCCAACGGTTGCGAAAGCGGAAGTTGATAAATGTGATGATGAGGGCTATCAACAGCAAAAGATACGCTGCTGCTGACGAAAATCCGTAGCGGAAAAACTCAAAGGCATTTTGATAGATATAGTAAGGCAATGTTGTGGATGCATTAAGCGGCCCACCTTGGGTCATGACAAAGGTCACCTCAAAGGTACGAAACGCGTCAAACAGCGTCACAATGAGCACAAAAAAGGTGATCGGGGTAAGCATAGGCAGGGTGACATACCAGAACTGATGCCAGCGTGTTGCGCCGTCTACTCGAGCTGCTTCATACAAATTTTTAGGAATGCCCTGTAACCCTGCTAAAAAGACCATCATGGGTAGTCCCGCTGACTTCCAAACTGAGACAATAACAAGCACATAAAGGGCGGTATCGCGGTCAGCCAGCCAGTTGGGAGGGCGGCTCGAGCCAAGGCTACGCAATATGTAGTTAATGAGCCCATAGCGAGACGCAAAGATCCAGTTCCAAACCAGCGCCACGGCTACCATTGAGGTAATGGCAGGTAGGTAGTAAATACCGCGAAAAAATGCCATGTACTTAAGTTTTTGGTTGACGAGTAGCGCTAGCCCAAGCCCTAAAGTAACTGTGGCAGGTGTATAAATTGCAACATAGACAAGCGTGTTTCGCAAAACTTGCCAGAAAATCCTCGAGCGCAGCAGTTCTTGATAATTGCCCAGGCCAATAAATTGCGGTAGCACAGTGCCACGCCACTCCGTAAAACTTAGCAAAAAGGAAGCAACCGTTGGCCCCAACGAAAATAAGACAAGCCCTAGAAGCGTGGGCAGTAAAAACAAATAGGGTGTATAAGCTTTGTAGCGCAAGAAAACCCGCCTTTATCAAAGAGAGATGGTAACTAGACCATCTCTCTAGGTGTATTAGACCAGGTGTATTGAATCAGGTGTATTGAACCAGGTGTATTAAGACTGAGCTGTAAACCTCTACTCGTAAAAACGTGCAAGTACCGTGTTAGCAACCTCTGTAGCAGCAGCTAAAGCTTCTTCCACAGTTTGGTTGCCGTTAAAAGCTTCGTCCAGTTGTCCTTGTAAGCCGGCACCGCCTACATAACCGCGCCATTCACCCCAGCCAGGTGTAAACGAGTTAGGGCCTGCATTATTTGCCCACTCGAGCAGGAACGCTTTGTTGTCTGGAAGCTGGTCGGGCTCGAGCCATGCTTCGCTGTTAGCAACAGCCCGCCAAATAGGAATCGAGCTTGTTCCGGAGCGAGCAACGGTGCGTTCGGCACCAGCTAAGCACTGAACCAACTCCCAAGCAGCTTCGGGGTCATCACTGGTTGCACTCACGGCTACCATGTCTGACCAACCATAAGCGATATCTTCTTGCCAACTGGGACCGCGCGGTATAGCTGAAATCCCAAAGTTGAGGCCTTCAATATCACGGTTACCATTCATTGCCCACGAGCCATCAATCCACATGGCTGCAAGCCCGGCGTGAAAAGGATTATCCAGCCCAGCCATTTCAGCAGGTTGAGGTGCAACTTGGTGCTCATTAATGAGCGCGTTCATAAAGTTGATAGCCTCAATAGCTTGTTCGTTAGGTTCAAAACCATCTCGTGTAGCGTTGAGCAACTCACCACCGTTTTGATACACCCAAGACTCCACGTGAGCATAACGACCAAAACCGTAGTAGCCGTATTGGTCCATGAGCCCATCGTCATTGTCGTCTTTGGTTAACGCTTGGGCAGCGCTTAAAAAGTCATCCCAGGTCCATGTTGCTGTTGGGTAGTCAAGTCCTGCTTCATCAAACATGTCTTTGTTGTAATACATAATAGTTTCAACAAAGTAGACGGGAAATGCGTGCATGTCGCCGGTGATTTTATTAGGGGTACGCGCAGCATCAAACGCACCTGTATTCCAGCTTTCAGCCTCTGGCATGACATCGCGGTCAACGAGCGGTTGCAAGTTGTAAAGGAGGCCGTCAGCGGCGAACTCATCGACAAACCCAGAGCTCATCCAGAATACGTCGGGTAAGCGTCTAGCAGTCGCCAGCCCGCGCAATTCAGTCATGAGGTCAGCAACACCAGAGCCGGAAAAAGGTGTGTAGTTAACAGTGATGTCCAGTTGGCGCTCACAGACTTCAATTAACTCTGCTTCGGCTTCGTTAAGACTCCAACTACCTAGGTAGTCAACGCTCGCCTGCGCACTGACTAGCCCGCCAAAAATTGCAATTGCAACGATAAATGCAACAACAAGCTGCTTCATAGATCAAACTCCTTTATACGCGGTTGAAATTTTGCGATACCGTCAGGACGTAGAGACTTCAAGATAAATAAGTTCGGTATCAAAACTTATTATATATAGCTATGTCAAGGCAGTGTCTGCTGGTTGATATAAACATATTGAACGTCAATGTCTAGAGTTACCGGCAAAACACAGGGTACACATCAAGCGTCTAAAATTCAGTGCAGCACCTTGAATGGCTGGATTTAGTATCTCATGTGTTGGTCAGGGTTTGTTTGCCAGAGCTTAGCTATTAGCAATTAAAGGTTGTGCATCATAAACATCAAAACTGTTTGATATAACGTTTTGAATAACGTACAGGTATGCCGAGGTACGCAAACCCTGGTCGTTGCCAACAGGCGCAATGAAGGGGAAGG
>JBCCBI010000590.1:0-2769 GCA_039034155.1 Deinococcota bacterium | reverse complement strand
GTATCTTTTCCTGCTTCGCCGACTAAGCTATCGTTACCATCGCCAGCAGTTAAAAGATCGTTACCGCTTCCGCCATTAAGGATGTTTTTGAGGGTGAGACGCTCGGCCTAGTAGGTGAATCTGGTTGTGGGAAAACAACGACTGGGCGCTCGGTGATACGAATTTACGAGCCAACCTCAGGTGAAATTTTGTACCGCACGCAAAGTGGTAAACAAGTTGATTTAGCACCCCTAAATAAACAAGAGATAAGACCTTACCACCGGGAAATTCGGATGATCTTTCAAGACCCGCACTCGAGCCTCAACCCGCGTATGTCGGTCTTTGAAATTGTCAGTGAACCGTTGCGTGTTAACCGCATTGCCAAAGGGCGCGAGTTAGAAGACCGCGTGAGCGACCTACTGCAAAAAGTGGGCCTACGCCCAGAGTACATTCGCCGTTATCCGCACGCCTTTTCAGGTGGTGAACGGCAGCGTATTGGCATCGCGAGGGCACTTGCCCTTGACCCCAGATTGGTCATTGCTGACGAAGCTGTGTCTGCCTTGGATGTCTCTGTTCAGGCGCAGACACTCAACTTGCTACAAGATTTGCAGGAAGCTTTTCAACTAACCTATTTGTTTGTAGCTCATGATTTGAGCGTGGTTGATCACATTTGTGACCGGGTCGTGGTGATGTATGTGGGCAAAGTTGTTGAAATTGCCACCACAGAAGAGCTATTTAGACAGCCCAAGCACCCCTACACCGAAGCCCTTTTGTCGGCAGTGCCCATTCCTGACCCCAAAGTACGCAAAAACCGTGAGCGCATTCGCTTACAAGGTGAGGTTGCCGACCCTGCCAACCCACCCAGCGGCTGCTATTTTCATCCGCGTTGCCGCCATGCTACAGATAGATGTAAAACAGAAACACCCGCACTGCGCACATTGGAAAGTGGGCATCAAGTTGCCTGTCATTACGCTGAGGAGCTTAACTTAAGAGGTGTTGAATCCTTGAGTATGGCTGTTTGATAGATGATTTAGGGGTTGAGGGCTCGAGCTACCTCGAGCCTCTTTTTTTTGATCTCGAGACTACTCAAAAACCTCAAACTGAGCGTTGTTAACAACTAACATGATGGGGTTGTAGACAGCCTTACCTGTTTCATCAAATGAAAATTGACCTAGGATGGTGTCGAGGTTTTGAATGTCGGCTAGGGCGTCTCTAAGGTCGGCTGCGTCCGTACTAGCAGCATTTTCTAAGGCTTGCGCAAAAATGTAAATGCTGGCGTAGCCTTGGGCTAAAAAGCGGCTGGGTTCAGTGCCGTAGGTTGTGCTATAGGCTTCTACAAAGGCTGGATTACCTGGGTTTGGCGCAAAAGCTGGTCCAGGTTGAAAAGGTGATGACACCCTCAGCTGCGTCTTGGGCGAGGGCAATTTCATCTGTCGAGAACGCAAACGGAATGATAAAGCGACTTTCGTCGGAAAGACCAAGTTCTTTAGCTTGTTGCAAAATGCCAACGCCTTCTAGCGGTAGGGTTGAAATAAAAATGGCATCTGGCGCAGCGTCTTGAATGCGGCTAAGTTGCTCGCTGAAGTCAGTATCATCAGTTTGTAGGGTTTCTGTTGTCACAACGTTAATGCCTTGTGCTTCAAAGCTAGCTAGCAAAACCTCGTAGGCGTTTTGTGAAAAGAGGTCGTCGGTATCTAGCAAGATAGCTACATTCTGATAGCTAAGGCTTGCTTGGGTCAGCGCAACGCCGTTAGGTATGACCACATCTGTAGTTAGGTTGGCTTGAAATACATAGTTGCCTATCTCGCTAAGGCCTCCAGCCGCAGCTAAGGGGCTTAGGGTAAGCACGCCGTTTTCTTGGGCGATAGGGAAAGTTTGTTCTGACGCGCTCGAGGTCACAGGTCCAATGATGGCGGTCACACCTTGTTCAATAAGGTTGTTAAACGCGGTAACTGCGCCCTCAGCTGTGCTGGCGCTATCTGCAACCACAAAGCGAAGTTGGATTGGGGCGGTTTGGTTAATCTCTGCAAGGGCAAGTTCAGAGGCGTTTTTGACGGCATTGCCAACGGCCTCTAACGACCCTGTCAAGGGTAAAACAAGCCCTACTTGAAATTCTTCTTCGGTACTAGCTGATTGTGCTTGGCTAAATGTCAGTGTCAAACATAGCAGCAAGAGTCCTAAGGTCAACAAAGCTTTGTGGTTCATAGGCATACTTAAACTCCAAATCGTTATTTTTTACGTGGTGATGCTGGATAAGCATGCCTACGATAACACAGGGCAAATATTCTCAGAGGCTGCGTTGTCCCTAGGTATCAATCACCCATCACCCGCACGAATGCTACTTACAATTTGATTTGTCTGAGACGCAACTACGCGCTCGAGTAAGAGTTTTGTAAGAGTTGATTTGCTACTTTTGATGCTGCAACGTTCACTGATATTCATGGGCAGTACACGTTGATATACATCAAGGGGTTTCATATGTATCATTCTTCTTTTTCATCCTCATTTGCAGTGCGCACCATGAGTCTGTTTATGGTGCTTGTGTTGGCAACCTGTGAAAATAACCAAGCATCTGTTTCCGAGCCTGAGTTGGTCGGTCCACTTCTCGGTATGGTTGAGCACAGCAGGAAGGCAGATCAATATGCAAGGTCGTAGCAAATGGATAATACGCATCGTAACTATGTGGCTCATGACGCTTGTGATAAGTCTTGCAGCCGCCCAAGTAGGCACGATCAGCACCGTGGCAGGGGATGGTACACGTGCTTTTGGTGGCGATAGTGGTGCAGCTAC
>JBCCBI010000589.1:0-2781 GCA_039034155.1 Deinococcota bacterium | reverse complement strand
CTATTGAGAGGTATCCTCGAGCTAGTACATGTTGAACGTTGCTGAGTAATTATACGTTATCCCTAGAGACATTGCCACAAAGATACAGCGTTTGCTAGATTATCTAAGACTACTGTTTATTCGCCGCTGTCGTGACCTGTCATGCCTTCCTCGGTAAAGTCAACCACGACTTCATCTGGTGAAAGTTCGTACCAGTCGCCAGTAGAGGCATCTACCAAAAGTGGAATAAGTAGGCCAAGTACATCCAGCACAACCCACTGGGTACCCACGCGGTTGCGAATGGTGATGGTACGTTCCTCACTACCTTGGCGCAAGGTGACCTCGTAGCTGCGTTGTACCTCGAGGCGGATAATCTGCGGTGTGGTGCCAAATGGCTCCCCGTCAATCAAAATCTCCGCCCCTTGCGGGTTACTGTTAAAGGCGATGTTTTGCTCGCCACCTTTGAAGATGGTGGCACAGCTCGAGAGCAGCAAGCTCATGATGATGAGCACCACAAAAGACGCACGACGAGCGTAGGGCAAGTTGATACCTTTGAGAGGTTGACGCTGTTGAGTCAACGCTGATACAAAAAATCTAGTCATAGTTGGCACACTTTACCAAGTATTGGAAACAACGTGAGTTAATACCGTTAATACCAAAGTGCGGCAGCTTAATCATTATCTGGATGTGTGTCTGTAGGATGGTTTGTGTCTGTGCGCTCCTCAAGTGATACACTAAATGCTGCTTGGGCGGTTAGCTCAGTGGGAGAGCACTCGCTTCACACGCGAGGGGTCGTTGGTTCAAATCCAATACCGCCCACCAAGTAGAAGCGCCGTGTGTAACGGCGCTTTCTTTAATTAAGCTAGTATCCACTATCACTCATTCATCATCAGAATATCCGACTAATATCCGATTGTCTTCGGTTTTGTCCTCAGAAGCATCATTTTTAGTGGTGTTTTCAGCAATACTTGTCACATTGAAATTGATGGTTGCTTCAGCAAGGTCAGCTTCGATGACTTGGGTATAAACCGCTAGCGCCACTCGAGTATCTGAGTGTCCTAATAGCTTAGCAACAATTTTAGGGTTGTACTTTCCTTGTTTAACAAGTTCTTTAGTTAAATACGTTGTATAAATTTTGCGCATTTGGTGAGTGTGTATATAGGGCAGCCCCATGCGTTTAATCACTTCTTTTTTAATACGCCTGATAGTCGATTCTTGAATAAGTGTCCCTCGCCTCGAGGGAAATAACAAGTCATTTGATTGATAGTCTTTGCGGTGGGTGTACAAGCGCTCAACTCGAGCAACATGTTCTTGCAGCAAGGTACCTAGCTCAGCTGAGATTGTCACACTGCGGTTGCTTGAGACGCTTTTGGTTGCCCCTAGTTCTCGCGTGGTGTTGGTGCCAATACGCACCGCCTGGCGCTCAACATGAAGTAGCCAAACAGGTTTGTCACCAATATGCCTAAGCTCTACTGCATCCTTGGGTAAACCTAAAATCTCACCTATTCTTAGCCCAGCATTTAGTGCAACGCAAAAGAATGGATATGCAGCACTTTGCCAGCTTGTGTCATAGATGCGCTTAAGTTCTATCAAAAACGTGCCTATTTCATCAACTGTCCAGACGGGTGCGGGTTTGGTTTCTGCATCTTTAGGGCGCTTGATCTTGGGGATTTCTCGCAGTTGTAGCGTCATCTCTTCAGGCTTTATTTCACCTTGATCCAAAGCCCAGCGCACCATCGTGTTGACAATGCGCACCATAATCTCAGCTGTGCGGTAATGGCGTTTTTCTAACCGGGGTGTTAGCAAATTGTTGAGGTCATCAAGCGAAAGTTCAACAAAGGCTTTGTGACCCAGTGCCTCTTGCAAGTAACGGCTGTAGTTGTCCTCATAGTGAGCAATCGTTGACAAAGACAAACCTTGATAGTTTTTGCGGTGTAATAAGAATTTCTTGAACAGATCGTCAACCGTGATGCTCTGTGTCTTACCACGTTGTAAAGCACTATTTATTTTGCGCTCGAGGTCAGCCGTTGCCTCGCGCTTGGTAGGGCCGTAACCCGCATATTCTTTTTTCTTACCACTAGCTAGCGTAACCGTAAGCCGGTCACGGTATTTTTGCTTAGGTGATTTTGCTTGTTTCCACAGTTTGGCTGTGCTTTTGAGCGGCACAGGCTAGCTTAAGGGCTTAAGTGTCTCGAGGCTTTCAATGACAGCTTTTTGGAAGCTAAATGCAACACCTAAAATTTCTAACCTAGATATCTCGACAATTGTAGGGCGTTCACTAATAGCTGGACTATGAAACGTCACTAACCTTGTCTGACCTTGATTTTTGTAAATCCCTTTATGAGAAATCTGATTATCATAAAATTCGCATAACACATAATTCCCCATCACAGGCTCATGATCTACGTCGTAAAACCAGATGTCAGTTCCGTCTGGAAAATCAATCCTTGAAGCTTCATCCATAAAGAGCTTTTCACGTGAAGTGACAATCTGAAGCTTTTCCGGATCGAGTTGTTTTGATTTGAGGAAGCTTACGGGAATGTCAACCGTTGTCATCTGATTATCATATCGAATGTCAAAAGCTCTTACCTGAACATAATATGAGTGTTCGTCATTAGTCGAGGAAACTTTACTCATAAAACGGTCATTGGGGTTTAATAAATTTTTGTTTAGATTGATCTCGAGAGCTTCCGCAAGTTCGCTGACAGACCACTGCAATGCTTGTGCAAGTCCACACAGGCTTGAAAGACAGCTCGAAGCGCTTCGAGACGAAGACGACGTATCCTCCTCCACGTCCGCTCG
>JBCCBI010000588.1:0-2785 GCA_039034155.1 Deinococcota bacterium | reverse complement strand
TCGCTAAATAACTTGTGCAATTTACTCACCGGTTCTAATCGTAATAAAGAAGGACTTGCTGCTCTAAAAGAGGCAGTAAGTATCTATGAAAAGCTAGATGAGAATAATCGTCTAGGTGCATCTTTACCTCAATTCGCAGGCACATTGAGTAACTTAGGAATGAAACTTGAAGCTCTAGGACAGCGTGAAAAGGCATTGCCTATTCTGGAAAAGTCAGTAAGTATTTATAGAGAATTAAATACTGCTTATCCAGATGCATTTTTGCCTTACTTAGCAACATCGTTAAACAACCTAGGCTCCATGTTTGATTCTCCTGGTTACTACACAAAAGGGCTTGCCTTTTTAGAAGAATCAGTGAATATCCGTCGAGAACTAGCTGCCGCTCGTCCAAACGCATTTTTGTATAGCCTAGCAACATCATTAGATAATCTGGTCATTGTACTTGAAACTGCTGGAGAACTTAAGAAGGCACTCGTCTATGCAGAGGAATCAGTAGATAGTTATAGAAAGCTAAATTATAATCATCCTGATGAGTTTTTGGGCCACTTAGCAGGATCGTTAAATAGATTATCTCACCTTTTAGTTCTTTCTAATAAGAATAAAAATGCATTATTAAAAATCACAGAAGCCGTTACTATCATTGGACCTTTATATCAAAAGTCCCCCAAAGTATTTGCAGCCATCAGTCGAAATATCTGTCATCGTTACAAGGAATGCTGTAAATCACTTGGGGAAATTCCTGACACTGCCCTACTCGACTTCTTTCAAAATCTCAACATCTAAATTGGGGTCTTAGGAGGTGATGTCATTATAAGTAGAGCACATGTGTGTCCCAATGCTGCTTAATCTGTATTGCTCATTCGCCTCGAGCCATACGCCCCTGCAACAACAACGACACCCCCACCAACACCATCGACACCACAATCATAATCGTCGAAATGGCATTGATCTCCGGCGGTACGCGCTGCTTGAGCATCCCGTAAACAAACATGGGCAAGGTGGTTGTACCTACCCCAGCAGTGAAGAACGTGACGACAAAGTCATCTAGCGAAAGTGTGAACGCTAGTAAACCCCCGGCAGCAATTCCGGGTAGCAAAATGGGCAAGGTGACAAACCAAAACGCTTGCAAACTGTTGGCACCCAAATCGCCAGCGGCTTCTTCTAAACGTGCATCCATCGTCGCCAGCCGCGCGCGCACCACAATAGTCACAAAGGAAATATTAAACGCCACATGCCCAATGATGATGGTGGCAAAGCCGCTCGTCACCCGCTGCCCGGTTACCGTGTCTACAAACTCAAACAAAATCCTAAAAAAGACCGCTAGTGAAATGCCTTGGGTGATGTCTGGGATGACCACAGGCAAGTAAAGGATGGCGTCTAAGATGCGCTTGCCGGGGAAGCGCCCACGGGCTAAAGCCAGGGCGAGGGTTGTACCGATGATGCTCGAGACCACCGTTGCTGTCGTCGCTACAAACAGCGAGTTGTAAACCGAATTGAGTAGTAACTCCGTCTGAAACCGCGTGGTGCCTGTCCCAGACGCAAAGGTATTGTTGATGATGTTTTGATACCAGCGCACCGTAAACCCGCGCCATTCCGACACACTGCCAGAGTCGTTAAACGAAAACACAATGAGCACTGCAATAGGTGCCCACAAGAAAAAGTAGGACACCAGCGGCGACACCCACATGAGTGAACGCCCCAGCGTGCGTACCCAAGCGCCACCATTAACTTGTTCAGACGGTGCCATCTTCATGTTAGATTGCGGGGCGTTTACGATGACCGTTCCTCCCCAAAGCGCACGTTGATGAACGCTCCTAATAGCACAATCACCATAAGCACCACCGACACGGCCGAGCCTAGCGGGATGTTGCCATTGCCACTAAACTGCCGTTGGATGAGGTTGCCAATCATTAGCCCGCGCGTACCGCCAAGTAAGTCTGGCGTAACAAACGAGCCAATTGCAGGAATAAACACCAGCGTGCAACCTGCCACCACACCCGGCATGGTGAGCGGCACAATCACCCGCCAAAACGCTTGCCAGTCGTTGGCACCGAGGTCAAAGGCAGCTTCGACATAGCGCAAGTCCAAGCGTTCAACAGCGGCATAAATAGGCAGCACCATAAACGGCAAATAGGTGTAGACCAAGCCTAACAACACCGCGCCAGAGGTATTGAGCATCGTCAGGGGTTCTTGGATGATGCCAATTGATAGTAGCAGTGTGTTGATGAGTCCTTCGCGCCCTAGAATGGTTTGAATGGCATAAGTGCGTACTAGCAGGTTTGTCCAGAAGGGTAGCAAAATAAAGAACAGTGCCAGTTGGCGGTTGCGCGTTTTGGTTCGGGTGCTAATAAAAAACGCGAGTGGATAACCAAGTAATAGACAAAACAAGGTTGATAAAAATGCAATTCGCAGGGAACGAAGTACCACCGGCAAAAACACGCCAAAGGTACGCTCAAAATTAGCAGTAGTCAAAGGCCATTCTGGCACGCCGCCGCGCCCTCGAGACATAAAACTAGCGACCAACACAAAAATGAGCGGCAGTAGAAAAAACACTATCATCCAAAAAATACCCGGTAATGCCAACCTAAACCCACGCATAGGTGATTTGGGTGTGATTTTGCTAGATGATGGTGACGGTGATTTAGACGCTGAATGTGGAGAGGTCATCTTAAAACTCCATTTGAGACATGTGTCTATGGCATCTGCTAATAGCGTCAAGCGTTTCTAATATCGTGAGTAATCACCAGATGACTAGCTTGATGACATCAGCTAGCTTTTTGGCATT
>JBCCBI010000587.1:0-2810 GCA_039034155.1 Deinococcota bacterium | reverse complement strand
CCGACCCCTTCACGATACGCGCGAGGGCTGTCTCGCGGCCCACCGGCCCTAGACGGGTGAGGGCAAGTGCGAGGTCCCGGTGGGGCAGTGTGCCGTAAACACAAATACAAGCTGTGTGGTCAGGGTAGCAAGGTCGTTGATGAGCGCAGTGATAATGACCTCAGGTGAGCTAACTTGGTCAGCCTTGAGCATGGTCATAGCACTTTCGCCAAGGTCTTCTTGAACTGTTTGCAGGGCGCGCAGCACATACAGTAAAAAGCGAGTGAGGTCGTTGTCGCTGGCATCCAACGACACCCACGCAACCGACGCCACCTGGTCGTGAAGGCACTGGCTAACAAGTGTCGTCTTACCAGACCCAGCGGGTGCTGTAATAAGCGTAAGTTTACAGGCGGATGCTGCTGTTAAGCCTGCTTGGACCTGCTCGAGCAACCGTGGTCGCGCCACACTGCCCGCTGGCGCAACAGGTTGATAAAGTTTGGTAGCAAGCAGAGGAACGGTCATGAGATTAAGAGCCATCTAACGCTTTCGCTATTTTATGCGTGATGTATCTGTCAATACGCTGATGCTCTCTACAGATTATCGTTTTGGTGAGACGTTTGTATCCTCTTTGAGGACATCCATTCAAGCCCTACACAACATTATCTCATCATGATTATCCGCTAGGCTGTGAACTGATGACGCAACTTGTCTCGAGCAACTTCTACTGGACACTTTTACAGCCGAGTACCCTCGCAAGTGTATTTCTCATTTTTGGTCTCTTGCTGCTACGGTTCAACCGTTGGCGTGCGGGGCGCTGGTGGCTAGGTTGGGCGGGCGCGTTTGTGTTTGTGCCAACCCTCTTACCCATTGCCGGAATCCTTGGTAGCGTCCTTGAAACTCACACCAACCGCCCTGTACCCATGCCCAGCGAGGTGACTGGCATTGTCGTTTTAGGAGGCGCGGTGCGCCCGCCGCTTACGTTTGCGCATGACCAACTCTCACTGAATGACCGTGCGGAAAGAGTGTTAGGTGGAGCTGCGCTTGCCCGGCGTTACCCCAATGCACGGGTTGTCTTCACAGGAGACGGTGCAGCAACTTTTTTTGATATTGAGGATAACTTGGGGCTTTTTGATGGGATCGATAGCAGTAGGCTCGAGTTTGTCGCCAGTTCCCGTAGCACCTATGAAGATGCACTTTTATCAGTCAGTCAAGTGCAACCTCAAGCCAGTGAAACCTGGCTGCTAGTAACCTCTGCCCTACACATGCCCCGCGCTTTAATTATGTTTCAAACTCAAGGCTGGCAAGTCACGCCCTATCCCGTGGATTACCGCGCGGACGCTTACGCACTACCGTCACTTGCGGTAGGCAACAGACTTGCCTATTTAGATGAGGTTGTTCGGGAGTGGGGTGCACTGTGGATTTACTACCTCAGCGGACGTACACAATCGCTCTTACCTCAAGTCAGCTTGTAGCAAATTACTCTATACCTGCAGCTTCGCGCACGGCTCTTGCAATATTTGAGACATCTTCGTCCCCGTAGCCGCGTTTTAGGAGGCTTGTCTCGAGTTGTTCTACATATGCAGATACCGGAATAGGTACGCCCAAATCCCGCGCTGTTTCCAACGCAATGTTTAAGTCCTTACGGTGCAAACGCGTCCGGAACCCAAGCGGATACTCATTGTTAATCATGTTGCCTGCCCGGTTACTCAGCACCCACGACCCCGCTGCCCCACCTGAAACAGCTTGATGCGCTGCCTCAATATCAACGCCCGCAGCTAGCCCAATGGCCATGCCTTCAGCCACAGCCGCGTATGTTCCTGCAATAATCACTTGGTTGATAGCTTTGGTAATTTGGCCGCTCCCCACCGGGCCTACCAGGGTGATGGTTTTGCCGAGGTGCTCGAGTATCGGCTGCACCCTTGCCAACACATCTGCCTCACCACCTACCATGATTGACAATGTGCCGTTAATTGCCCCTTCACTACCACCAGAAACGGGTGCGTCTAGCATGTCAATGCCTTTATCAGCCAATGCCCCTGCAATGTTGCGCGTGACAATGGGGCTGATGGTACTCATATCAATAAGCACACTGCCAGATACCATTCCGCGCGCAGCACCTTGCTCACCTAATACAACATGCTCCACATCCGGCGTATCACTCACAATGGTGATAACAACGTCAGCACCGGTAACTGCTTCTTGAGGTGATGCTGCCGCGCTCGCACCTGCTGCAACCACAGGCTCCTCACGGCTTCTGGTGCGGTTATGTACAGTGACGTCATAGCCTGCGTTAACCAGACGTGTTGCCATAGGTACGCCCATAGTCCCCATGCCAATAAATGCTATTTTCATGGCGTCCTCCCGATATAGTTAGGTTGTATTTTGATAATTTTCCAGATTGCCTTTAAATATAGCTCATCTTGAGGAAGCTAAGATTTACTGACTTAGCTTCCTGAATCTGTTTTAACAGCAGTCTTAGGTTGCCTGCGATTCCGCATAGCATTGGCACGTTTTTTCAAGTCTTGGAAGGAATCACTATCAATAATGGCATCAACTTGCTTTTGCCGCTTACCTTCGTCGATCTCAATTTTAAGCTTGACAACTTCTTTTTTAAGGGTTTCTTCACGTTGCTTGACCTTACCCACCATGATTTCGAAGACTTCAGCGAGTTTGCTGATTTCGTCTTTATTTTGGCGTTTACTAAGCGATGAGAGATCTTGGTCATAATCACCTTCGCCAATACTTTCAGCAAATGAAGATAGTTTACTGATAGGTCTTGTAAATAATTCCGAAAATATATAAACGAGCACTAACAATACAGCGTAAGTAAT
>JBCCBI010000586.1:0-2812 GCA_039034155.1 Deinococcota bacterium | reverse complement strand
GAAGAACATCACAAAATCGTGATACCTACACAAGGCTGATGAAATCTCCCTTACTCCCCTTCCCCTTTCTCTAACCTAACGCGAATGTCGGTAACCTATCAGCCCCAAACCCACCGCAACTTGTAAGCCAGCGTACCAAAAACCTGCACGGGAACGGCTCGTTAGCCACCTTACGGACTTATTTAAGCTGCTTACGGTTTACTAGGTACATGGAATGGGAATTACCAGTTATTGCCCTACGCACTGAGACCGTCATGCCCCGCACCTTGCACAATGTAGACGTGGGCAGACCCAAGTCAAAACGTGCACTTGAAGAAGCCCAAGCAACCGACAACCGTGTGTTGCTACTCGCCCAACGCGAACCCAGTGTAGACGATCCCCTTGGTGAAGACCTCTACGACATTGGTACGCTTGGTGTCATCAAGCAAGTTATTCGCCTCCCCGACGACACTTTACAGGTGCTTGTGGAAGGCCGTGAACGCGCCAAAGTAGCTGAGTTTATCCCCGGCTTGTCGTTGCGCGCACGGGTAGATACCCTCACTGAAACCGACAGCAGTGCTGACAAGCACCGTCCGCTCATGGAACAAGTGAAAGGCTCGTTTGAGAAGTACGCGCAGCAAAACAAGACGCTGCGACTTGATTCATTTCATCTAGAAAACCTGCGTAGCTTGCGCGATCCCGGTGCGCTATCTGATGCCATCAGCAAGTACAGTACGTGGAACATTGCTGATAAACAACGCGTTTTGGAAGAGACCGATGTAGGCAAGCGGCTCGAGCTTGTTTATGAGTTCCTCTCCCGCGACCTCGAGCGGTTCGACACCGAAAAACAAGTTTCTGCCCGCGTTAAACAGCAGATGGACGCCAATCAGCGTGAGTACTACCTGCGCGAGCAGATGAAAGCCATCCAAAAAGAACTCGGTGGCGGCGAAGATGTCATTGCAGAGACTGAAGAGCTGCGCGAGCGCATCAAAGAAAAAGCCATGCCCGAACACGCTGAAAAACGGGCGCTTAAAGAATTGGATAGGCTCGAGAAAATGCCCGGCGGCTCCCCTGAAGCCACAGTTGTTCGTACCTATTTAGATACGCTCCTAGATTTACCGTGGTCCGAAATGGACGAAGAACACCTCGACATCAAACATACCGAAACCATATTAGACGAAGACCACTATGCATTAGAGGAACCCAAAGATCGCATCTTAGAGTTTTTGGCCGTGCGCCAACTCACCAAAGATATGGAAGACGCCACCTACAAAGCGCCTATCCTCTGCTTTGTGGGCCCACCTGGTGTTGGTAAAACCTCGCTTGGTAAGTCGATTGCCAGAAGCCTCAACCGCCAGTTTGTGCGTATGAGCTTGGGCGGCGTACGCGACGAAGCCGAGATTCGTGGGCACCGCCGCACCTACATTGGCTCGCTGCCTGGGCGCATTATTCAAGGCATGAAAACTGCAGGTACGGTAAACCCAGTTTTCTTGCTAGATGAAATTGACAAGATGACCTCCGACTTTCGCGGTGATCCTTCATCAGCGCTTTTAGAAGTGCTTGACCCCGAGCAAAACAGCACCTTTGCTGACCACTACCTAGAAATTGATTATGATTTGTCCAAGGTCATGTTCATTACCACGGCTAACAGTTTGTCTACTATTCCGCGCCCGCTGCTTGACCGCATGGAAGTTATTCAAATTCCCGGCTACACGCTGGATGAAAAAATTGAGATTGCCAAGCGCTACCGCATTCCCAACCAGCTTAAAAGTCATGGGCTCGAGGAAAAACTTGCTATTGACGAATCCGCGCTACGCAAGCTCATCACCCAGTACACCCGCGAAGCTGGCGTGCGCAACATGGACAGAACCATTGCCAAAATGGCCCGTAAATCTGCCAAAGAGTATTTAGATAAGGCTTGGGACGACGAACGAACACTGGATGATGGCGCTGTTCGCGACTTGCTAGGTGTGCCGCCCTTCCGCGACAACCGCGCCGACAACGTGCCTCAAGTTGGGCTCACCCACGGCCTCGCTTACACACCTGTAGGCGGTGTCACCCTAGATATTGAGGCTATTAGCATGGAGGGTAAAGGCAACGTGTCATTAACTGGTCAACTGGGCGATGTCATGAAAGAATCCGCCCAAGCAGGGATTGCCTATTTGCGTAAAAACACTCACCGCTACGGCATTCCCGAAGACTTTCACGAAAAGCGTGACCTGCACTTGCATGTACTCGAAGGCGCCACACCAAAAGATGGTCCTAGCGCTGGGATTGCGATGGCGACGGCTGTTGTGAGTGCCCTTACGGGCCGTCCTGTGCGCGGTGACATTGCACTAACGGGTGAAATTACCCTGCGCGGGAAAGTGTTACCCATTGGTGGCGTGAAAGAAAAACTGCTAGCAGCCCACCAAGCAGGCATTGCCCAAGTGATTATTCCCGATGACAACGAAGCCAACCTCGAGGACGTTCCCGAGGCTATCCTGGCTGAACTAAGCGTGACTCCAGTCAAAGACTTTGAAGAAGTCCTGTCGATGATGCTCGTTGAAGGTGATGACGCAGATACCGTTTCTTACGTACCAGCCCAAGACCCTGCCCAAGGCGACGCGCCTTCTGCTAGTGTCTAACTCATAGTGTCTAACTAACCACTCAAATGCTGATTTTTAGGTGATGCCTTCTTGGTGTCGCCTTTTTTAATGAAGCATAGCGAAACAAATGTACAAGGGGGTTCCCAAGCGTGAAGGTCTTGCCCGACCCCGTCTGTCCATACGCCATGACAGTCGCGTTGTATCCGTCGAGCACGCGACGAACCACCAAGGAGCCCGTCTTCTCG
>JBCCBI010000585.1:0-2812 GCA_039034155.1 Deinococcota bacterium | reverse complement strand
TCTAATAAAACTTTGTCATAGGGAAACGTGAGGTTAGCATCTAAACGGTCAACCTCAGCAGCGTGAAGGTGAATAGGGAGGGCAGGGTTGGTGTGCTCGAGTAGCATCCTCAGCCCAGCAATATGGTCGATGTGTGTATGTGTGAGCAGAATACCTGTGAGGTGGAGGGCTCGAGCCTTTAACCATGCATTTACCTGACGTGCGCCTTCATCACTACCAACATCTACAAGTAACGCTTCACCTATATCATTGGTGATGATATAGGTGTTGGTGTGGTCATACGGCGGCAAGGTCTTTGCTGGGAGTTGCAAACGCCATAGATACTGGTCTAGGTGTTGCTGGTCAAGTTGCTCGGCTTGCATGTTTGAAGGCTGTTAAAGCGTTTCAGCTAGATATTTGAGAGCCGCGTCCAAAGCATCGTCTGGATTGGTAGGAACATCTGGCACAACGCCTGTGCCTTCCCAGGTGGCACCTTGAAGGGGTGCTAGTACACCAGTTGCAATCCACGCTTGGGAGCCGTCTCGTAAGCAAAAGGGTAAGACTGCCTCCACATTACCAGCACTTGTTTGCCCAATAACAGTGGCGCGTCCGTTGGCTTGTAGACCACCGGCGAGGCCCTCGGCGGCGCTATTGACGTCGGCATCAATGAGCATGACAAGCGGGGCATCGGTAATGGCAAGCCCAAGCGCAGGGTAGGGAAGGGGCAGTGTCCAACTGGTAATAGTGCGCCACAAAAAGCCGTTGACAAATATGCCAGCAGCTTGCATCATCTCCACTAAGCGGCCGCCAGGATTGCCACGTAGGTCGACAATAAACGCATTTGCTGTAGGGGAAAACTGTTCAACAGCGCGGCGCATGTCGCGAGCAGTGCCCGTAGTCGCTAAATTGGGTACATCTATATAACCTACTTGTTGCGTAGTTTCTAAGCTAAGTAAGCCAGCTTCCACGCCACTAGGATAATTTTCGAGACTAGCTAGCTCATTAGCTTGCAGACCAACTGCGGACCAACTAAATATGCCTAAACAGGGTAAATCGCCAAAATCTTCGCGGATTTCAGCCACGCGTTCTGGTGGGACAAAGACCGAATGGTTGTCACCGATGCGTTCATACATGTCCTCGAGCACCCTGTAAAATTCGCGGTTGTTACGAGCTGCTAGCGCGTCTGCTTCAAACTCATCGCGTACACTTTGCCAAAAGTCTGCGTCGATATTCCAATAACGTTCACTGACGAGTCGCCACGCTTGGTCAAAGCGGGCTTCATAACTGCTATCAGTTTGGCTTAAGCCAGTGTGACTAAGCCCAAAAAGTACAATTGTAGCAATGCTTAAACCTAGTAGTTTGAGGCTGTTACGTGGGTGTTGGTGTTTGTTTAAAGCTCTGAAAAAGAAGCTGAAGTGGGTAAGTACAAGTGTCATGCTCGAGTGTAGCTGGAACCTGCTCAAGCTAACGTGACTCAACGGCTAAGAGGTCTTCAGCATGTTGTTCTAATAAGCTTGCATTAAGCATACATGTCTGCGCGCCAACATGGGTGGCGTTGAGCGCCCCCGCAATATTGCCCAGCTTCGCGGCATAGTACAGGTCGTAACCTTGCATAATGCCATGGGCAAAAGCAGCCGTAAAGTAGTCACCTGCGCCTGTTGTGTCTAGCACGCCGTCAACTTGCCACGCATCAACCAGTTCAGTAAGCTCGGGTGTGACTACAATGGACCCCATCTCACCCACTTTGACAATCACCCGTTCAATACCTTGGTCTGCTAGGCCTTCAACAGCTTCTGAAATAGATGACTCGCCAGTGAGCGTAAACAGCTCGTGTTGGTTCATTAATAGGTAGTCAACATCACGTAGTAGCGAAATGAGGCGGTCACGTAAGGACTCAACAGCGCCACTACCCATGTCTATAAAGGTAGTTAGTTTAGCTTGTTTGGCAATATCAAGGGCTTTGACTGCGTATTCACGCTGTAAACCACCGACCAAACTGTAAGCACTCATAACTAGCGCGTCACAACTAGCGACGTCATCTGTTTTGAGTTTGGCAGCATCTAATTTGCGGCTTGCCCCGCTGTAGCTAACCATGGTGCGTTGTGTATCCGGCGTGATGAGTAGTGTTACGCTGCTGGTTGGTAGAGAGCTATCAACCTGCACTAATTTTGTATTGACCTTGGACGCACGCACATATTCAAACGCTAAATCTGCAAAGGGACCGCCACCAACTTTAGTCGCAATGGTTGTGTCATTACCCAAACGGGCTAAGACGGTCGCCATAGTGCCACCTGCACCACCGGGGCCAACAAGCGCCCGCTTTGCGGAGACATCACTGCCGGCCTCAGGCAACTCATCTACAAAGATCATCTGATCGACAGTTACATCGCCGACCACAAAAAACTTAGACATCTAGCCTCTCCTGTACGTGTACCGCTTACCTCTTAAGAGGCCTTATAGCATCTTGGCTCAGGGATAGTTACTTCTAGGTGCTGATATGAGCTAATCCCCTTTTGGTTAGTTCGATCAGTCACCACGGATACCCCTACGCTCAGCGCGTACACGCTCCAAAATCCTCTTTAGTAAATATGATGAACACAAATTACGAATGCTAACTTACCAGTCTCTCCCTAGATTTTAGGTGTTAACGCTAACGATGAGTCCCAGCCAGACAAGTTGTGACTTCTATTTAGGCAACTGTCTTTAAGGCTGAATACCAGCATAAATACATTTGCACGCAGACACTAGCAAAAGCATCACGCTTGTTAGCAGGTTAGGCTTACCAGCATTATGAACCTGTACATCAGCGTGTTTTTTTGAACACTATATTTTT
>JBCCBI010000584.1:0-2815 GCA_039034155.1 Deinococcota bacterium | reverse complement strand
GTCCAGCTCACCTTAAACCGGGCTGCAACCTCGCGGCTACTTGCTCCTGCTGCCACTGCTTCAACAATTCGTTTGCGTAAATCTTCTGAGTAGCCTCGCATCCTCCCATCATAGCCCTTTACTTATGGATGGCGCTATAAAACTTTACAAGCGATCTTTGAAACCCCTACGCGGTCTGACGTTGCTTGGTCAGACGTGGAGAAATTATTTATCACCTTGGGTGCTGACATCAGTGAAGGACGAGGCTCACGGGTTCGCGTTGCACTTGCAGGTTCTAGGGCTGTGTTTCATCGACCTCATCCTCAGAAAGAAATAGATAAAGGTGCGCTCACATCTGTAAGGCGCTTCTTAGCTGAGGCAGGCTTTGCGCCAGAGGAGGACTAAATGCTGAATTATAAAGGCTATTCTGGACATGTTGAATTTGATGATGAAGCACGTCTTTTTCATGGTGAAGTGATTGATTTGCGAGATGTCGTGACGTTTCAAGGTAAAAGTGTTGATGAACTCGAGCAGGCATTCAAAGATTCAATAGACGACTATCTTGAGTTTTGTGAGCAGCGTAGTGAAGAACCCGATAAGCCTTTCTCGGGAAAACTCATGCTACGTCTGCCACCTGAACTTCATCGTAAAGTCTACATCTCGTCAAAACTCGAGGGTAAAAGTCTCAATCAGTGGATTGCTGAACGACTTGCCCGTACCACTTAACTACACGCTACAGGGGACGTTACTTGTGCTGGCAAAATCTTATCTCATATTATATTTACTTGTAGCTAGCCTCGAGCTGGCACCTCCGCTAATTCTAATCGCAACGCTGCTCTCTACCTTCACGCACTAAACTGACAATTTCATCTTTGGTTATTTTCTTGTTGAGTTTCACGCTAGGAACATCCAAAGGTGAACGGTTATCTTTGATAGATTGAAGCAAAAATACCTGACCATCCCTACGCGTGATTTGAACTGCACCGTCACGCGCCGCATCATCTAAAACTTTAGTGAGTTGTTGGCGCGCCTCTGAGTAAGTATAGGTATTCACAAAACCTCCAAAATAGGCAATTTGAGTTCTTTCGCTAAGTCTATACAGCGTTTATCTAAACTCAGTAAAGGTGCCTGATAACGTTCTGTTGCTGCTAATATAAAAGCATCATAGGCATAGATGTTAAGTGCATGTGCAATTTCGACGGCTCTAGACAAGTCAATGTCTACAAATCGAATAGGAATCATCTTATAAATATCAAGGGCATCTTTAGCTTCCTCGAGGCTCAAGGTTTGGGGATTGCGTTTGAATTTAGCTGAAAATGCATTTGCAATTTCCCATCTGATTGATGTATGAGACTTTCCATGACCCCATGGCAACTTCTTACTGAGGTAGGTCTCGAGCCAAAAAAGGAGGTTGGACTCTATGAGAGCTAAAGACATTGATAAAAAGGGTGAGGAAGGTCAGGAAGATATTGTTGATGACCTCGACTGTCTACAGTTCGCCGCGTTAACCAAGAACAAACGCGGATCAATGTTGATTTTCCAGCTTGGGTTGTAGTGTCGCTGGACCGTGAGGCAGCGCGTATTGGTGTGACCCGCCAATCAATCATTAAGGTATGGCTTGTTGAGCGCCTTCAGGCAGAAGCTGCTAACAACTCGTTTAGTGGTGACACTGCGAACAACGCACATTAGCTCTGTATTATCATATGAAGCTATGAGTAATTCAAAAAATTCTGAGGGAGCTAAAGTGCCATGTGATGGGATTTCATGCAGTTTATCTGCCGAAGAACTTAAGAATCACAGAGATGACCTGATCCCAGGTCTTTTCCATCGATCTGACAGAGTTGAAGAAATAACTAATGGATTTCGGTTTATGTTTTCAAGAAAGCCTAATCTATTGATTGAATTGGCTGAGTTAATTGAGAAAGAAAATCTTTGCTGTAGTTTTCTTTCCTTTGTTTTAAGCGTGGGTGAAAATAATAGCTCTGTATCTCTTGAAGTAAGCGGTCCACCCGGAACAGTTGAGTTGTTAAGAAGTCTATAGGATGAGAATCGCATAACAAGGTGCTGCAGGGGATGCCATCTATGCTAACAAGATTACGCCTCACGTGATACTTGGTTGCAGTAAGCCCGCAGTAAGCCTTGAAGTAGCACCCCTGAGCTTAAACCGTTATATCGTCCTTTCGAGGAGTATTAGTGGATAAACAAGATAGCCAATTGATTCACTCTGTTGAAGTCGTTGATTATGACCCTAAATGGATAGAGCTTTTCTCAACTGAGCGCGAGGGTTTACTAGCTTCAACAGGAAACCATTTTGTCGAGCTCGAGCACATTGGAAGCACCGCTATTCCAAATCAGCGAGCCAAACCCATTATTGACATGATGGCTGCTATCTATAGCCTCGACGAACTCGATGACTTTTTACCTGCACTTGTGAGTCTTAATTATCAGCTTATTGACGCAGGAATGTCCAATCGTTACTTTTTACGTAAGCTAGACAAAAGCACTGGGCAAACATTTCACCTGCACATCGTTGAATTGTCAACTTGGGCTGAACGTCAAGAACGTCTCATGAGGGATTATCTACTCAAGCATCCTGCAGAGGTTCAAGCTTACGGGGTTTTGAAAACACAGCTTGCTACTCAATACCAAGAAGATTCCGTTGCGTACACAAAGGCAAAAACGAAATTTATTCAAAATATTATCGACAAGGCTCATGACGAGCTTGGTTTACCACGCGTAAGTGTTTGGGAAGAATGAGTGTTTTTGAGCGGTATAACTGGGCACTGTAGGAGTGTTACCTGTCTGATAAGATTACACTCTAGACTTGATTCGCTCG
>JBCCBI010000583.1:0-2838 GCA_039034155.1 Deinococcota bacterium | reverse complement strand
GCGTGAGAATTTGGTCTAGACCTTTACCTTGGGCATCAGGGGAAACAGCTAAATGATTAATCCAACCGCGACGACCATCGTATGTACCCATGACTGTGCCAAGTAAAGTATCATCTTGTTCTAAAACAATGAACAGTTCTGGATCGCGCTCGAGTTTTTTCTTTAGGCTTTCAGGATTATCAGAACGACTGAGAATAATGCCTGCACTTTTCCAAAGCCCAATCACTTTTTCAAAATCTACAATATCGAAATTGCGAAGGCTAAAATCTTGAGACATTTAGTGACAACTTGCAGATTCACCCTCTGGCGCAGCTTTACCATCCGTACGGAAACTGTGACCGCAACCGCAGGCACTAGTTGCGTTCGGGTTGTTCACATTGAACCCACCGCCCATCATGTTTTCAACGTAATCTACTTCAGAACCTTCTAGCAAGGGCAAGCTCATTTTGTCAACAACAATGCGTACGCCTTTGTCTTCAAAAATGCTATCGCCATCTAACTCGCGGTCATCAATGGCCATGCCGTAACTGTAGCCACTGCATCCGCCAGACTTTACAAACACGCGAATGGCGGCGTTGTCTTTACCACTTGTGCTCAAAAGCTCATTAGCTTTGGTAGCAGCCGCGTCGGTTACGGTCATGCCTACAGGCATTGGAATGCTATCTGCTATAGGAGTTACACTTGTATCCATGCACAGTCCTTTCTTGTGCGTTGTTACCCAAAACACTATTTACTAGCGTAAGTCTAGCACGTATCGAAACTGTATTGTAGATACAGCCCACGTCTTCATGCCTGCATTTGTTAATGTGCTTAGAGATGACTGGGGACTACTTCATCTAAAGTTTGCTCAGATAATTCTAGATACTCAGACAATTCTAGATACAACGCATCAGCACATAGTTCAATGCCATCATTCCAAGCAAGCTGACCATATTCACCGATGTAAACGCGCTTAAAGCATCCCGCTCATGCCACATAGCGAACACATCCTGACCCACAAGATGAGATAAATCCACCTCACCCTTGTTACCGTCTTCGTACTGTAATACCGATTGTACACCTTCTAGGTGGGTTAATTCGTTAACGAATTAACCGGAAAGGGTATAAGTACAAAATATAAGCACTTTTTAGCGCAACTTTGACGAGCTTGGCAAGAACACCCAAAGCTAAATCAAAGGTTGATGATACACATTAGTCAACGTAGCTCAGCCACGCCTCAAACTCAGGCAACTGCCCACTCACCGCTTTAAGGTAAGCATCACGAATTTTAAGGGTGAGTTCGCCAGCTGTACCTGTGCCAATATCGCGGCGGTCAATCGATGCAATCGGCGTAACCTCAGCAGCGGTGCCGACCATAAAGACTTCATCCGCCGTGTAGAGTTCATCGCGCGTAGCCATGGTGACTTCAATAGGCATGTCCAACCACTTGGCAATGCTGATGACCGAGTCCCGAGTAATACCCCGCAAATTAATCGAGTGTGCCACCGGGTGCAATACGCCGTTTTTAATAAAAAAGATATTTTCCCCAGAACCCTCAGCCACAAAACCCTCTTTATCGAGAAGTAAAGCTTCATCAAAGCCGTTGTCGTGCGCTTCTAGGTTGGCGAGTACCGAGTTAACGTAATTCCCGCCAGCTTTAGCTTTGGTGGCAATAACATCCCCTGGGCTGCGCCGCCAACTACTGGTCATGAGGCGGGCACCTTTTTGCACGGCATCCTCACCCAAATACGCGCCCCACGGCCAGGCTGCCACCATAAAATTGACGCTGTTACCACGTGGATCGATGGCCAGCTTTTCACTGCCGAACCAAAGCAGCGGGCGAATATAACAAGATGTATAGCCATTTTTGCGAACCGTACTAGTGATGGCCTCGCTAATTTCGGTAGCAGTTTGGGTTACTGGCATGCCGATAATCTTGGCAGAGTCAAGTAGCCGCTGGGCGTGCTCAGGCAGCCGGAACACAGCGCTCCCTTTGGGGGTTTCATACGCGCGGATGCCTTCAAACACGCTGGTGCCGTAGTGGAGTGCGTGGGTGAGGACAGACACCTTAGCCTCAGCTTGAGGAACTAACTCGCCGTTGAACCAAATGAAGCCTGCCTCGAGCCCCTTCGCTTGAACCTCTTGAGGATTTGTTGCTGTTGTCGTCGCCATGTTAACTACCTCCTTTTAACCGTCCATGCTAACAAGAAACACCTTGCCACTTAGCAATGACAGCAGCTATCAGATGCTTTACTAACTCTCTAAGCAAGCCCGTGGGTCTCATCATCCAGATAAACAACCCACACCAACTGCCCAGCTTTTATGCGCGCTTCAGTTGGATACCCTCTGTTTCCTTTGCGAGCGTAGCCATATACATGCCCTTCTATGATGTCCCCTTGAGGTGACACAAACCTGTACTCAACCTTAGCACCTTCGCCACTTTTGACGTCGGTGACCTCACCAAGCATCACCTGACCATTTTCGGCTAGTGTTTTCGCGTACTTGTTAGCTTTGCGAACGTTAAAAACCAACCATGCTGGTGCTATCAAAACTAACCACAACATCGACGGTTGCGGTATAAGTGATGCAATAATCGCAAACCCCATAAACACTGCAATCGGAATGCTACATCCTATAACTTGAGCATTGCTCTGACGCCACCTGCTAGGCGTCAGCACTTTTTTGATAATGGGCGGGTCATTAGACGGGCGGTTTTGGCTGTGAAACACATGTGGCACCGAGGGGTCTTCGGGTTCTGGCGGGGTAATCCAGCGTTTGAGTGGTGAATCTTCTAAGGCTTTACCTAGGACCTCGAGCGCTTCCTCTTGACTGTTAACTTGTACGTTCTTATCCGGGTTG
>JBCCBI010000582.1:0-2842 GCA_039034155.1 Deinococcota bacterium | reverse complement strand
GCTTTGTCGGTCTCAATTTCAACGAGCGCTTCATCTCTACTGACGCTGTCACCTTCAGATTTGAGCCAATCGCCAATAAACACTTCGGTAATAGATTCGCCAACTTCGGGGACTTTAAGTTCTACGGCCATGTTTACTCCTCAAAACGTTTGCTTATTCACACTGATGACCAACAATAGTACATTTGCCTTAATGGTGTCACATAAGCTATCAACCGACCAAGTTACAAACGTCTAGTCGTAACGTTCGTAGATATTGTTCTGGCGATAGCACCTAACAAGATGCGTGATTGTACCTTAAACTTGATCATCTTAGCTGCCAATCTTTTCGAGTACTAATCTTTCCAAGTAAACGAGCAGGGCATTAAATATCATGCCACTGCTCGAGGTTGAACACATCAGATTGCTTATGGATTAAAGCTCAAATATCACTACGCGGTAAAAACGCTGTCTTGAGGATGTTAGCTTGTTCGATGTTGTGGCTGCTGCGTGAGCCGGTTGCTGGACTAGCTGACTCGGGCCGGCAGATACCGTAGAAGGGGAAACGCTCGAGCATCAAAAAGCCAAACTTACCGCGCAAGTAGCGCCACGCGCCCATGTTCTCGGGTTCTTCTTGGACCCAGTAAATGTGCGTGCCGTCTGGGTAGGGATCAAGTACAGCGTGGAGGTCTTCTTCGCGAAGTGGGTAGAGTTGCTCGAGGCGAATAATAGCAACATCTTCATACTCAATCTCGCGGCGTTCATGTAGCAAATCATAATAAACCTTGCCGGAACACAACAAGATGCGTTTAGCAGTAGCTGGATCAATGTCTGGGTCAGGCAAAATGCGTTGAAACTGCCCTTGAGTAAAGTCGCTCAAGGGTGAAACCGCGCGCGCACTGCGGAGCAAGCTCTTAGGTGTCATAATGATGAGCGGTTTACGCCAGTTGCGTTTTACTTGACGCCGCAGCACGTGAAAATACTGTGCTGGCGTGGTGGCATTGACAATTTGTAAGTTGTCTTCAGCGGCTAGAGCTAAGAAACGCTCGAGCCGTGCTGAGGAGTGTTCTGGACCTGCGCCTTCAAAACCGTGCGGGAGGAGCATTACCAGCGCGCAGAGGCGTTGCCACTTATCTTCACCACTGGAAATAAACTGGTCGATGATGACCTGCCCGGCGTTTACAAAATCTCCAAATTGTGCCTCCCATAAGGTCAAGCCTTCTGGCCAATCGAGGCTGTAACCGTACTCAAAGCCCAACACACCAGCTTCAGACAGAGGGCTATTATAGATTTCAACAGGGGCTTGTTGGTCACTCAGATTGGCGAGCGCTGTGTAGGTTTCACCTGTGTTGGTATCGTGCCACACAGAATGACGCTGGCTAAAGGTGCCGCGCTCACTGTCTTGGCCGGTTAAACGCACCCGGTGCCCCTCGAGCAGTATGCTGCCAAACGCTAAAGATTCAGCCGTTGACCAGTCGAGCATTCGCTGGCTGCTAGCCATATCGCTACGCTGAGCAACCAAGCGTTTGAGTTTGCTGTTAAGGTTAAACCCTTCAGGCACATGGGCGAGGTGGTTAAGGAGCTTACTTGCCATCTCTGCTGAAATACCCGTATCAACGTCTGGCACATTGTCTTCAGCACCGCCAACGTAGCCTTTCCAGACCCCTGCGAAGGCGTTGACACTGAGCTTAAAGCTATCACTGCGAGCATCGTCAAGTTCGCTGTCAAGCCACGCGCGGCGCTGCTCGGCTAACGCGTCAGCTTCGTCTTTGCTGATGTCGCTGTGTTTAAGCAGGCGCTCGAGGTAAGCCCTGCGCACGCTAGGGCGTTTGCGAATGGTTTCGTACATGGTTGGTTGGGTAAAACGGGGTTCATCGCCTTCGTTGTGACCAAAACGGCGGTAGCAGTACATGTCAATGACTACATCGCGCTGGAATTTGTTTCGAAAGGCCATCGCAAGTTTCACCACTTGGGCAACAGCCTCTGGGTCTTCGCCGTTCACATGGAAGATGGGGCTTTCAATCATCTTGGCGACGTCGGTTGCGTAGCGTGAGCTGCGGCTGTCATTAGGATCAGTTGTAAAACCAAGTTGGTTGTTGACAATCACGTGCAAAATGCCGCCCACGCGGTAGCCAGCTAGGTCACTCATATTGAGCGTTTCTTGCACAACGCCTTCGCCAATAAACGCTGCATCGCCGTGAATCAAAATACCCATGCCACGGCAGCGCGTATCATCACCCCGACGGTCTTGTTTGGCACGGACCCGCCCCATCACCACAGCATTGACGAACTCCAAATGGCTGGGGTTAAAGCTGAGCGAGAGGTGAACGTTTTGACCACTTTCAGATTGCCAGTCGTTGCTGTAACCCAAGTGGTATTTAACATCGCCACGGCCCATGTTGACCTCGGGATCAACGTCATCAAACTCGCGGAAAATCTCAGCTGGGCGTTTGCCCATAATGTTGGCAAGTACATTGAGACGACCACGGTGAGCCATGCCCAACACAATTTCGTCGATACCTTGCTGCCCACCTTCTTCAATTGCTAAGTCCAATAGTGGGATGAGGCTTTCACCGCCTTCAAGTGAAAAGCTTTTAGCCCCTACATATTTTTTCTGAAGAAAGGCTTCAAACTCAACGGCATCGGTGAGTTTACGCAAGATGCGCCGTTGTTGCTCGCTGGTGAGCTCGAGGCGGTTTTGGGTTTGCTCCATGCGCTCTTGGAGCCAAATGCGCACGGCCTGGTCGTCAATATGCATAAACTGCACGCCAATTGAGCGACAGTAGGTTGCTTGTAAAGTTGCAATAGCATTTGCAATGGTCGTGCCCGCCATGGTGCCACTTAAAATAGTACGGTCTTGATCG
>JBCCBI010000581.1:0-2849 GCA_039034155.1 Deinococcota bacterium | reverse complement strand
GCTCACTTACCTCAGCTATTGGCTCGAGCTTATCCGCGTACACAACAACATCACGTAAAAATGTTTGTGCTGTTACGTTAAGGGTGTAGCCTTCTTCTGCCACTGTAACGTCAAGTTGATACTCTGAAACTGGATAGTCAAGGCGCTTGTCAATATCAAAAAACCACCATGCGTCAGCTGTACCGTCATCTGTTGAGGCTTTTGCACGTATAAGTTCAGCATCTTTCTTGTACGCATGAAAGCCATCATCAAGTAAGAGTTGATAGTTTTGTCTTGTAGGCACATCAATTGAATAGGTCTGCTCGTAAAGTACCTCACCTGCAAAGCTATAACGTTGGACGGTGATGGTGTCTTGCCACACCGTGTCACTATCGTTAATAACGATGAGTGCTAGCTGACTCCCTCGAGGCTGAATCGTCATCAACTTATCTGCATAAAACCGCCGGCTGGCGTACCACAACGGCTTTTTGCGCCCATAACCGTCCACCGCAGCCCAACTTGTCACGGGCCAGCAGTCATTAAGCTGCCAGTAAAGCGTGCCCATGCAAGTGGGCGCGTGACTGCGCCAGTGGCTTACGCCGTACTCCATGGCCCTGGCTTGGTTAAGCTGGGTGGCATAATGCCACAAGTGTATATCTTCAGGAACGGGAAAGTGCTCAGACAAGCGGGCGTGTAACTTGTCGTTGCCGTTAATGGCTTTTTGATGGTGAAGTACAGCAGGGCTATCTGGTTTAAGCGGGCGCTCAGAAATGGACTCGAGCAAGGTTGCAAAACTCGGCGGTGCTTGATGGCCAAACTCAGATACAAAACGCGGTATGTAAGCTCGGTACATGCTGTAATCTGTCTGGTTCCACGCATCCCAGACGTGTTTGCAACCAAAATTATCTGCAAGTGGATGAATGTCCATGCTGCCCGAATACGGACTGCCCGGCCAGTACGGGCGGCTAGGGTCAAGTTCGTTGACGATATTTGGTAGCAAGTCAAGATAATAGCCACGCCCCCAGGTGCGCTCATGAGACCCATTCTGCTGTTCAAGTTGAGGCTGCCAATCCCACGACACATAGCCCCAGAGGTTTTCGTTGTTGCCATTCCACAAAACTAAACTTGGATGAGGCGACAAGCGCGTGACTTGATAGCGCGCTTCGGCAGCAACCTCTGACCAGTAAGGTTCCTCCTCAGGATACGCAGCGCACGCAAACAAAAAGTCCTGCCACACCAAAATGCCCAGTTCATCGCACAGGTCGTAAAAGTCGTCTTGCTCGTAAATGCCCCCACCCCAGACGCGCAGCATGTTCATGTTGGCATCGCGTGCTTGCATGATGTGAGTGCGGTAACGTACTTTGTCGACACGGGTAGGAAAGCAGTCGTCAGGAATCCAGTTGGCACCTTTAATGAACACAGGTCTGTTGTTGATGATGAAGCAAAACGCAGAGCCAATGTCATCTAGGCTTGTGTCGAGTACAACCTTGCGGAAGCCCAAGCGAGTTTCCCATTCATCCAGCAGATGCGTGCCTTGTTTTAGCTCGAGCCTGAGTGTATACAGCGGCTGCTCACCATACCCAGCGGGGAACCACAAGTCAGGATTATCCACTTCAAACGTGAGGGCTGAACCCACATAGACGGTCTCCCCTGTTGGTGAGCTAAGGTGAACCTCGAGCGTCACATCGCTAGCCTCAACTACCTTGTCGAGAGATACATTGATGTCAACTTGTGCTTGAGACAAATCTTCATTGAGGCTAATAAGCGGACGCACTGACTCAATGCGGGCAGTGTTCCATGCTTCAAGGTAAATCGGCTGCCAAATACCCACCGTGGTGAGCCTAGGACCCCAATCCCAACCGTAGTTACAGGCCATTTTGCGGATGAAATTGTAGGGCGCGTTATCCACAGAGTAGGCGTTTGGTAAATCACCAAGCTTATCGCGCTGCGCTTCCGACCATGTTTGGGGCGCAGCAAAGTGAATCGTCAAGGTATTTTGCCCAAGTTGTACGTGGGGTTTAACGTCAAAACGATATGCCCGGTGCATGTTGTAGGTTTTAGCGATTTCTTGGTCGTTGATATACAGGGTTGCGATGGTGTCTAGGCCGAGGCAGACAAGCTCGAGCCGATCCATCTCAAGATGCTCAGCAGTTACTTCAAACGTTGTGCTGTAGTCCCAGTCTGTCAACGAGATCCACTGAACATCATGTTCATTTTGGTCAAGGTACGGGTCGTTAATAAGGTTGTGTGCCAGCAAGTCTGTATGAACACAACCCGGAACGCTTGCTTTCAGCGTTTTGTTGAGCATGGTTTCAATGGTTGTATCCGGCGTGCGTACGTACCAGTTAGTTAGAGAAATTTGCATAAGGCGTCCTTAGAGTCTTGTGACGTTATACGCTTAGCGTATCAAAAGCTGTGTACTCCCCGTAGTTTATCGCTTGGATTATGCCAGATGATCCAATAGATAATAACAAGAGAAATATTTCACGATTTACTTGCTCGTTACTTTGTTATCTCAACTTAAATTTAGAGGTGTACTTTCAATTAGACAAGTCCTCTAAAGCTAATCATTACGATGTTGCACGTGAGCTTAATATTCTCCGACGAACTGAGGATGCACCCACAAAAACTTACCCTGATTGTCCATAACGCGAACCAGACCGCCATAATTTTCAGAGGTATCCAGCTGTTTGAGCATGTCATGCAACTCGCGTAAGGCTGCCCCTTCTGCACGTGTTGGGTCGGGGTCGGTTTCATCAATGTAACTGGGTAGGTTACTAGACATAAGCCCATTTCCTGCTGTTTTGCCAACTGCTAAGACGTTTTGAGTTGTCGACATAGTGAGCTTAAATTCCTGCTCAATCATTTTG
>JBCCBI010000580.1:0-2860 GCA_039034155.1 Deinococcota bacterium | reverse complement strand
GGCAGCCTCGAGCAAGGCCCCCATCGTTTCATTTTGTGCAGTCATAAAGGCAGCAATCTCGCTGGTAGGAACATACTGAATGTTTAAGCCAGCCGTCCCCATGCGCTCTAAAAACTCGGGGTTGGTCATGGTGGCGTCAATGGCAGCAGCTAAGGTGTCAACAACCTCATCTGAAACGCCCGCTGGTGCAGCTAAGGACACCCAACCGCCAATACTCCAGTCGTAGCCTTGTTCAGCAAGTGTGGGCACATCTGGGAAAGACTCGAGGCGCTCATCTGCCATGACGCCGAGGACTTTAACCTCACCTGCTTGGCGCAGGGTGTTGGCTTCTGCCAGGGCTGCTGTAACGACATCTACCCCACCCGCTAAAAGCTCTTGAAAGGCTGGGGCGGCTCCTTGTGAGGGCACCCACGGCATGGCGTCGGCAGGCAAATCCGCAGAATCTAAAAAGCCAATGCGCGCAAGGTCCCAAATGCCACCAAGTGATGTTCCCGACGCTTGCAGTTCGCCAGGGTTCTCGCGAATGTAAGCGACAAGCTCATCTAGTGTGTCCCAGGGGGCATCAGCACGTACGGTTACAGCGGCGTTGTTGTTCACCAAAAGTGCCAGCGGTGTGTAACTTTCAAAGGTGAGGTCGGTGAGTCCCGTCCAGTGCATCATAGTAATTTCTACGGTAACTGCGCCGATGGTGTAACCATCAGCATCTGCACTAGCCGTCGCCAAGTGACCGACTACGCCACCGCCACCCGTGCGGTTAACTACATTGACGGGTTGACCCAGTTCTTCTTGTAAGAAGGTTGCTACGGTGCGAGAGGTTGTGTCCGTACCGCCACCAGGCGACCACGGCACCACGTAAGTGATGGGCTGGTCAGGATACTGAGCGATGGCGAACGATACGAGCAAAAGACCTAAACCGAGTAATGCTTTTTTCATGTTTAACTCCTTAAGTGAGTGGATAAAACAGAAATTTAGAAGTATAGATGTAGCTTCATCAGATAACTAAACTTGTTAGCAATGGTGATGCTCGAGCAAGAGATTATCTCGAGACTCTAACTAAACCTTTTAGACTAAAACTAAACTTTTTAGACTAATTTTTTCACTGTGATGTGGCAATACCACCTCCTCATTTTGAAAATCAATTTATTAGAAACAAGTACACTACATAAGCCAGTTGTACGCGCTTGTATCTAGTGAGGTTTGCATCAAAGCTTTGTAGAGGCCATTAACAAGGCGGTTGCGTTCGTCCAGATCTAAATCTTGATGCGGTGGGCGCATTCCGCCTAGACCGCCCCAACGCAAGTCCGCGAGGCCTTTGAGAATATCCATGCGGGCACCGTGACCTACATGATGGGAGATGATAGCGATGACATCTTGCATAGCAAGTGCAGTGGCAGCATCGTCTTCTTGGTGTGCCTTGTAAAGGGCAACGTAAGGTTCTGGAAACACATTGGCGGGACCAGACACCATGCCCTTGGCACCAGCACGTAAGCTCAGCAGCGCAGCAAGGTCATTACCGACAACGATATCTAGGGGTGTCTCGAGCAACTCCAGCACCAGCGGCACACTGCCCGACGAATCTTTCATGCCGATGATGTTATTAACCTCAGCTAAACGTGCAGCCAAAGGCGCGCTGATAATGTTACCTGCCCTCGAGGGAATGGAATACACATAGATCGGTACTCCAGACAAGGCTAGAGCAAGGCTCGAGTAATGCTTAAACAGCTCGTCATCACTGTGTCCAAAGTAGTACGGCGTAACCGCTACAATCATGTCGGCACCAGCAGTTAAGGCAAGTTCTGCTTGTTTGAGTGTGGCAGCCGTGCTGTTGGCACCAACTTGCACAGCGACTGGCACTTGACCGCTAACAGCCTGCACAGTTTCCTGCGTAAGCAATTTAAGCTCGTCACTTGTAAGTAGCGCACTTTCGCCCGTTGTGCCACCTAAAAAAAGTGCCGACACACCTGCATCTACTAGATGTTTGGCAAGGCTAGTAACGCCTTCCACAGCTAGTGACTGCCCTCGAGCGTCCATCGGCGTAAGCGTAGGTACAACTACCCCAGCAAGGCGTTGGGACATATCAGATTGTAAGGTCATAGTTGTGAGATCATGGCACCTGCCAAAGATGGAAATATATTGTCATCCGTATGCAATTAAAGTTAACTCGTAGGTACTGATACAGTCATTGAGAAAACTTAAACGACACTAAATTGTTTGCTTACAGCGTCAAACTTAACACGTGATGCTACCTTGGTCAACGTGTCTTCAACTTCAATTAAGAACATAAGTTATAACCTCACACACAAAAATTGCTAGCCGAAGCTAGCATCGTTTACATCATCAGTTGAGACTATCTAAAATCACATCAAATTAGAACCACATCAAATTAGAACCACATCGAACAGCCAACTAAGGCAAGTAGCAAAATCACAACACCTAGACCGAGGCTAACAAGGCCGTCTACAGGAAGTTGAGGGGTCATCGTTATCATCACGCTCCTTTTGCTTATTTGGCTTTGACAATATCACAAACTATTCAAGCAGCTACACCTCAACTACGCGTGCCTGCTGAACTGCTGACGTTTTCATCTAAATAATGTGTTGACCAGGGTCCTTGGGCTACACCAAAAATAAGCGTGTCTTCGTCTGCGCCGTCCCAGTGTACAGCGTTTGCGGGTACCAAAACAAAACTTCCAGCGCTAAACGAGTGCAACTCTGCTCTATCAGTAACGTCACTGCTGTAAGCGAGTTTCAAACACCCTTTGGCAACAAAGACTCGAGCGCCCGACGTATGCCGGAAAGTCATTATCGGCATCAATTACTATATTTGGTGGCGGGTCGAAAACATCGTTGGTGTTACCGTC
>JBCCBI010000579.1:0-2874 GCA_039034155.1 Deinococcota bacterium | reverse complement strand
TATTGATGAGACGCGGCGTTATATCAGATTAGATTATGTGATAGAGCTGTCAAACGCGTCTGGATTTACGTGTGACCGTACAGACGGACAAAATTGTGTTGAATCACGAGCTTAAGTGTTATTTGGAGATGACATAGCCAAATAAAGACGTAGCAATGATGAGGCTCGAAATATGTCAACATCCTCATCAGGTGATGACATAAGTACCTCCAAGTTGAAAAGTGGGGTTTATGAAACTCAGCAGCGCCCATCCTTAACCGCTAACCGCTATCTGAAAACTGCGGTTTCCAGATAGGAGGTACTTATGTGCTGAGCTGTCTCGCTGAAAGGTTGACCAAAAATATCAACATACTGACTCAGCAGATGTGCCTATAATCAGGTATGGCAGCTCTCTACGTACCTGGCTTTGAAATCTCTGCCATTGTGACTCAAAGTGCCCAAGCAGCCGTCTGCAGAGCACGTCGTCAGCAGGATAATCAAGCTGTTGTCGTCAAACTGGCTTACAGCGATGCTGAAGCTGCCAAACTAGTCAGCGAGTTTGAACTCCTTCAGTTTATTGAATCGGCACACGTGGTGCGCGCGTATGACCTCACCACTATTGCCGACACCCGCGCACTTATTTTGGAAGACGTCGCTGGCCAAGCCTTACAACCATATCCGCAAAAACGGACTACTGCGTCTACGCAAGCTCAGTCAGCATCTTCTCACAGGTATGCGTCTGATCTTTCAAACATCAATGTGGGCGATACCCATGAGGTCAATGTCAACCTAGGTACACAGCGTGTTAACCAACGGTTTTGGAAAATTGATGAGATTACAACTATCGCCCAAACGGTTAGCCAAGCACTTAGCGCCGTGCACGCTGCAGGCATTATTCACCGCGATGTCACCTTGGGAAATATTATCTGGCACAGCCCCACGTACCACGCGACCCTAATTGACTTTGGCATTGCTGTGCGTACGGATTACTTTCAGGTGAATCCAGAAGATAGGTTACCGGGAACGTTAGCGTTTATGGCTCCCGAGCAACTGGGTGGCATGGTGGACGCGCGCGCAGATTTGTACAGCCTAGGTGTGTGTTTGTACACGCTCACTGCTGGGCACATGCCATTTGTGACCAGTAACCCTTTAGAGCTTATGGACGCTCATCAGAGCATGTTGCCGCCATCGGTAGATAGATTTCGGGCAGGCATTCCAGCTGACTTAAGCCGTATTATTATGAGGTTACTCGCTAAGCAGCCCGATGATCGGTATAACTCGAGCCAAGCTTTACTTGCAGACTTGCGTACCTCAGCCATGTAACGAGACTAACTTAGTTACTGACAACCTCGAGCTTCAGCATGCTGCGCAGGTTTTCAGAAATATCGCTTGCAACACTGTGCAAAGCAACTAGATTGAGGTTGTCATTTTGAAACAATAAGCAGGTGTCACCGTGTTTTTTGTCTTGCTTTTCAGACACCTGAATAACCTCAACAGCGCCCATACCTTCAACAACATCTAGCGCTTCAGATAAACCTTCCACAACTTGGTAATTGCCACTGTCTGGGTCGAGGCTGCCTTCGTTACTATCGTTTTCAACTTCGTCCTCGAGCTTACTGGCTTCTAGCAGGAGTGACATAGGGTCGCTATTCATGCTCTTTTCGCTTGCAGTTACCTGCGGGTCAAACCTAAAAAACCCCTCTTTACGGTTCATAATGCGTAAAATAGAGGTTCGATCTGCTTTTTCTGCTGGTAAAACGTGGACGAGCCGTCCACCAGAAAAGTAAAGCACCGTGCGGTCATCAAAGACAAGCCCACCCTCGAGATTGAGCATCGCCACCATCTGCACCACCGCGTTAGCACCACCAACAAGTTCCAAGCGCCCCCGCAAACGCCCGTCTAGTGAGGTTTGGTTTTGCGCCATGCTGTGACGCCGCAACATAGCCTCAACCCGAGCAAGTAGCTTGGCACTGTCCGGTGGGGTTTCGATGTAATCATCGGCAACTTTGAGGTCGTTACCGCGACTAGCAATAGTTTGCGGACTAGCAAGTAGCAGCAGTGGCACATCTCGCAAGAGGATGTCTTGACGGATTTTATAAGCGATATCAAACCCGTCCATATCGCCAAATTCAACATCTAAGACGATGAGGTCAGCAGATTCACTTTGAACTGCATCAAGCGCCTGACCGCCTTTGCGGTAGACCATGAGGCTATGCTGATTGGTTTTGAGTGCGGACTCAACCGTACTGATGACATCTGCTTGGCTGCCGACAACGATAACTTGTGCCACGATTTTTATTCTACCTCAAAGTTTTGGGCTTGTGACCCAACAGACGTTAGGGTGTGAGCGTTTTAACGCTTGTTGGGTGTCGTGAGACGTTGAACATTCACCTTTTCGTAAGACAAACTACAAAATGAGCTAACAAGATTTACTCCACTAACAAAATATGTCCAGCAGCTCGTGTAGATAAAATATGAGGCTGATGCTATCAGTTAGGTGAGTATTATCAAATTGTTACCAACGTAGCGATATTCTGGCCGTCAATCTTCCCAAAATAGAGGCATGAGGTTGATGTTTTCAGCCTTTGACCAAGACACTTTAATTGATGACGGTATTAAGTTGCATAAGTCGGTGGTGTGCGCCATTTGATGTTGCAACCTGCGCTGGGGTACTGCTCGCTAGCGACTGATTCGCTGCTGGTGACAGCCGTAAGCGCGGTCCGCAAATCTGCACCTGTGACGGGTTTGTCATTGCCTGGACGGCTTTCGTCTAGACGCCCTCTATAGACAAGTTTGTGTTCAGCGTCAAACAAGAAAAAATCGGGTGTACAGGCAACGGTGAAGGCTTTGGCGACATCTTGAGTTTCATCAAATAAGTAAGGGAAATTAAATTCT
>JBCCBI010000578.1:0-2876 GCA_039034155.1 Deinococcota bacterium | reverse complement strand
TTGCTTACAAGAATACCTGAAAAAAGGGCCTGACGTCACCTATCTAATTGATTTTTAATGATTTATCGAAAGTATGGGAAGCTGAGGTAGCGGTATTGGGGTCAGAGTCTTTGATAGCAATCAATGGGGTCAGAGTCTTTGATAGTATCGAAGTAACAATATCAAAGACTCTTGTACCTTACGTAAACACCGAGGACGAAGTGTTTCTCAAAACCATAATCCCTAGCAGAAACTTTACCAAGAAGTATCTTGGAGGTGAGCCATGAGTAAAGACAAATTAACGAAAGATGAAAAGCAGCTACTTGAGGCAGTGGAGGCCGGAAAATTTGAATCCGTATTAACCGAAGCTAGAAGAGGAGAGTTACAAGCTATCGCAAGAAATACGGTTAAAAAAGATAAACGAATTAATATCCGTATTTCGAATCGAGATTTAAAAGCTATTCAGTCACGAGCACTGGAAGAGGGCATACCATATCAAACATTTGTCTCAAGTATTATTCATAAATATATTTCAGGCTCTCTGCAAGATCTCACAGCTAACAAGCAAAGGCAGTCGGACGCGTAACCGCGCTGCTACTTTGGGCATTATGACATCAGCGATGAAGGGGGGGCGAGTAGACCGGTACTCCCACAATCCAAACAATAGTCAGTCTTGCTTATTTATATTAGCTCAGACTTAATGTGGCACAGAATTTTGAATACCCTCTTTTTATTTTATGTTTATGACACCCTCAGATTTGGGGTCAGGATCAATTAGCAATTTTTCTTTTATCATTTTGGTTACTAACGGGGCACCTGAAAAGAATACACTGTCATTTCAAACACGCTGTGAATACGTCATGGTACCCTCTACGTCGGCTCCTGCCTCCGAAGGTTTGAAATGACAGTATATCCTTTCAAGTGTCCCGTTAATCAGTTTTTGATGAAGCTCACACAATACCTGAAGCACAACTAAATGCATGATGCTTTGGTCAATCCCTTAGATTCTGCCTTTTTTCTTTTCAACAAAGTCTAAAATTTCTTCTTTCATGTATTTGCTCTAGCTTATTTATCTAAACTGTACCATGTTGCTCGGGCTTTTCCGTGTCGCTGGATACGATCTTCATTGACTAATTCACGCAACCTAACCTTCAATGTATTTTGATTTGCGCCTGTAAGCTCTACTATTTGTGCAATGGTTAACCGCTCATGTTCTCCCAAGAGTTTGATCACCTGAACAGAGAGCAACGGCAGTGAACTATCGCTGATACTTTTTTCTTGCTCTACCTTAATGGCAAAGTTGACTTTTTGTTTTTTTAAACACCATAGAAAAAATCTCAACCAAGGCTCCCAATTAGGAAAATCCTGTTTTAGTGTCGTTTGGGTACGCCGCAGCGCTTTGTAGTATAAGTCTTTATTCTCTTCAACAATGCTTTCCAATGAGGCATAAGGTACATATTCATAACCTGCACGTAATAGCAGTAAGGTGGTTAGGATACGTGAGAGCCTGCCATTACCATCCTGAAATGGATGGATGGCCAAAAACACAACATTGAAAACAGCAATAATAAGAAGCGGATGCATGGCCGATTCATCAAAGGCTTTGGATGCCCACCGTACCAGTTCTTCCATTTCTCTGGGGGTCTCAAATGGCGCTGCCGTTTCAAATATCACACTGATTTCGCGCCCATCAGCATCCTTTGCGACCACATGATTTGGTAGTGTTTTATAAGAACCGCGATGCCGATCATCTTTAGTACTATGGCGGAGCAAAGTCTGGTGTAATTGACGGATATGATTTTCAGTAAGATGCAGGTCTTCATAGGCTTGAAACACTAAATCCATTGCTTCGGCATATCTGGCCACTTCCTGCTCATCGCGAGTGTTAAAAGAAGTGGAGTTGAGGTTAGACAGCAGCGTTTCCACTTGTAAATCACTCAGTTTTGCACCTTCAATCCGTGTGGATGAACCAACACTCTCAATCGTTGCCACCTTGCGCAATTGCTGTAAGCGTTCCGGCGAGAGTGTTTTCAATGCTTGCCACTGGGCTTTGAACTCATCGATCTCAGCGATAAGTTGCAAAATATCCTGCCCAACAGTGATCAGTGGCTCTTTCATTCATACCTCATCTGCAAAGATAAATACCCGATAATACCCGATAATACCCGATAATAACTGATAGCCTAGTGTTATTTTTTGTCACCAGCAGGCTTGTTCTTCGTCGCTATTCACCTGCACTCTTAATAATCAATGGGGTCAGTAACTTTGATAGTGTCGAAGTAACAATATCAAAGTTGACCCCATTGAAATTTAAGCTAACAGATCACTTGATTAATCTCACGTAATATCACATTATCTCACGTATACTCATGAGGGTTATGGTGAGGCAACCATGAATTGGCAGAATTTTCGACTTAGCACCCGTTTGCAGCTCTCAGCAGAGTTGACGGAACAGCTATATACCCAAATTGCTGAAATCGATGCAGTCAAGCATACCTTTCGACTGACTCACACCCTACTACCGCAGACAATTGAGCGTCTTACCCAATCGGTAATTGTGACGTCGGCAGGAGCCTCAAACCGCATTGAGGGCAATAAGCTAACCGATGATGAAGTGGATGCTCTTTACAAGTCAATGCGGATTAAATCATTTAAAACTCGTGATGAGCAAGAAGTAGTTGGTTATCTAGAGACCTTGCAAACTATCTTTGAAAATCATGAGGCTATCCCTATCAGTGAGTCGTCTATTCTGCACCTCCATCGGGCGATGTTAAGCTTCAGCGATAAAGACCAAGGACTTTTACGCCGGCGACATCGCCCGCGATATCGTGGCCGCAGTGCAGGGCGCGGACAATCCCGGCATGCTCGATTTCATTGATTTCGCGGTCTACCGCGTG
>JBCCBI010000577.1:0-2877 GCA_039034155.1 Deinococcota bacterium | reverse complement strand
CGTCGCCCAGCCTGTCTTCATCACTACGGTTGTCTGGCGTGAGGGCAAGGGCCATCACAGGAGGCGGCAGTTCCATAGGGGTTAGGGCCAGAGGGTGATCGGGCGCGCACAAGGTATCACCGGTACGAGGTTCCTCGAGCTTAGTGAGTACGCCAATCATGCCGGCTGAAAGCTCACTGACTTCTTGCATCTCTTTACCGTTAGGCACGTACAAATGGCTGACCCGCATTTCTGTACCGCGACTACCATCTAGCAAGTTATCGCCAGCGCGCAGCACACCCGAAAGCACACGCAACATGGTTTCTTTGCCCATGTAGGGGTCAATACTCGTGCGAAATACTCGTGCGCAAAATGGTGCATCTTTAGAAAATACAGGCGGTTCACCTGACACAATAGCCAAGGGGCGGTGGTCACGGTTATGACGAACGCCCTCGAGCATAAAGTCAAGCAGTAAACGAATGCCCCGCTTTTGAAAGGCTGAGGTGAGCAGCACTGGCGTTAGCTCATTACGCCGCACAGCTCTATAAAACGCATCATGCAAATCACTGTCACTGATAGACTCATCGTTCAGATAACGGTCCATAAGGTCATCGTCGGTTTCAACGATAGCCTCAACTAGACGGTTACGGTATTCGGCAGTTGCACCAGCTACCTCTTCAGGAATGTCAACTTCAGTAGTGACATCGTTATCGTCTTGCCACGCATAGGCTTTTTGATGAAGCAAATCCACAACGCCGTGAAAGTCATCGCCTTGCCCCAAGGGTAGTTGGATGGCAGCCAGGTTGCCCTCGAGCGTCGCCTCAATATCGGCCATTGCCCGAAAAAAGTTGGCGTTAGGTCTATCCATCTGGTTAATGACACAAAGCGTGTTGAGTTCGCGCTTGCTAGCACTCAGCCAAACCCGCTCAGTGCCCACCTCTACCCCAGCTACTGCAGAAACCACAACTACGGCTGCATCTGCAGCCAGTTGCGCCCCCCGAATTTCACCCACAAAATCAGCGTAGCCAGGCGTGTCAAGCACATTAAATGATTCACCCTGCCAGCTAAGTGGCAGGATGCTGGTGTAAATCGAAAAGTGATGCCCTTGTTCTTCGGGCGTGTAATCGGCACTAGTAGTGCCTTTTTCTACACTGCCCATGTTGGGCTTAGCACCGCTACGAACCAGTAGCGCTTCAACCAACGAGGTTTTACCAGCACCACTGTGAGACAAAAGTGCAACATTGCGGATAGCTTGATCTGACTCAGTAGCTCGATCTGACGTAGCTCGATCTGACATCGTATCCCTCTTATCCTGACTGCAGGTAACAGGCTATTCACGCCTACCTTATACAGTCCATAACTAATACCGTCTTGGGTGGCTTTGTGTTGACAACTTCGTTTGTATTGAATGACTAGTATACACCCAAAAAAACGTGATGTGCGGGACATTTGCAAGGAGCAACGCTCATGACGTACGTTCCCAAAATTGAGGGGGTTAGTACACTAAGTTACGAGCTGATAAGTTTAAGATCTGAAGGTAGTCATTAACGACTAACCAATATACAAGGAACCTCATGAAGCCTCGAGGCATTTCACAAGACATTGTTTCATAAAGATGCTATATCAATACTCATAACAATTTATGAGATACTGTTATAATCAGGACATTATCTCGATGCTATCAGATAGGTGACATCTCCACCCACATCAACTTGAAGTATGAATGTGGCCTGCGATGTACGTGTTCATACTCCCCGACGCGTGCATCACGTCAGATGATTCTCAGCCATTAAACAAAATAAAAACCACACAGTCTCAAAAAGCTGTGTGGTTAGTAAGTTTGTGGGGTTGTGTTTAAGTTACATAAGTTAGCCCATGTAATCTTGCCGTTTACAAATTGACCTAATAAAATTAAGCTGCTGAAAGAGCTTTTTCTTCAGCTTCGCAGATGAGGCTGGCTCTCGCAAAGTTGAGCACTGCTGCGGGGAATTGCTCGAGGCAAGCATCCTGCGTAAGCTGTCCCGTCATGTGCTCATATAAATCACACTTATAGAGGGTTACATCTGTCATTTCTTGAAACTGCTGTCCTTTATGGACATGCTTTAAAAACTTGCTCAAGCTAATGCTCGGGCGTAAGCGTAAGCTTCCCACCAAACAGGTTTCGCCAAATACTGCAATGAGCCGCCGGGCGGGCATAGCTTCATTACCCTGCCGACCATATTTTTCACTGAGAGCTGCAGAGGCTAACCAATGAATTTGTGTTTTGGCAACTGCCATGGTTGAAAAATAGTGAGGCGTGTGCTCACTATCAACTTCACCAGCTAGTGATGAAGCAGCACTAGCCTCAGGCGCAACAACATTGGCGCGAATAAGCGTTAAAAAACACGCTTCTGGATCATTTAGATGCTGCGCAAGCGACCCTTGAATCGGCTTTTGAATGAGTCCATTAAGCGTGTAAGCATCTGTCTGTACCTGGCTTGTCACAAATTCTTTTGATTCAAACATGTAACCCTCTTTAGTGTGGAACGTTGTTAATACAGCGCAAGTTAACGTGTGGAATGTGCATGATGGTTTTAGGTGTATACCTAAAGTTTCGTCAAATATGACATGGTGCGTACTTGGGTAGGTTGAAGCGCAAATGTGTCACATAATTACTAGTCATATAGTCACTATTACTAGTCATATGGTCACTAGATATAGTGTCAGTCAAAACCCTCCATAATTACAGTAGCTAGCTAATTATCTTAACTATCTACATATATTTTCCGTATTGATTTTGACTTAATCAAGGACACTACCTAAATTCACTGCGGTATAGATATTACTTATGTTGATGTTATCTCCAAGTTTTGTAATTACCTTAGCAAATCTGCTTATGAGAAATTGCCACTAACACGT
>JBCCBI010000576.1:0-2886 GCA_039034155.1 Deinococcota bacterium | reverse complement strand
TTTTTAGCCCCAGCACTGACCTTTGTGCTGGCCTTTTTCTTTATTCCTGTGGTGCTCACAGGGGTATTTTCATTTACCTCGATGAGCACCGCAACGGGGATTTTTGGTGGGCGCTACAGCATTTCAGGAAGTGGCGTCACCCAACTTCGTGATCAGGGCTTTCCAGAAGATGTCTTGGCAGCACTTGATAGCATCGTGTATGTCGCAAACGATGCAACACTGCCCCTTGCGAGCGAGGCTGGCGCGTCTGACGCACTTGTTGCAGATATCCGTAGCGCATTCCTCGACCAAGCGTTTAGTGAACGGCGTGAGCTCGAGGACGCCCTCAAACAACTCCCTAACCGTCCGCGCAATACCAGAGAACTCAAAGCCATCTCTGCTTCCTTTGAAACATCAATTAAAGGTAGAGATTTTGTAACAGAAGATGCTTTATTGGTAGCCCTGCGTGATTTAGGTCTCGAGTTAAGCCCTGAACAAGAATCTGCTGTTGTGAATGCGAGTTATACAGGTTGGCGCTGGACACTTGACAATTTTAGGCGCATTTTCCGAACCCCTGACCAACTGACAATTCTCATTAACACGTTCTTCTACGTCTTTGTCACGCTCGTTTTCTTTAACACCGGGTTTGCAATTATCTTAGCGATTACGACTTTTTATCTACCCGCTCGGCAAGCGGCATTTTTTCGAGCTGTTTGGCTTCTCCCGCGCATTACGCCATCGGTCATTTACGTGCTGCTCTGGAAGTGGCTTGCCTGGGACGTGGGTTTTTTAAACTCCATTTTGCCCAGTTTAGGCATTGATGCGCGCAATTGGATGTTAGACACGCCAACCAATGCATGGGTGTTTGTGATTCTAATCAACGGCTTTATTGGGGCCAGCATGGGCATGATTATTTTTACCAGCGCGCTCAGATCCATCCCCAAACCCATGATTTACGCCAGTGAAGTTGATGGTGCTAAATTTTGGCAACAAGTGCGCTATATTTTGCTACCCCAGCTCAAGTGGCCTATTTTGTTTATCACCTGTTATCAAACGTTGTCGCTACTCACCTCATTTGAGCAAATTTTACTTTCCACAGATGGCGGCCCCGGCTCAACGACGGAAGTTTGGGCGCTGCAAGCCTATCACGTTGCGCTGCAGAGTTACTCTGGCAATTTGCAGTACGGCTATGGCGCGGCACTGGCGATGGTGCTTGTGGTGGTGGGTCTGAGCTTATCTACCTTGTATTTGCGTGCGTTTAACTTTAACCAACTTGTCCAACGACCTAAAATTGAAACCTGAGGCTATTACGATGTCCCAAAACTACCGAACTTGGCCGATATTAGTCTTTTTGACGTTGATGTCGCTCATTTTATTTTTGCTGTATTTTTATTTTTTGCTAGATACTGTTACGAATCAAACGCCCGGCACTATTTGGCCGAGTGAGTTTACACTCGAGCACTGGCGTTTTTTGATTGAACCCATCGAAGGTCGTCAGGGCATTTGGCGGGTGACGTTGAATACAATTATTTTTGCCTCGAGCGTTACCATTATTGTTGTCTTTTTGTCGTCCACAGCGGCCTATGCGCTATCCCGCTTAAATTTCCCCTTTCGTAGCGCGTTTTTGGGCGGGATTCTCGTCCTTCATGCCTTCCCCTCAGTGACGTTGCTCATTGCTATTTTTATTATTTTGCAACTGCTGGGGCTTTACGACACCTTGCAGGGGGTTATTTTAGTGATTACGGCGCTCGAGCTTCCCCTCGGCATTTGGCTTATGAAAGGCTTTTACGACACCGTACCTTGGGAAAGTGAAATGGCCGCCATGACAGACGGTGCTAGTCGTTTCCGTGTTTGGTGGCAGATTATGCTACCTCAAGTAAGGCCTGGACTATTTGCACTCGGTATTTTTGCGTTTTTGTCAGGTTGGGGGTCATATTTGTTTCCACTGGTGCTTGCGCCATCTGCAGATGTACAAGTGTTATCCGTCTACCTATCTAGCCTTATTGACAGTCTAGGGCGTACGGACTTCTCGTTATTTAAAGCTGTGGGGCTTTTTTACATGTTACCCGTCGTCATTTTTTACCTATTTACCCAAGACAAACTCATGAACGTATTTGGTGGAGCAGCCAAAGGCTAATGAACGTTACCCTAAGTGCAATTACCAAAAACTTTGGCGCGGTGACTGCTGTGGATGATCTTTCGCTTGACATTCACGATGGTGAGCTTATTGCGTTACTAGGTCCTTCAGGTTGCGGAAAAACGACCATTCTATTTTCAATTGCAGGTATTTATAAACTCAATCAAGGGCAGATTTTGTTTGGAGGCAAAGATGTCTCAACCTTGCCCTCACAGCAGCGCAATGTCGGCGTGGTGTTTCAAGCCTATGCACTCTACCCCCATATGACCGTGTTTGATAACATTGCGTTTCCCCTAAAACTCCGCAATGAATCTGCAACAGAGATTAAACGAAAAGTCCACGAGATGGCTGAACTCACCGAAATTGCCGAGCTACTTAAACGGCGACCTGCGCAACTTTCAGGTGGACAACAGCAGCGGGTATCACTCGCGAGGGCACTTGTACGCAATCCCTCAGTGTTACTGCTGGATGAACCCCTATCCAACTTAGACGCCCGCCTCAGAACAAGTATGCGTGCTGAGATTAAGCGTCTACAACGTGAAACTGGTGTAACAACTATCTTAGTAACACACGATCAAGTTGAAGCTACCACCATGGCGGACCGGATTGTTTGCATGAACAAAGGTACTATCGCGCAAGTAGGGCAACCCTTTGATATTTATGACTCACCACAAGACACGTTTGTGGCTGGGTTTATTGGCTCCCCGCCAATCACCTTTATTCAAGGTGACGTACTGCAAGGTGCGTTTAGGGTTGGAGATATGCAAGTA
>JBCCBI010000575.1:0-2891 GCA_039034155.1 Deinococcota bacterium | reverse complement strand
GTTGACTAAAGCTATAAACTTAGGACTATCTAATGTATCATCACAAAGCTTTTATACCAACGCTAATGGCCACTAAACCTGCTGTGAGTTGCAGCCTGCTACGTTTGCCGTACACTAGCCAACATACACGCCCCAGCTAAACCTCTAAGGTGACGCCATAGACAACTGCAACAACGATAACAATATCTTGTGCAAATAAAGCCTTAAATCTGTAAGAACCTTAGGGGATGACTATGACTTTTCGTGTTTTACTAACAGCTTTACTACTCAGCCTCACTGTCAGTGTGGTGAATGCCCAAGACAGCAGCAGCGACATGATGTCCGACATGATGATGGAAACACCTGCCGGACTAGTTAGCGTGGCGAGTAGTTTTAATATGGATGAAACGCAAGCACGGCTCGAGCTAGCTATCAGCGAAGCTGGGCTCAACTTGGTTTTTATGCTCGACCATGCTGCCAACGCTGAGCGGGTAGACTTGGAATTGCGCCCAACCCGCCTATTTCTATTTGGTAACCCTAACGTTGGCACGCCACTTATGCAAGGCGCGCAGAGCATCGCCATTGACCTACCGCAAAAAATGCTAATTTGGGAAGCTGAAGACGGGCAAGTTTACGTGGGCTACAACGATCCTATGTACTTGGCCGCACGGCACGGGCTTACAGGTCAAGACATGCGTTTAGGCAATATTGCTAACGCACTTGCTAATTTAGCAAACGCAGCTACGCAAGCTGAATAGAGATTATCCAGATAAATTACTAAAGATGTGCGCCTCTAATTTACTAAGGCGCACATCTTTTTGCATTGACAAAGGCTGTAGAGACTATGGCTGAACGCTGTACCAAATGAACTGATAAGGCTCGAGCGTCACCTCAACATCTACACTGGCTTGCCCCACATCTTCCCCACTAAAACAATCTTGTAAACTTTGCCCGTCGTAACGACTTAAGTCCAAGCTCACGGTCTGCGCGTCTGCCGACAAATTGTGTAGCGCGATGACAACATCACCCTCACTTGTATTTAGAAATGGCAAGATGGCGTTGTTCTCCGGCTCCAAAATCTCAAACGTTCCCCGCCCCAAAGCCGGATGTTGCTTACGCACTTTAATAAGCTCGCGCATAAAGTTGAGTAAGCTCTCAGGGTCTTGGTCTTGGACAGCAACATTCACCCACTTGTAGCCGAAATTGGCGTCGGCAATAACTGGCGCATAAAGGTTACCTGCCTCACTAAAACCTGCGTTGTGGCTGTCCTCCCACTGCATGGGTGTGCGCACGCCGTTGCGGTCGTAGAGGGCAATGTTATCACCCATGCCAAGTTCGTCGCCGTAATAAACGATGGGTGTACCCGGTAAGGTCATCAACATAGAGTTCATAAGTTTAAGCTTGCGTTGGTCATTGTCAAGTAGCGGCGCTAAGCGGCGGCGAATACCCACATTTTTCTTCATCTCTGGGTCAGGGGCATAGGTTTTGTACATAAACGCGCGCTCGTCTTCTGTGACCATCTCGAGCGTCAGTTCATCGTGATTGCGCAAAAATACCACCCATTGGCAAGTTTCAGGAATGTCCGGTGTATTTGCCATAATCCACGAGACACTATCTCGTTTGCCTTCAGCTACTGCTTTGTACAAGCGTGGCATGACCGGAAAGTGAAACAACATGGGCATTTCGTCGGTGCCATCGCCAAAATACGGTAGCGTATCTTCCGGCCACTGGTTAACCTCACCCAACAAAAAACAATCTGGTTTGAGGCTGTCAACATAGCTGCGCAACTCTTTCAAAAAGTCATGCGTTTCCGCGATGTTTTCGTTGTTGGTGCCTTCGCGTTCAAACAGATACGGAATGGCGTCCATCCGAAAGCCATCTACACCCAAGTCAATCCAAAACTTGACGACTTTTTTCATCTCCGCTTGAACCTCGGGATTATCGTAGTTTAAGTCTGGCTGATGGCTAAAAAAGCGGTGCCAGTAATACTCGCCCGTCAGCTCATCTTTGGTCCAGTTGGAGCCTTCGGTATCTACAAAAATGACCCGCGTGCCAGCGTATTTTTCGTCGCTATCACTCCACACGTACCAGTTACGCTTGGGGTTATCTTTACTGCTGCGGCTTTCTTGAAACCACGGATGTTCACTGCTAGTATGGTTCATAATTAACTCAACAATGACTTTGAGGCTGCGTGTATGGGCTTCACGTACTAGCACGTTGAAGTCGTCTAGGTTGCCGTAGTTTTCGTGGATGCTGTAAAAATCACTGACGTCGTAACCGTCATCGCGCAAGGGTGAAGGCATCAACGGGAGTAGCCAGATGGCATCTACCCCGAGGCTTTTGACGTAGTCGAGCTTCTCGACAACACCTCGTAAGTCGCCATGACCGTCACCATCGCTGTCGCGGTAGGCACGTACGTAAAGTTCGTATAAGACAGCGTCTTTATACCAGTCTGAAGAACTTGCTGACATCATTTGTCTCCTATTACAGTCAATTTATCTGTTGACAACGTACAAAAACCATCAAACAGTGTCCAAGTCGTTACGTTTTGTAGCGTAGGCTCAAGTATAGTCATACGTTGTTGCTTTTAGGCAACTTGCATCAATCAGGAGCATGTCATGGTATTACCGAAATTGCAAAAGTTGTTGTTACAAAGCTTAAGTTGTCTCATCCTAGTAGTAACTCCCTACAGTTACGCACGTATCACCGAGGGCACTGAAGGTATATTGGACATATCTCATGTGGACTTAACAAGCTACGGCGATGTTGACATTACAGGCACATGGGCATTTTTTCCAAACGAATTCATTGATCCTATGACTAGTGCGTCTGCGACACAGTTTCTTGGTTCAGGCAACGTCTGGGGAGAGAACAACACACTGCCACAGTATGGTTACGGTAGTTACCGGATG
>JBCCBI010000574.1:0-2893 GCA_039034155.1 Deinococcota bacterium | reverse complement strand
CCAAGACACGTGTGGCTGAAACTGAATGCTCACCTGCTCAGATGGCAAAAGACCCTCTAACAAATCCTCTGTGGGTGCGCATACGCCTGACGCCAAGCTAATGACATAAAGCAAAAGTTGACTCACCAGCGTTTCTTCTTGCCAGCGGTCACGTGCGCCTTTGGTCAGTACAAGTTCCAACTGGGTAATACCGAGGCTGTCATAACTAGCAACTGCAACCCGGTGGTCGCCGCGTTTGCTGCGGTCGGTGGCAATGGTTGCGGTAAGGCCAACGCCGAACCTGAGGCCGGTTTGGAGTGATGTAGGCTCGAGCACCCCTACCCGTTTATGCGCATGTTTCGCAAGTGCTACAGCAACATCTACTGAGGTATAACTACTTGGTTCGTGCCCCACAGCTTCAATAAGGGAGGCTTGTGCGTAACGGTCAACTGCTTCGACGATACTGCGCGACGACCCAGCTTGCGCGTGGAGCCACATAAGCGCTTGACTACCTGCACCTGCAAAGTTTAGAACAAACTTTCTGGGGGTATCGTGGATGTGTCTAACAGCGCGGGAGATATGAGTGGGAATGGGCTCGAGGCTCACAACAGCATCGCCTGGTGCATACTCATCCAGCCTGTTAACGCATAACGAATATCCATAAAAGATGCATGTGTCAAATAGACGAACCCGGAGTAGCAAACGTTGAGCACGCCCATCACGATAGCCCTGTTAGCTTACACAAACATCAGTTAATGCTACAGCTTCAAGGAGCTTGTACAGGCAAGCATCCTTTTCATGAACCCGCTTTACTACTGTCCAAAGCAAGCTAAACTAAGCTATGGCAACGCCTGAAGCTTCTTCCCAGTCTGATACCAAGTCAGTAGCACTTATTGCCCATGACAAGAAAAAACTCGACCTAGCTATTTTTGCCAAAGACCATGCACCCATCCTCAAGCAGTTTTCGCTCATTGCCACGGGTACCACCGGCAGTATTTTGCAAGATAAAGCAGGGCTTACAGTGACGCGTTTACTGTCTGGCCCGCTCGGTGGCGACCAACAAATTGGCGCGCGGGTTGCTCAAGATTTGGTGATTGCCGTCATCTTTTTTCGCGATCCCCTCACTGCCCAACCGCACGAGCCAGATGTCTCTGCACTTATGCGCATTTGCGACGTCCATAACGTACCCCTAGCAACCAATCTAGCAAGTGCTGAAGCCATTATCGCCTGGCTAGAGCACGTGTTAGAACAAGGCTTGGAGCAACATTAATTGGTTGTAGTATTCTCAGCTGTAGCATTATCAGCTGTAGCATTCCTTGATGGCACGCGACAAGGCTGACTAAGGCAGCGGCGCTTGCACAGGTAACTTAGGCAAAAAATAACGCACAGCATCTTCAACGGTCATCGTGTCGCCATCTGGTACAACTTGGCTCTGTTTTGCTGGGTCAAACTCATGTGTGGGGATGTTGTGAGCGCGTTCACGGTCTCCCTGTTGACTGGCGGGGTGCTGGATCACCAGATCAATAATGGCATTGTGCCACGCACGCACATCTGCCTCATTAGGAAGATCGTCGTGCTGGGTTAGGGCGTAGTGGGCGCTTTGTAGGGTGATGTTCGTCTGGGTTGTGTGCAGTCCCTCGCGGCTCGCGTACCCTGTCACCTGCGCGGCCTCAACTGTCTCTTGCTGACGGTCATAGTCTGAGCTTAGCTGCGCTTGCGGCATAATAAGTGTTTGCTCAAAGGAGGTATCTAGCGCTGCTGTATCTGATGCTGTTGAGGCGCTATCTGGCTCATCAAACGCAGCCATACCAGCAATGTCTTCACTACCTTGTGGCAACTCAACAAGCGCTGTTAACGCGTGGAGCGCCGCGCTAAAATCGCGTTGACGCCAAGCTGCACGCAAGCTCTCGAGCCAATACGTACGCGCGTGTTGGTGAACATCTACACCCAAAAATTGCGCGTTTGGGCGCGCTGCCAATTCCCCCATCACCGCATATGTTTCAGCTAAACTGCCCTGCTGACCGCGCCTGCTAGCAACCTTAACAGCATCTTTTAAAAACTGCCACGCTTGCGGGACATCTCCCTCAGAATTTTCTGGATGAGCTAAAACCCGCGCTAGGTCAGTAAGAATATACGGTTCGCGCAAGCGAAACTGCATAGTTTTAGAAAGTTCTAAGCTTTTTTCAAAGTAAATTTTGGCAGCTTGCCATTCCTGTCTGCGCAAGGCAATACGCCCTAGCCCGCGAAAATTGTTGACATTAATCATGGGGCTCACGTTACCTGTTTCGCTACTACTTGCAGATACAGAACGGTCGTAGTAGCGCTCGGCCGTGTTGAGGGTTTGCTGGGCCAGGTACAAATCGCCAAGTTTATTGAGGAGCATACTTGACTCGCCAGCACCAGCCGGCTCAGCCAGTTCAAGGGCTTCGCTCAGTAAGCGCTCAGCGACATCTAACTTGCTTTGGCGCAGGTTCATGTCTGCTAAGAGCGTGAGCGCCCGCATGGTGCCAAAGGCCTCAGCATGCTCACGAAAGGTAAATAGCGCGTCACTGCAGTGCTCGAGCGCCACATGACCTTCACCAATATGCCTTGAGCTTAATTCAAAACACAAGGGCCTAGTCAGAGACACGGCGGTGGCGGATGCAGCGAAGTTCTCAACATCTACTTTAAAACTGTTCAAGCCAGTGAGGATTGCTCTCTCTGGCTTGGACGCCATTCAAGGAACTGCCGCTGCACCCGCTGAATTAGAAGCGCTTTGAATTCACCCCCCGCAGAGACCATGTTGCACCTACGTGCCACATCAGCATCGACTTAGCCCAATTCTAGAGGTGAGAGACGCTACAGCCATGTTGGCTCCCTGAGTCCCGGAGCTTTGGATGAAAGTTGAACGTGCGTGTGTTGTGCCTGTGCACGT
>JBCCBI010000573.1:0-2902 GCA_039034155.1 Deinococcota bacterium | reverse complement strand
TCTCAAGTAGGCGTAAATACCCTTAATTAAGGTACTTTTGGCAGGTTTTAGTCAAAAATCAAACCTGTTTGTGAGTTTAGTCAACAATATGCGGTCAAATCTGAACACACTTGACAAACTTCAAATGAAATGCTTATAGTAAATGAAAGCGTTTTCATAGCTAAGTCAACTTCATCTCAGTTGTTTGCTTCTTTGCACTTTGCAGCTTCATCTTGTAGTAGCAAGCATCGTTATGAAGGTGGGTCTTACCATGCTGGTAGGTCAACGTGTGGTGTCGTCATGTAGATGGCGTTACGGTGCGTGGCGTCTCTAGAGCTTGTGTCACCACAGGGGTAATGGTACTGAGAAAGCGCTGACTACGAAGTACTACGAAGAAGTACTATGAAGGAGTTTTGTGTCAACGATTCGTGAGGTTTCACGCTTAGCTGGTGTGTCAATATCTACTGTGTCGCGTGTGCTCAACAACACTGTTCCTGTTGCTGAGGACACAAGGGCCCGAGTGATGTCGGCGGTATCTCAGTTGGGCTACACTCCCAATACCTTTGCACGTGGCTTAGTCACCAATCGCTCAGGCGGTATTGGCGTGGTGGTCAACGAAATCTCAAGCCCGTTCTACAGCGGCATTGTCAGCGGTATTGAACAAGTGGTTGAGGCTAGTGGTATGCACCTTGTTGTCTCGAGCGGCCACGTTGATGGCAATTTAGAGCAAAACGCCGTTACTTTCCTTAAAGAACGGCGCTGTGACGCACTAATTTTGCACCTCGAGTCAACGTCGGATGAGCAACTTTTAAGCTGGTCACAAGGAGACGCACCTACGGTCATAATTGGCCGTTACATCCCTGAACTTGCTGAAGCATGCGTGTATTTGGACAATGAACTTGGTGGCTACTTAGCGACAAAGCATTTGCTCGAGCAAGGTCACCGCCATATTGCCCACATTGGTGGTCCGCTCACCATGAAAGACGGCCGTGACCGCTTAGCTGGCTACCAGCGCGCACTGCACGAAGCTGGTGTAGATTGCGATGAACGCTTGCTTGTAACCTCAAATTTTGTTGAGTCAGGTGGACATGATGCGATGCAGGTATTGCTCGAGCGAGGCACGCCCATGACAGCAGTCTTTGCTGCTAATGACCAAATGGCTGCAGGTGCACTTAAAACCTTGCGAGAACACAACTTAGATGTACCCAAAGACATATCTCTAGTGGGCTACGACGATGTGTTGATTGCCCGCTATTTATATCCGAGTTTAACTACCGTCCATCAACCCCTTACCGAAATGGGCAAAGCAGCAGCAACTATTGCCCTCGCGCGTTTAAACAACAAAGAAACGGAGGTCCAGCATAAGTTCAATCCGCAACTTGTCAAACGAGAATCTGTAAGGTCCATTTGAACGCAGGTGTTGGCGCACCTGTAAACGCACGTCACTTAGCCTCAACCTCCGCTAAATTAGCTTACCCCATATGCACGGCTGTGAGGAAGTATCAATGCTGTGAGGAAGCATTAACTAGGTAGAGGTTGAGTCAAATTGTGAAAGGAAACATAATGAAACGCTTAGGTATCTTTGCACTTACACTTTTGATGTTAACGGCTACAGCCCAAGAGACAACGGTCCTCACCGTGGGTAGTTTTCCCAGCCTTTCCGAAACGACCACGGCACTTGCCGAAGCCTATATGGAAATGAACCCAGACGTCACCATTGAAATGCAAATTTTGGAATTTGGTGACTATCACAACGCGCTCACGACCTCACTTGCCACAGGTGAAGGTGCGCCAGATGTGTCTGCTATTGAAGTGGGTTTTATTGCCAAATTTGTAGCTGATGGCGGCTTAGTTGACTTATCCCAACCACCCTTTAACGCAGGCGAATACACACCTTTAATTGCTGACTATGCAGTTGCCCAAGGTACTACCGCAGATGGACGCATTGTCGCCATGCCAACTGACTTAGGGCCTGGTGTTTTGTACTGGCGTCGTGACCGCTTTGAAGAAGTTGGGGCAGAGGTTAGCGATGTACTCGGTAGCTGGGATGATTACATTGCATTTGGTAAACAAGTTACCCGCGACTTAGATGGTGACGGTGCTAATGATGTTTTCCTCATTGCTGACGCTGCCGACGTTTACAACGCTATGATTCGCACCGGTCTTGAAGAAGGTCAAGGCATTTATTTTGATAGTAACGGCGAAGTGTTGGTAAATACCGAACGCTTCTACAATGCATTTGCAGTTGCTAAAGAAATTCGTGATGCTGGCTTAGACGCGCAAATTGGCGCATGGAGCAATGAGTGGTACCAAGCATTTAAAGACGGGGCCGTGGCTACACAAATGTCTGGTGCATGGTTGCGCGGTCAGCTCGAAAACTGGATGGCACCAGAGACAACTGGGTTATGGGGTGCTGAAAACTTACCAGGTGGCTCGTTTTCAACGTGGGGTGGCTCGTTTTATGCGATTCCTGAGCAGTCAGATAACAAAGAACTGGCTTGGGATTTTATTAAGTTCATGACGACAACCGAACAAGCTCAGCTTGATTCGTTTGCCCTTATTGAAGCTTTCCCTGCCCTTAAATCCACCTGGGAAGACCCTATTTTTCAAGAAGAGATTCCCTTCCTAGCCAATCAACAAGCACGTTTGTTATTCATTGACATCATTGACAATATTCAAGGCACAGTAACCCACCCCGGTGATGTGGTGGCACAAGAGATTGTGACTAACGCACTTAGCCAAGTACTTAACGAAGACCGTCCTATTGAAGACGCGCTTGCCAATGCTGAGCGGCTAATTCAGCGGCGTGTACGTTAAGTCTAGCTCCTCAGCTGTGTAATCTTGAGTCTATATCTATAGTTGAACTATTAAGACCACTGTGATGAAGCGGTGATGCTCGAGTATGTGCTCGAGCATCACCCTC
>JBCCBI010000572.1:0-2929 GCA_039034155.1 Deinococcota bacterium | reverse complement strand
CTGCTTAGATATGCCTTTCTTAAATCTGCCACACTATCCTGCTCGGCAACCTCGATACTTGGTCGTCCTAGTCGTCCCATGATGTGAGTTTATCATGCCTTTTGTCGGAGCTGGTATTATTAAGCATCACTTGATATGGCCACAAGGCGGTAGAACGGTATGACTGAGCCAGTGCAGTGACAACCTCAGTTTAGAAGATGGTGCTGCTTAGAAGATGCTGCTGCAAGTCAAAGCACTGGGTCACAGATGTTGTCTTCAACGTTTCTCTCATGATGTGAAATATATTTTAAACATTGAGATGCTTATGAGTTTAGCTAATTCTAAAACGACTAATACGCTGCCGCTGACTTCACCCAAGCGGGTGCGAGCGCTACTAGCGCAGTACAACTTACACGCAGACAAGCGTTTTGGCCAAAATTTTCTAATTGATGCACGCGTGCTAGAGGTAATTGTCAAAAGTGCAGATTTGGTGTTTACAGACACTGTATTTGAGGTTGGCCCGGGGTTGGGTGTGCTCACCCATGAACTTGCTAAGCGAGCCGCTAAAGTTGTTAGTGTCGAACTAGACGCACGTGTTTTGCCTGTGCTCGAGCACACCCTTGCTGATGCTGCTAACGTTGAGATCGTCCACGCAGATGCTCTGACAGTCGACTTGACGGCACTGCCAGACCTCACCGTAATGGTGGCGAATTTGCCTTACAACATTGCCACGCCCCTACTGCGTAACGTACTTGCGTCGGGGCGGTTTGCAAAGATTGTCTGCCTTATTCAAAAAGAGGTTGCTGAGCGGTTAGCTGCAAAACCGTCTACATCAGCGTATGGCGCACTTAGTTTGTGGACCCAATACTACGCCAAGGTGACGGTGCTGCGCGATGTTAAACCGAGTGCGTTTTGGCCGCCGCCTAAGGTGACAAGTGCCATTACCAAGTTAGAGGTTGATAGGACGCGCCAGCCTGCACCTAAATTATTTAAATTGATTGAGTACGCATTTCAACATCGCCGTAAGACACTTAAAAAAAATCTACTGATGGCAGGCTACCCAGACGCGTCTGTGAGAGACGCACTAGAAAGGCTCGAGCTTGATCCTAAAATACGCGCTGAAGCACTTTCCTTGGCGACCTTTGAACAACTTGCAACATTACTTGAGTAGCACATTATGGGTATTCGCAATGGGTACTCGCAACGCTCAACAGATTCATGCTAGCTGACGGAACATAAAGTGTATACGCTCAGTAGTTCAATCATTTGTGTTGATATTATGTTACTGCTGTGGGACATAAGATTAAATTCATGAGAAAACAATGAAGGTGTTTGATGGGTTTATCTTGTTGAACAAGCGGGCTTGGTAGCGCCCAGCACTTGCATATTCAGCTTACACGTCCTATACTTCAAAAGTTTGAGTTCCTAGGCTTACAACGCCAAGTCTAGTGGACAGAATTTCCTATTGCTTTGCCAACTGCTGTAATTCACTGTTTAATTGAGGTTATGTGGTGTTAAGGGGATAATCGCAGCACCACAACATCCGAAAAAATTGTGCACATTTCTTGTGTAATTTAGCACTTACAGATTGCTCTAGTAATCAGGATTGCCGTTACCCAAAGAAAACAGCAACGACGTATCAAGCATCACAAGCTAAGTTTCTGTCAAAAAGTTGGGTGCCATCTTAATGCGTGGTGTTCTGACGAAGAGGCTCGAGCCGCGCAACGCTGCGGTATTGGAGTCGGGACAATTTTGTGGTGCCAATATGTGGGCAAACGCAGTACATAAAACAACATCAATAAGGTCTTAGCTAAGAAGGTTATTTAAGAAAGGAACGTGGTTACGCTGCCAACGGTCAACCAACTACTCAGAAAAGGTCGCAAGGTTGTGCGCAAAAAAACCAAGACGCCTGCACTCAAAGGCAGCCCGCAACGTCGTGGTATCTGCACAGTTGTAAAAACCCAAACACCTAAAAAACCTAATTCTGCTTTGCGGAAGATTGCTCGGGTACGTCTTTCTAGCGGTTATGAAGTATCTGCTTATATTCCCGGCGAAAAACACAATTTACAAGAACACTCCTCTGTACTTATTCGTGGTGGTCGGGTAAAAGATTTGCCTGGTGTGCGCTATCACATCGTGCGCGGCGCTCTTGACTGCGCTGGGGTGGGTGTAGGCCGTTACGTACAACGCAATCAGGGCCGCAGCAAGTACGGCACCAAAAAACCTAAAGGATAATTATGGGACGCAGAAGACGTGCAGAAGTTCGCAAATTACACCCAGATTTGGTGTATAGCGACACAACCGTAACCGCGTTTGTCAATAAACTCATGCGAGATGGCAAGAAAAATTTGGCAAGTCGTATTTTTTATGGGGGCTGCCGGCTCATTCAAGAGCGCAGTGGCCAAGAACCTCTCAAAGTGTTCCGACAAGCTATCGACAACGTAAAACCGCGCACTGAAGTTAAGAGCCGCCGTGTTGGCGGGGCAACTTATCAAGTGCCTGTTGAAGTTGCCCCACGGCGCGCTGAGTCACTGGCACTGCGCTGGCTTGCTGCTGCGTCAGACGCTCGTCCAGAGCGAACTGCCGTGGAACGTGTTGCTGGTGAACTTCTCGACGCTGCCCAAGGACGTGGCGGTGCCGTTAAGAAAAAAGATGATGTTGAGCGCATGGCAGAAGCTAACCGCGCGTATGCTCACTATCGTTATTAGAACGTGACTAAGCAAACCCGCAAGACTTATCAGGAGGGACCATGGCAGTAACCGCTACTGACCTAAAACAAACTCGTAATATTGGTATTGCTGCGCATATTGATGCTGGTAAAACAACCTTGACTGAGCGCATCCTTTTCTATGCTGGGCGCATCCACAAAATGGGTGAAACCCATGAGGGTGGTTCACAGATGGATTGGATGGAGCAAGAAAAAGCGCGTGGCATCACCATTACGTCGGCT
>JBCCBI010000571.1:0-2930 GCA_039034155.1 Deinococcota bacterium | reverse complement strand
CGATGGAAATCCATCACGACAAGCACCACGCTGGTTACGCGAGCAAGTTAGCAGCGGCTGTTGAAGGCACCGACATGGCTAGCATGAGCATCGAAGATATTTTGGCAAAAGGTGCTGACGCGTTACCTACTGGTGTGCGCAATAATGGTGGTGGCTATGCCAACCACAACCTTTTCTGGGAAATTATGGCACCTGGTGGCGGCGCACCTAGTAGCGACTTAACCGAGGCTATTGACAGTGCGTTTGGCAGTTTTGACAGCTTTAAAGAAGAATTTGCAACTGCTGCTGCGACCCGCTTTGGCTCTGGCTGGGCCTGGTTGGTAGTTAGTGGCGGCAAGCTCGAGGTTATGAGTACCCCTAACCAAGATAGCCCCCTCATGGAAGGTAAAACGCCTATTCTGGGGTTAGATGTCTGGGAGCATGCTTACTACCTCAACTATCAAAACCGCCGTCCGGATTACATCAGTGCGTTTTGGAATGTTGTGAACTGGGCAAAGGTATCTGAAAACTACAGCGCTGCTAAATAACTCGAGCTAAATCTGAACTGTGCGTGAGGGGCAACCTTCACGCATTTTTGTGGCTCGAATTGCCGTATGGTAGTAAGGATTAGGTATCCCAAGCGAAAAATAACCCGCTTGCATCGTCGTGCCAAGCAAGGGCTCCGGGAGTATTCATGACACGAATTTCCTCGCGTCTCAGGTGTTCTACGTAGCCTTTTAAGCCTTGTTGTAGAACAAAGTCACCCATAAGTTGTAGCTGCGTCGCATCTGGCTCGAGCCCACTCTCTTGAAGTGGTGGAGGCAAAAACATCCCATCAGAAACCAGTAAAACGGCTTTGTATTGCTCCAACGGCACACAGGTTTGAAACATGTAGTCAGCAACGTTGGGGAGTCCGTTAATGACAGAAACACCTACCGCTGGGTCTGTTTGACCGTCTGGACTAACAAAGTTGTGATACAGGCCGTTGAGGCGGTTAACCTCCCGGGCACGGCTGTCTCCCAAAGCTTGAAAAAAGGGATGTTCTGCTTTTGCATCAGGGCCAGAAAGATATAGGCTTTTTGCCTTATCATCATGCTGCACCATTTGATCGGGTGTGATGCGAATGGCTGTGTCATCTTGCTGAAAAGCAATAAGTGCTGAATCTGCACCATGAGCAACCTCGAGCTGCTGCTTCTCCCAATCAAGACGGGCAACCGTGTAAGTTGCTGCGGGTAAAACAAGCCGGATGTAACGCTCGTCTTCGGATAGTACGGTGAGATGCGGTTCCGCTTCTAACAAGGCTGCCGTACTAATATCACCGTAGATCGTGCGTAGTTCAGTAGCTAAGCGTTCATTAGCAACGGTAACCATCTCGGCGGGCGTGTGAGCTGTTGGTGCAAGTTCAGCAACTGTACTACAGAGTAACCGCGAGGCAACTCCTGAAGGTGTTACGCCTTGTCCGTAACGAGAGCTGTACGTGTCAATGAGGGGTTGCATACTGGCAATGGGCCGTAACCGTTGGGGAGCACCGTCGGCAATAGCAAGCACAGCATGATGTTCAAACACGCCTGCCCACAGGGCATCTTCGGTGAGGTGATCGCCGCCTGTGTCCTGAACGCGTTGTAGGGTTGTGTGGATCATGGTTAACATCCTTCAAAATAAGAGGAATCAAGCGGTCATACGAGGTAATCTGGGTATTATTTGGACATTTGAGTCTGCAAAGAGTTGAGTTGAACCACTGCCATTTAGCTTCATGGTGTCAATTGCACCGGGCTCGAGCATGGGTTGGGCAGCTCCAAAAAAGGTTCCATTGTCAATTTGCTAAGTTTGGGACTCGAGCTTGTCTGCAACAAATTCTAAAAACTTCGGCAAGGCCTAAATACAACTGCTGCATTGCTGCGTGTATGCCAAATGATGTACTTATTCATATGCCCGCCCACGTGTTGGTAGCGCTAAAGGCATCACTCTAAGGTTGTTCGCTCGAAAGCTGACAACAGTCGAATGCGCACCACTAGGTAAGCGCTGAACGCTGCGCTTGAGTTCTGAAAGCATTACTTAATGCCCGTTGTAGCAATGCCTTCAACAATATATTTTTGCATGAAAATGTACACAATAATGAGGGGTAATATCGTGACTACGGACCCCGCTAACAGCAAATCCCACTGTGTGGCGTACTCGTCTTGAAAAAGTGCTAAACCAATGGGTAGCGTGCGCAGATTAGGAGATTTAATGTACAGCACAGCACGCAATAGGTCATTCCAATTTGTGATGAACGCTAGCAAAAACAAGGTAATAAGTGCAGGCGTCGCTAGCGGTAAAAAAATTCGGCGATAAATAGCAAAAACACTTGCGCCATCTATTACCGCCGCTTCTTCTAAATCCCTGGGGATGGTCGAAAAAAATTCCCGCAATAAAAACGTGCCCGTAGCTCCCACAAAAAAGGAAGGCACAATTAACGGCGCGAGTGAGTCAATCCACCTTAAGCCAATAGCTTGTAAGGCAGGCTCGTACACCAGTAAAGCAATAAGATATTCGGGGACGATAGTTACTTCAATAGGTAAAACCAATGTAGCAAGCAGGAGGCCAAAAATGACCCGATTGCCTTTAAACGTTAGTCTAGCAAACGCAAAGGCCGCTAAAGAGCAAGTGATTATTTGACCTAGCGCTGCTAGTGTTGCCACAACGAACGTATTTAAGGCGTAGCGCAAAAAATTATAATCTGAAAATAGCAATCTATAATTGCCGAACGGATCTTCACCAAACAGCTTATCAGGAATGAGTGAGGGCGGTAATCTGAAAATATTGCCAGATGTTTTGAATGTTGTGAGCACCATCCATAAAAACGGAAATGCCATCAAAAATGCGACGATGGTGATCGAAGAACAGGCGACGACGCTCATTCGCACCGCGTTTTCAACGTCTGTGCGCGAGGCGGGCGATCTGTCGGCGGG
>JBCCBI010000570.1:0-2948 GCA_039034155.1 Deinococcota bacterium | reverse complement strand
GTGATTCTCATTCAGCTTTAAGCTAATACTTTTGCGCAACATACTTGGTACATGGCTTATAGCTATCAGCGCCGCTTGCGTACAAGCTGCCTAGCCTTGTTAGGTTAGTTGCTCGAAACTTGTACAAGCACAATCACATTATTGTGTGCGTTACGACTGTGAAACAGCCAGTAAGCTTTGCATGTTGTCACGGGCTACTTGCACTAGCTTATCTTTAAACTCGTCCAAGACAGGAAATACTTGGACAGCGCGAGACGCTCTATACGGTGGTTTGTACCAGCAAGCCTGCCTAAGTGACCTCAGTATCTGTGCTGTTTTTTAGTTAGTACAACCAACAACGATCATCTTGCATACCTTTGTACTGTTCAGATTACGTGCTGTGCTGTCTACACGGTTATGGCTTTCTTACTGTGTCAACTTCTTTTGCTAACTTTTATGGAGGTAGAACATGAGACTCGAGACCCCTCGTGACATGGAACGCGTTGGTGCAAATTTATTCTATGGCGTTCAAAAAGTATTTGAGCTAGATGCCGGCCTCAGTTGTGATGTTGATACGGCAGACCAAGGTGTCATTAAGCGGCTAAGCTACGAACGCTTACACACTGTTGAGCAAGACATGGCGATTGTCGTACCTATGAAAGGCGAACGACTTAAGCTCTTACAGGGCGTCCTCTACGGCATTCCTAGCCAGTGCCTTATCATCATTGTGTCCAACAGCAGCCGCGAGCCTGTGGACCGTTTTTCAATTGAACAAGAGGCTATTAAAAACTTTTGTGATTATACTGGTAAAAAAATTATGCTGGTGCATCAAAAAGATGAGCAGTTTGCTACCGCACTAGCACGGGCTGGCTACCCTGAGCTACTTGGCGAAGACGGACTCGTACGCAATGGCAAAGCCGAAGGCATGATTATGGGTACCCTGCTAGCCCGCCTCAGCGGCAAAAAATATCTGGGCTTTATCGATGCAGATAACTACTTTCCTGGTGCCGTGCTCGAGTACGTACGAATTTACTCGGCTGGTTTTGCGCTCAGTAAATCTGACCACGCCATGGTGCGCATTGCGTGGCACAGCAAACCCAAAATCGTTGATGACAAACTCTTTTTTGCCAAGTTTGGGCGCACGTCAGTTGTTACCAACGGCTACATGAACCAACTGCTTAGCCACTACACGGGTTTTGAGACAGATGTCATTCGTACCGGCAACGCCGGTGAGCACGCCATGACCACAGACCTGGCTGAGTCAATGGTGTACTCGTCTGGCTACTCAGTTGAGCCGTATCACTTACTGTATTTGCTAGAAAAATTTGGCGGCATTACTGAAAAGTTAACCCGTGAAACGGTGCAACATCCTGTTGAGGTGTTCCAGATTGAGTCACGTAACCCTCACTTACATGCTGAAAAAGGCACCGAGCACGTCAATCAGATGATCTATGCAGCATTGCAAGTGATGTACCATTCACCCGTCAGTCGTGAGTCGCTCAAAGCAAACATTTTAGCTGACTTACGCGAACGCGGCCTCCTTGGTGCCCAGGCAGACCTACCCCAAACAACCTATTACCCAGCGCTTGCCAAAATTAACCTGAGCAGTTTTGTGAGCGACGTTGCCGACAACGCCTACAGTGAGTTTTTTGAGCCTCATGGAATGGTACGACAGTCAGATAATCTTGATTATACGACCGCTGCGCCAAGCTACCCAATGGCAGCCCTGCCAGCAGATTAACCCCGGCGCAAGCTAGACATAAGGCAGGCTCGTCAATCTTGATAGATGTCATTGTTACAGATTTGGATGGGACGCTACTCGAGCTTGAAAGCTATAGCCTCGCCCCCACCGAGGCAACTGCTCGAGCTGCCCTTGCTGCAGGCGTCCCTATCATTTTTTGCTCGTCTAAAACTCGTGCAGAACAGCGATATTATCAGCGTCTATTAGATTTGCACGCACCGTTTATCGTCGAAAACGGCAGCGCAATAGTCATTCCCAAAGGCTATTTTGAGCTGCCGTTTAGGTTTGATACTGAAGATGATGACGCCTATATCATCGAGCTAGGCTGCCAGGTTGCGGTCATTCGTGAACAGCTCGAACACGCATGTAATGATTTAAGCTGCACGTGTCTTGGCTATGACAGCCTCAGTTTAAAAGAAATTTGTGAGTTAACGGGATTAGCTGAGGACGCGGCAGCTCGAGCGTCTCAACGCGACTACAGCGAGACGATTTTATTTACTAATGCATCTGAACCTGTCTTAGAAAACCTTCAGATGCAGCTTGCTGAGGTTGGACTCGAGTCCGTCCGGGGTAGTCGTTTTTATACAATTACTGGGCAAGGTGCTAATAAAGGTTTAGCGGTAAGGCGGTTGCTCGAGCTATTTCAGCAACACTACGACGCTATCCACAGCATCGGCTTAGGTGATGGTGCCAACGACCTGCCTATGCTTGCTGAAGTTACCGAAGGCTACCTCGTCCAAAAACCTGATAGGACATGGACCAACGCAGGTGATGCTGACATCTGCTATATCAGCGCGGTTGGTCCGTTGGGCTGGTCACAGGTGATTCAAGGCCATCTAGAACGTCGTAGCAAGATCAATCTTAGCTAGCATCATTCTGACAAAGCTTAAATGTCAAAGACGCTGCGATTAAGCCATCTCCTTAAAACACGACGCCAGCGACTAAAATGACATTGCTATACGGCGTAAACTCCCCTGTTCGTACCACGGCTTTAGCGTCTTTCATACGCGTTTTGAAGTCTTCGTGGGGGATTTCTTGGACTGGCGTGCGCGCGTTCCACAATTCGGTAAATGCTGCGTGCATGTCTGCCGAGAGGGGCGCTTGTTCACTGGCGACGATGGCGTCTTGCACTTCAAGCTCACTGAGGACAACCTCGAGCGTCTCTAAAAACCCTGGCACACCCTGCTTGAGGGCCAAATCAATCACCGGAACGCCTTTGGGGACGGGC
>JBCCBI010000569.1:0-2950 GCA_039034155.1 Deinococcota bacterium | reverse complement strand
GTTGATGCTCCTAAAATATGGATGTTTGTGTCGTTAAAGTGCCTTCTTGTGAATGATGCCTTAGTCGGGTACACAGCTAAATTAGTCGGGTACACAGCTAAATTGACATCTACTCAGGCTCGTCCACCCACTCGCGTACAGGAATAAGCTCGCCGCCATCAACGGTGGCGTTTTTGACGCGGTGGCCGCGAGTCAGGGAAATCTCGAGCAGGGCTGAGTCCAACGTTTTAGGACCCGTTAAGCTTTTACGCACAAAATAGCCGCCCCCTTGGGCGCTCATCTCACTCGTTTTGGAAATGCGGACAATAATAGTTTCGCCATGTTTGAAGGTGCGCACCCGCGCCAGCAAAAAGTTGCCGTCTTGTTTGAAGTTAGGATTACCGCGAAAGAAAAACATAAATCTAGTTTACCGGAATCACGTCTGGTGGCGGCGTTTCCTGTGGATAGTTTGGTAGTCACCAAGATTGGTCATAAGCTCACCGGGTCAACGTTGGCTAGTGAACCCCTCACCTCCGTATCGAAACATCTTGGTCGAAGGCATAATGTCTTTAACTTAGATAGTTTTTGTGCTGAACACGTTTTGCGGTGTACACAATGCGAGGTGTACACAATGCAAAGGGTGATGCGATTTAAGCTTACACTGCCTTGACATTCATAGCGTTAACTCTCATAGCGTTAACTCTCAGATGTGGGTGTTGATGCCTGAGTTTTGCCCTAATGTCAATTTGCCCTAATTATCAAAGTGTAAAACCTTCATCTCTTGCGGTGGAGATACATCTGTAAAAAGGTGTCTGTATGTAAAAAGGTGTCTGTGTATAAATCCCTGTCAAGATAGAGAAATGCTTTACAACAGCAATGCAGCAGGATTTAAGTAAATTGGCTTTATAAACACGTGTAACTCGTTATTGCATACGTCTTGGAGGAATAACATGAAAGTTGGGATCGTAGGTGCGGGATATGTCGGTGCTACCGCTGGTTACGCGCTGGTTACAGGAAATATTGCTAGTGAACTGGTATTTGTAGATAAAGATACGGCTAGGGCCGAAGGCGAGGCGATGGACGTCTCCCACGCGACGCCCTACACTAACCCAGTAAAGGTGCGCGCTGGCGACTACGCCGCGCTAGACGGCGCTAGCTTGGTGATTATTGCCGCAGGTGCTAACCAAAAACCGGGTGAGACACGTTTAGACCTAGCTAGCAAAAACGCCGCTATTTTCCGTGAGATTGTTCCGCGCATCACTCACTACGCGCCCAACGCTATCTTGCTGGTGGCCACTAACCCAGTCGACGTACTTACTCACGTTGCTTACAAAGCCAGCGGGCTGGATGCCAGCCACGTCATTGGCTCAGGAACAACCTTGGATACGGCGCGCTTGCGGGCACTGGTGGCAGCTCGAGCGCACGTGAGCCCCAAACACGTCCACGGTTACGTGCTGGGTGAACACGGCGATTCTGAGTTGGTGGCATGGAGTGCGTTAGATATTGGCGGACTGCCTGTGCCTACCTATTTTGAAGCGCGCGGATTTACCTGGAACCGCGACATTGAACACGAAGTCCAAAGAAATGTACAGCGGGCTGCTTACGAAATCATCAACCGTAAAGGTGCCACTTACTATGGTGTGGCGTCTGCCCTTGCCAGCATCAGCCAAGCGGTCTTGCAAAACCAAGGCTCAGTCTTAACGGTGTCTATGAGTGATGGTGAGGTTGCTTACAGCCTGCCGCGCATTGTGGGTCGGGATGGCGTTTTAGCCACCTTGACAGTATCTTTAAATGATGATGAACAACATGCACTTGATGACAGCATCGCCGTGATTCGCAGTGCTACTGAGCAAGTTTCTTAAACTTAGTTAGACTAAGAATTTGGCTAGACTAACAGTATGGATTACGCTAACCTCATCCAGCAAGCTCATAGTGTTGCTAGGCCGATCTATCCCAATGACGACTGTCAAGCTGGTACAGTAGGGGCAGTAATTGTTTCATCTAGGGGTCAAACCTACACAGGGATTTGTTTGGATTTTAGCTGTAGTTTGGGGTTTTGTGCGGAACATGCTGCCATCGCAGAAATGCTTAAACACCACGAGACACACATCACCTACGTTGTGGCAGTGCATCACACCGGTCGGGTGATGCCACCTTGTGGACGCTGTCGTGAGATGATGTGGCAGTTAGATGTAGCTAATAAAGACGCATTGGTGATTCTTGGTGAAGTTGAAGCAAGACCGTTAAGTGAGCTGTTGCCGTTTCGTTGATTCGATGTTCGCTTAGGAGCTATCTTAAAAGGAATTGGGTAATTGTGCTTTATAATCAATTAAGGTTGCCAACAAACTTCTTTGTCAAAGAACCCTCAATAGCTCATCAGCTCAGCAAGCCTCGAGCCCATAGGTTTAACAACTTCTCGAATAGATTCTTAGATACTGGCACTTAAATAGTTACACGTGTAGTTGGAGGGGTTGATGATGTCGGTAGCACCTGCAGATAATCCCGAAACCCTTTTGCATGAGGTGCTCGAGGCAGGCCTTGCCGCCGTGCGCCCCGAAGACGTCCTACCTGCGTATTTTCCTAAACCGCCAACAGGCAGACTCATTGTGGTAGGTGCGGGCAAAGCTGCTGCCGCTATGGCCCAAACCTGTGAACAGTATTATCAGGAGCATCACCCAAGTGTTAGCCTGTCCGGCATCGTTATCACTCGTTACGGTCACGCTGTCCCCACGCAAACTATTGAGGTTGTTGAAGCTGCCCACCCAGTGCCAGATGAGGCTGGTGTTAATGGCACACAGCGACTTTTGGACGAGTTGGATGACCTCACTGAAGATGATTTAGTGCTCTGTTTAATTTCTGGGGGTGGCTCAGCGCTACTTGTGAGTCCGCTCGAGCTAACCCTTGCTGACCAAGCTGCTGTCACCCAAGCCTTACTGCACTCTGGAGCAGATATCGGCGAGATGAACGTGGT
>JBCCBI010000568.1:0-2957 GCA_039034155.1 Deinococcota bacterium | reverse complement strand
GATACCCTTAACAGCTCTAGGTGGTGCTGAGGTGCTGATACGATGAGCAACATTAAAGTGTGTTCAACGACATCACCGAAGTTTTGTAGTGCATCAATTTAGATGAATATACTTAATACTCGGCATAAGCTTAAATTAGCCTAATAGTCAGCTTGATGTAGATGTCTTAGGCTCTAGGCGCTGTAGGTTTGCTCACATTAGCAGTTCCAGGATCAGTCTCCCCACACTGAGCAGGTCAATTTCTACTTCCCTAGGTCGCACGGGAAGGCTGCCTGTGGCAATCACTCGTGGAAATGCTGTATATAAAGCACCTAGATGTAAAGCACCTAGATGTAAAGCACCTAGCGTTGCTTCATCACCACAAGGGTAAAGTCATCATAAACTTGGGCGTTGCCAATGTAACTGTAAACATCGTCCACAACGTGTTGACAAACATTGCCAACAGGTTCGTGCCAGCTGCGGCTTAGTAGTGCACAAAGACGCTCGAGCCCATACTGCCTACCTTGAGTGTCCTCAGCTTCGGTGATGCCGTCTGTATAGAGCACTACACCATCACCAGTGTGTAAAGGTACGCGTAATTCATCTACAAAAGTGCTAATGTCAGCTTCTAGCCCTATGGGAAAGCCAAGGTCAATCGTGTCGTGAACCTCAACTTGACCGCTGTTGCGTACAACAATGAAGTATTCATGTTGCCCACTCAAGCGGACTTCTCCGTAGCCCGCGCAGGCCTCATAATCAACAATAGACAAAGTTAAGCTTTTATCGATGTCCATACGCTCGAGGTTGTCGTAAATTGTGCGGTTGAGCGTGGTCATGAATTGTATGGGGTTGGTTTGCTCACTGGTCATGAGCGTGCGCACGGCAGTTTGCACCATGAGCGATAAAATACCGCTCTCGAGCCCGTGACCGGTCACATCGCCAATGCCTATTTTGACCTTGCCGTCGTGCTGAAGTACGTCGTAGTAGTCGCCACCAACCTCAGTTACAGGTGTCATGTAACTGGCAATCTCGAGGTTGTCAATCTGAGACATTTCATAACTACTTGGTAGCACCATGCGTTGGATTCTACTGCTGATGTCTAGCTCGCTTTCCATGCGCAAATTTTCTTCTTGTAAACGGGCATTTAAGCGCTGAATTTCGTCACTAGCTTCGACCAGTTCGCTGGTACGTTCTGCAACACGTTCTTCTAAGTTGCCTACCAAGTGACTAAGTTGATCCGCCATACTGTTAAAGCCACTAGCCAACACACCAATTTCGTCTTCTGCGGCAACGTTAACACGTGCTGTTAGGTTGCCTGCTCGTAAACTGCTGACTGCCCTGCTTAAAATTTCTAAGTTACGGGTAATGCTACCGTTGAGCAATCTGCCAATCAATAAGACGAGTCCCAGTGAAATAAATGAGGCTATTAATAGTGCAAGAGTTGTGAAACGCTGTGTGCGCTGGGTTTGAGTTTGAGCTTGTTGAGTTTGCTCACGGGCAAAATTAAGAAGTTGTTCACTGGCTGGGGTAATGCTGCTAGCTTGTAAGTTAACACGCTCAATCTGGGTGCTAATACGGTTATTGAGAACGATGACCTCGAGCGCTAGTTGACGATAGGTTTCAACACCTCTTTGAATACCTTCAAGCACAATTTGATCACGAGCACTATCGCTGCTACCAAAAAAAATCGGCGCAGTGTCAGCAAGTTTATCCGCTTCTTGAATAGCAGCTTGCATAGCCTCTCGATTTTTATTGCGAAAATACGTTTGTTGAAATTCGACAAGCTCTTCATACATATCGCCAAGCACAAGTTGACTATTTGTATAAAGTCCTAGATTGGTTCTGGCAGCATTTAATCTAACTTCAACATCGGTCAAGGTATCAATATGAGCTAATGTAACCGAGTAAGAGATCTCATATTGCTCAGCGAGGGTGAGAAAAAGATTAATTGTACTTTCTTGCTCCTGCTGGGTAACTGTACCTTCAATAGCATTGCTGAGTTGCTCACTAAGTGCAATAGCTGCGTCAAGCTCACTTAAAACGTCAAGTGCATAAAGGTCATACGCTTCGTCATAGCCAATTTCAGGGTAAAACAAATAAAACGCAAATTCAGACTCGCGCGCAGTTTGTAAATGATTGACCATTTTTAAAACTAAGCGTTCTATTTCAAAATTAACATTGATAATTTCAGTGTCTCGAGCAATGACACCACGTAGCGTTATATCCCCTAAGCCTGCAACAATAAAAATAAGCAGGGATAGTGCGCCTAAGGTCAATCCCAATTTGTAAGAAATACGCAATCTGCGCCAGAAACGAACAAGAACCATACCTGTTGATGACCTTCCTAAGCCCATAAAATCCGCAATTTTTAATTTGCAATGGACTGCTCAAACTTTTTGGCTTGTCTCAAAATTGGAGTTCTGTGCTCTACCGGTGTGTCTTCAAACGAAATGTTGAACTTGTGGTTGATCTTCAACCGGCCGACCTCTGAAAGATCATAAGTCTCTGCATCGAAGAACAATCGCTGAAAGAATGCTGTCGCAGCTTCTTCGGTTGGTGGCTCACCAGGACGAAGTCTTTTGTAGATTTCAATAAGAGCTTCGTCTTCAGTCGCCACTTTGTCCATCAGCAAAGTGTTTCTGAGGTAAGGACCAACGGCCAAACCATCAAAGAAGATCATTTTGAACTCAGAAATTCCCGCTTCTAGAGCAGCATCTAGAATTTCGTTAGACATTTCAGAGTTTGCATCGGAGATAATCTCACCGGTGCTTTCATCGATGACTGGCCTCGCAATCACTTTCCCAGCCAAATCTTCTCTGGAAACTTCGATCTCGTTAAGATCCAGGTTCTTCACCTTTTTGACAGCGGCACGAGTGATTCGGCGGCCGGCGCGAACGAGGGTCTCTCCCGACTTAGGATCAACAATGTCAGAGATTGCTCTTTGCCCAGCCATTCTCTCGATGTCGAGTGTTCTAAAG
>JBCCBI010000567.1:0-2977 GCA_039034155.1 Deinococcota bacterium | reverse complement strand
GGATTACTGCTTCAACCGGAGCTGTTAGTCTAAATTTTAACTTTAGTCTGAATTTTTATGCGCAAGATTTAGACTTATGTTGATGATTGAATTAAAGGGGTTAATTGAAAGATGAGTCCAACGCAGCGGCAAAGTTTGGAAACTGTACTATGGTCTTTAAGGTTAAAAGTAGGCGTCATGGCACCCTTACCAGGTGTGCAAGTATCAACATTTCCAGTTAAATTAGGCAACCTAGAAGCGGCTCAGGTTGAAAAAAAACTTGATGATATCGCTGGACGTTTAGGCGCAGATAGTATTCGTGGGAGTTGGCTTCCCGGCTCAAACTTATATAGCTTAGAGCTACCGCGCACACCACGCCAAGCCCTTCATTACGACCAAATTACCGTTCCAGAAGGCGGCATCTTACCTTTACTTGTAGGTGTGTCAAATGGGGGGCGCATAGCGTGTGATGACCTCACAAGGCTACCGCACTTACTTGTTGCGGGTCAGACAGGTAGTGGTAAAAGTACCGCTATGCACGTAATTTTATCCACTCTCATTACCCGCTGCGTGCCTTCAAAATTGCGCTTAGTCCTATGCGATCCTAAATCTGTTGAACTTAAAACTTATGAAGGCATTCCCCATTTACTCACAGATATTATTACCGAGCCAGCTCAGTTGATTCGTACGCTCGAGGCATTGATTGCTGAAATGCAACTACGCTACCAGCGCTTAGCAACCTCGCGTGTACGCGATATTTCTGCTTACAATAAAAAACATCCAGATGAACCTTTACCCCGAATTGTCTGTGTGGTTGACGAACTAGCAGATGCCATGATTGTCGCCAAGAAAAAGCTCGAGCCGCTCCTGCAGCGCCTCCTAGCCCAAGCCCGCGCTGCCGGCATTCATTTAATTCTTGCAACTCAACGGGTCACACCGGAAGTACTTACCTCAGCTCTCAAAATTAACGTGCCTGCTCGCTTAGCACTTACTTGCGATAACTTTCACAGCAGCAAAGCTATTTTAGATGCCGACGGTGCCCAGCGTTTACTGGGTGCGGGTGATGCCATTTATAAAGCTCCAGATGGAAGTAGTTTTCGGGTTCAAACGCCGTTTATCAGTGATAATGATATCGACCAAGCGATCAGAAAAGCTCAAGTCATGCCAAAAAGTGACTTCAAGCTCGAGCTACCTCAACCAACATCGGTAACTACAACTAAAGTAACAACAGCTAAAGTAACAACAGCTAAACAAATTCGTCTGGACACTAAAGCTATCACTAAAAGCGTTCAGCAAGCATCCTCAAACATTGAGCCTGCTAGTGATTCCATATCGCAGTCTGTTCAAAATACAGCTGAGTTAAACATTGGTCACGCCTTGGTATCAAGCTCATCAGTGGGTTCAAAACTAGAAGAAGCGCGTACATATGTTGCCAACCTCGAGCAGGTTGTTGCTAGAGATTTGCTGGAAGCAGGCATAGCTAGCAGTGACACTGTAGCTCGGCGCTATCTTAAAACATTTCGTGAGGAAGGTCTCATAGGGGCTTACGATGCTTCTTTGAGAGGTGCACCTGTATATCAAAATAATCAAGCGGCTTAGGTGTCGCTGTGTCTGGTGAAAGTGATAATTCTTCTGAGGAGCCACCGTGTCAAGGGCAAGTATACCTGCCAAAGTTGCCCATCTTATTCAATGGCACGAGGCTAGGCGTGAAGGAAACTTATTGGGGTACGAGGGGTTGCTTGTTGAGGGTTGCAAGCGCCCTTACCACCTTGACGTTACTTTGCAGGGTCAGTGGAACTTATGGCACTACGACAACAACGATCAACCTAAGATTATCGGTAAAGGCAGTGAAGGTGATGTAGAACAGGGAAAATTAGTAGCAACCATCACAGCCGCAAACAAAATTCCAGAATTACGCAAACACCTCGAGCCAGACGAACCCGAGATCGAAATCCCTATCGAACCCATTAGTCCAGCGCATCGCACTTTGCGCATGTACGGCGCTGTTACAGCGCTTATTTTATGGCTTGTCTGGGGACTTTATTGGTTGATTCGTTCACGGCCTCGAGTAGGTATTCTGGCAGTCATCGTCCTCATATTTGGGTTTTGGGTTGCGCACGTGGTCATCAACTGGCTTACAATTCAAAACCAAAAGCGCGAAAAACTGGTCAAGCAGGGCGCAGCTCAAGCCATTATTCAAGCCTCAGCGCAAGCGCAGGAACAACACAAGTCTCCAGCAAAAGTAAGTAAGGGTTAGCTTTATGGACGAAGAACACATACCTGGTTTTGGGTCTCTACCTAGTAACGACGGCGCTAATACTGAGAACATACTTACAACAGAAACAGTGATGCCAAACACTGCATCATTTAGCAACCCTATTTTTAAGCAGCAAGACAGTACTTCTCAACACAGCAAACCCCGAGAGGAAATTATTGATGTGCCCTGGCGATCTGTTGAAGACAATTCATATAAGAACCCCAATATAGCTACACTTAGATTGGAAGTAGCACCTGCCAGTTCTAATATTGGTTGGCTCGAGCCAACAGCTGAACCTCCACTTATTCCTACAGCAGACCAACATGGAAACGCTTCAACACCTACATCTACTAGCCTTGAATTAGTACCTCAAAGATTGCAATTGCCTCAGACTAGCGAGAAAAACAAAGCTGTCACTCAAACATCATCAAAACCACGTGGCAAACAACTAGCACGTAGAAAACGGCGCAAGAAGCGTAAAGCCACTTCCACAGCCATTGAACGACATGTCAATGACTACATTGTTACCCAAGGGGATTTAGATAACGCTAAAGCTTGGCTCGAGCGTGTAGAAAACAGTAAATCTCAAAAGCAACTCACCACTTCAACCCAAACCCAAGTTGAACCCCTAACTGCCCTGTGGGCTTGGCTCAAAGGTCACACCAAAACCAAAACAGCCACCAAACGCAAATCCGACGGCTCGCTCTGGTTGGACATGGCAGGCGAGCTAGGTACTTCTAG
>JBCCBI010000566.1:0-2988 GCA_039034155.1 Deinococcota bacterium | reverse complement strand
TGTGCTCAGGCTTGCGATCCGCCTCGCGCTGCATCAGTTCAAGATAAGCGGAGCGCGATGGTTTGGAGCGCGCGCATTTTCAAGATGGTCTACTTGATGTTGGCTTTGCGCGCGACGTTGGTCCAGACAGCTCACTTATGTGTGAGACGCTTTACCAAGAGCCTCTTTGTCTAGCCGTAAGTCATGACCACCCACTTGCCTCGAGCGCATCCGTGACAATATCAACCCTCAAAGAGGAAACTTTTTTGATGTTTCCACAGCATTTAGGTCCAAGTTTGTACGCTCAGATTATGAATATTTGTGAGCAAGCAGGGTTTAGACCCAACATTGTGCAAGAATTTGTCCACATGCCAACTTGTCTTCAACTTGTGAGCAGTGGCATGGGTGTGGCATTTGTGCCTTTAAGCAGTTGTGATGGTGCTCGAGGCATAACGTCTGTGAAACTTATGCCGGAACCCCTTATCAACTTCAATATGATTTACGCTCGTGAGCAAGTTAACGCGTGCCAGCAGGCTTTTCTAGACTTAGCTAGGCGAATAATAACGACGCCGATGGTGCGTGAACCCACATCAATACAGCCCTGATTTATAAGCTAATGCCTCACGAAATTGAGCTGAGGCTAGCATCATCCATCATCTTCAGATGCCACAAGATAAGGTTGCAACGCGTGACGTAATGCATCTGGAATAGGCATTGGGCGCTGTGTACCGTAATCAAAAATGACGACCACCGAGCTTGTCTCAGCGGCTACGTCGCCGTTGGCGATGACATTTTGCGCTAAGCCTACACTCGTATTGCCAAGCCGCGTCACCTGCGTGGTCACAACAACCTCATCTGTATGGTGAAGTTGCTTGCGAAAGTCGGTAGTTAGGTGCGCCAGAATCAGCGTTTTGGTGGGTTGCCCCAGCGCCAGAAAAAAATCTACCCGCGCTTGCTCCACGTAAGTGGCAATGCTGATGTTACTGACGTGCCCCATGGCGTCGGTATCATTAAAGCGAACTTGAATGTCGGTACGAAACGTGTCTGCCATCTTAGGCTTCCTTAACTGAGCTTGGTGGTTTGCGGCGGCGCTGCTGACAGGACGCACAAAAATGGCTACTGCGCCCGCCAATCACACGCCGTGTCAGTAACTTACCGCAGCGTGGACAGGGTTCTTCTGCTTTACCGTAAACATTGAGGTAGTTGCCAAACTGCCCAACCTCGCCGTTGACGGTGCGGTAATCGCGCAGCGTTGTACCTTGTACCTCAATGCTTTTGGCGAGAACCTCACGCAGGGCGGCAAGAAGCTTGCGGGCTTTTGCGCTTGATACCCATGCAGATGGTGTTTCAGGGTGAATGCGCGCGTGCCAGAGGGCTTCATCTGCATAAATGTTGCCCACGCCAGCAATGGGTTTTTGACTTAGTAAATAAGTTTTAACCGCTGTAGTTGACTTAGCTAGCATGTCTTTAAAGTATTTGTCGGTGAGGTTGGGGTCAAACGGCTCGAGTCCCATCTGATGAAGTGTTGGCAACGTCCGATAGTCACCGGCCGGCACCACCAAAAAGCGCCCAAAGCGGCGTGTATCATCAAAGAGTAAAGTACTTGGTTGGGCCTTGTTCGTTGTCAGCTCGAGCCGCGTCCGCACATGTTTCATGGCGTAATTGGGATTATCTTCTGCCCGAAGAACTGTACCCGTCATGCCTAAGTGAATGACGAGCTCGAGCTGTTCCGATGACTGCACTGCCGCTGCAGCGTCCAACGTATCAAGCGGCAACAGTAAAAACTTACCCCGCCGATTGACAGCTTGAATGAAAGTATTTGCCGCTAGTTCCAAATTGGCATACTTAGGACCTGCCGGCGCGTTCACGCGTACAGCTTGGGTGATGGTTGCCCCCGTTAACCACGGCGCAAGTTCACGCCGTACGGTTTCAACCTCAGGCAGTTCGGGGATAGCGAACCTTCCCTTCATACAGGGCCCGCCCCACGATGGCCCCCTCGAGCCCAAGCTGTTCGTAAAGGTCTAGGTCGCGTTCAGTTGCAACGCCGCCCCCCGCAATCAGGGTGTGGGAAAAACTCGCCCGCAGCGCTTCCACCGGAGCTGCATCAATACCTTTCATGGTGCCGTCCCGGCTTACGTCGGTGTAAATCATGACCTGCACACCTTGGTCGGCAATGCGTTTCGCGAGGTCGGTAGCGTCCACACTACTAATTTCTTGCCAGCCTTTGACAGCAACCTTGCCGCCTTTAGCATCTACCGAGACAACTACTTTTTCTGGGCCAAATTGTTCAATGAGGTTATCTACAAGTTCGGGCTTGGTAACAGCTGCTGTACCCAAGACGACACGGTCAATCAGCGTAAGCCAAGTTGAGGCCGTCTCAAAGTCACGAATACCACCACCCACTTCAACATGGCAGTTGAGGCTAGCAATCTCACGGATGATGGCTTGGTTGTTGCCATTTCCCAAGGCAGCATCTAAATCGACCAAGTGAAGCCAATCTGCACCAAGGTCAAACCAGTGCTTGGCAGCGTCCAGCGGGCTTTCGTAGTAGACGGTTTCACGCGTGGGGTCACCTTCAAAGAGACGCACGGCACGCCCTTGTTGAATATCAACAGCAGGAATAATCTGAAAACTCACTTGCACAGCATATCGTCCTAGAAAAGCTCACTATGTTGCTAGCGGAGATGATTAGGTTGAGGTGGCTAATGTGGTGAACGTGGCTCGAGACAAGCCTTTACTTAGTATTTGATGATATCTGAGATTTTGACGTGCTCATCGTTTAGAGTAAGATCACGATGAATTGTCAAGTACATTGTCTCGTGAGCGCATCAACTCAGATGCACGGATCAACCCAGAACTCGATGCGTTCAACATGACATCACCTCGCCAAACCTCAGATGCTGAGGCAAATACGGTAGATGATACCGTCACATCGCTAGCAAATTATCTTCAACAACGCCTTACAGAACTTGTACCTATACTTGTTAAGGTGACTGAACCTCGCTTAGT
>JBCCBI010000565.1:0-2994 GCA_039034155.1 Deinococcota bacterium | reverse complement strand
TAACACTAATTAATATACATTGATTTGTGAAATAGCCTGGATACAAGTTTGAAGTTAAAGTAGGTGTTACAAATGCCCTAGGGTTATTTTGTTAGTAAAATAACCCTGAATGGTATTAAGTGAAAGGTAATGAAACAACTCGAGCCGCAACTTGCTCAGCATCTGCAGGAGCTAGCAAAGCGGTGCTACCCACAGCAACATCTTTGCGCAGACTTGCCAGCCCAAACCAGCCCAATTCTGGATGCTCTAAAATGCTGCTAGCATTACCAATAGATTTACCTGTTTCACTTGAAATGAGGCTGGTGCCGTCTATTACAGGTTCATTAGGAGCCTCGGATAGACGAATACCCATAAGTTGACTGCGCACGTTGCCACGGGCTTCAATGCGAGCCATAATCTCTTGACCTAGGTAGCAACCTTTGTTGTACGACACCGCGTAGTCTAAGCCAATGACTTGAGGGAGGGTACTGCCGCGACTTTCGTGCTTGGCAGAGGTGATGCCAGCGGCAACCCTAGCTAGCTCGAGCGCATCCTGTCCAGCCAGCGTCACACCTTGCTCAGCGAGATGATTCGCAAACTCAGCCACAATAACTTGCGGCACAACAAGATCCACGCCCCCAGATATGCTACGAGCTTGAGCTGTTATCAGAACTGTCTGCCCAGCATAGTTAAATTGGTAGACAGCATGTGACTTAGCTGGGTGGAGGTCTGTGAACTGATTCTGGGGGACGTTGATATTAAGCTGTTCTAAAACCTTAGAAACGCGTGAACCTTGTAAACTCATCATAAGACTGTCTTGAGGAGTAATGACAACCTGGTCAAAGATAATGTGTTGCTGTAAATGCTGACGCATCGTCTCGCCGTCGCCATCATCTACAGTGAGAACAAGCTGATCTGCCAAGCGGTAGACCCGGGCCAGCGCTTGTACCTGACCTTTGACGTTGAGGTTGAGGTTACGGTTACTTTCGTTGTTTTTAAGTCCCTTAACTTGATTGCTAACTTGCCCGTGTAGAAACTCGAGCCTATCCTCACCTGTGAGGGTATAGACCGACGCATCCAGTAAAGGAATAAGCGCAGCCTCGTTGATGGCTGCAAGTTCGCGGGATGTACTTCCAAAGTGGGATACGCGGTCTTGGCTGAGCACGCCGCCGTGCTCACGCACAAAATAGTCAAAAAAGTTAAGTTGGATAGGAACATCTGCCATAGTTGGGTTTTAGCACATTCTATGTGTTAAATATGTTGGCAGCGTCAAACTTGTGCCAGCACGAGTACGCATGAACGGCAAACCTCCTCATGGATTTATAAATTCACAAGGAGGTTGAGAATATCTGAGGTCAACGGGCGTCTAATCCAAAGGAACTTAGGCATCTCGGGTCAAGAGGGTTTTGACTTAGCTGCTTGTCCAACCCACCCCAAATGTGTGTGTCCGAATGCATCACTGTATTTGAGGCCATAACCAAGCACACGGTCTAGGGCTGCATGACCCAATAACAAGGTTCCGATAAATGCAAGCCAGTTGAGGCCGCTTGCTAATCCTACAATTAACAAGATAATGGCTATACCTTTGTGATGAAACAAATTGTAGAGTAAACTGCCCGTCCTTGGACTCACCAAATAGCCAAGCATGCCAATATCTGGTGCTAACAAAAAGAGTAAATAGAGCCACCACGCTATACCAAGTGTGAAAAAGAGCCAGAGTGATAAGCCAAGTTCAGCAGCTTCTTCAAGTTTGAGCAGGACGTTCATCTAGGTGCGTTAGCTCGTTTACACTACTGAGGATTGCTGCCTTGGGCAATGGGTACACCTACCATATTGCCCCACTCTGTCCATGAACCGTCGTAGTTACGCACTTTGCTGTAACCAAGTAGATACTTAAGTACAAACCATGAGTGGCTGCTGCGTTCCGCAATGCGGCAATAGGCGATGATGTCTTTGTCGCCAGTAACGCCTTTGTTACCGTATAAACTCGTAAGTGCGTCAGCGTCTTTGAAGGTGCCATCATCTTGAACCGCTTGCGCCCAAGGGATATTTTGTGCACCCGGAATATGACCGCCGCGCTGCGCACCCTCTTGTGGGTACTCAGGCATGTGCAATTTCTCGCCAGTGTATTCAGCAGGACTGCGTACATCTACTAGGGTGGCGCTACCTTGTTGCACTTTGATGATGTGTTGCAGTACGTCTGTTGCGTACGCGCGAATGCTTTCATCACGGTACGGCACACGGTAACTTCCTTGCTGGTGGGTGGGAACATCCTCATTTAGGGGCTTACCATCCGCAACCCACTTTTGCCGCCCGCCGTTCATGAGGCGCACGTCAGCATGGCCGTTGTACTTAAAAAACCAAAACGCGTACGCTGCCCACCAGTTGGACTTATCACCGTAAAGCACGACGGTGGTGTCGTTGCTAACGCCTTTTTGAGCCATAAGCTCAGCAAAGCCTTGTTCGTCAATAAAGTCACGTACGTCAGGACGTTGCAATTCGGTATGCCAGTCGAGTTTGACAGCGCCTGGAATATGCCCTGTTTCGTAAAGAAGTACGTCTTCATCAACTTCAATTAAGCGGATGTTAGGGTCGTTGTGGTGCTCGAGCACCCAATCTGTAGAGACCAAAATGTTGTCGTGAGCGTATGCCATGTAGTTTCTCCTCGAGACTAACTAGTACATTAAAATTGTTTAAGGCAGTCTATGTAACCATCTTATAGCTAAGATAGCTGCTATGTAGTGGGCTAGAAGCCCTTGAAAAAATAGATTACAAAACTTGTCAGAGTTTTGTGTTGTTTAAGTTACCTACCCAGGCGTCAAAAGGAAGTTCTTTAGGTTCAAGGTATACAAGTCTGAGATATATGAGCTTAAGATGTGTGGGACTGGGGTATATTGACAAGTTGTTTTGTCTAGCTTGCTTTTTGATAGATAGATGCTTGGGTATGATGCTTAATGCTAGGTAACTAAGTACCTCCTATCTGGAAACCGCAGTTTTCGTGACATGCGTTTAGCG
>JBCCBI010000564.1:0-3004 GCA_039034155.1 Deinococcota bacterium | reverse complement strand
GCGCTTTGATAGCAAACAAGACGGCAAAATTTTGTTCACGCCGGTGCCACTTTCATGAGTCAAGGTAGCGGGAAATTAGCAGGTAAAGTTGCGCTCGTAACCGGTGCCTCAACAACGCGCAGCATCGGCTGGGGTATTGCCAAGACGCTTGCTTTAGCAGGTGCAGATGTGGCCGTAAACGACGCCTATCATCTAGAAGAGTTAAAGGCTCGAGCAGACGACATCACCTCTCTAGGACGCAAGTCGCTAGCTATTCCAGCAGACGTCACTGACGCTGACCAAGTTGAGGCCATGATTGCCAAGGTAGTCGCAGAATTTGGCAAGCTTGACATCGTCATCAGCAACGCGGGTGTGATTCGCTGGGAGCGCTTACATGAACTTACTAAAGAGAACGTTCAAGCCATCCTCAACGTCAACATTTTGGGTAATGTCAATGTCTGCCGGGCTGCTGCTGTGCAGATGATTAAACAGCAAACACATGGGCGTATTGTTGTGGTGTCGTCGGTGCAGAGTGACATACAGTTTCCCATTAACCCCATTTATGGTGCTAGCAAACACGCCATGCACGCATTTGTAGGCTCGGTGGCGCTCGAGCTTGCCCCGCATAACATTACTCTCAACCACATTGGCCCTGGTTGGGTGCGTTCGCCCCTCAATGACCCTGCGCCTGACCAGCAAACTGAGGTTGACATTGTGAACCAACGTGCTGCCGTGCCACTTGGCCGTGAAGGTCATGTAGATGAAATGGGCGCTGCCGTGCGCTACCTTGTCTCGCCAAGTGCGGCGTATACCACGGGTACATTTATTCGGGTGGATGGCGGTCTGGGAATTGGTAAATACATCTGACGGTTGAGGTGTGTTGACGTCTTGATAGAAATTCAAGAAGGAGATTATGGCAAATCAAGTTTTTGTTTTTGGAGCCGAAGGGATGCTCGAGCAAACCCTCGGCAACACATTTATAAGCAATGGCGACACTGTTCATCATTTTCGAACGGCAGATGGCTTAGACACTGATACGCTAGCCCAACAGCTCGAGGCACATCAACCTAACGTGATTATCTTGTGCCCAACTTGGCAGGGGAGAGGTAACTTTTTAAGCTCCACTACAGCCGAATGGTTGGGTGCATTAGAAAATAATGTGGAAACACCTGTGTATATCCTGAAAACGCTCATCAACTATGTTTACAGCGGTGGGAAGGTTGATGCCATCATCAACTTGAGCCATGTGGCAGCAGGCACACCTTTACGCGGACTTAGTGCGTTGGGGACAACGCTTAGCGCAACACACGTACTGGTGAACATGACGGCGCTCGAGCTGGCATCTTATGGTGTGCGTGCTAATACTGTTATATTAGGACCGCAACTAGACAGACTAGTCATAGCTAAAGAAAACATGCGGCGGCTCGAGCATGACACTCCTGTTGAACAAGATAGCCTCGAGGCTGTTGCAACTACTTGCCTGATGCTCGCTTCCCCAGCAGGCAAACACCTCACCGGGCAAACTTTAGATGTTTCAGGTGGGTTTTTACTCACTAAAGCCGAAGGAGCATCGCCCTTTGCAGATGTCTCCACTTAAACCGTCAGCACACTGCCAAGGTCAATACTGCTAAGGCCAATACTGCTAAGGTCAACGCTGATGCTGCATCAACCTATTAGATGTACTCTAATGAATATGGATGTTTAAGTTGTGAAAGCACCACCTTCTAAACCTAAAGCACCTATTAAAACAATGGCAGACTTGGCAACCCTGGCCGGGGTGTCAGTCTCAACTGTGTCACGAGCGTTAAGCGGTCATGCCTCTATTCCCCAGGCAACGCGGCGCAAAATTGAGGCACTTGCGAGCAAGCATCATTACCGTGTCAACACCAGAGCCCAAAACCTCCGCTTGCAGCGGTCAAATACTATCGCTGTGGTGTTTCCCCAAGCCCAAGGTAGCCGCCGGCTTACATCTGATCCGTTTTATTTGCAGATTATGGGCGGTATTTCAGATGAACTGCGGGTGCGCGGTTATGACCTCTTGTTATCCCTTAGTCAAGAGGACGACTGGCAACGTTACGTGCTAGACAAGCGGGCGGATGGGCTGTTGGTGCTCGAGCGCGACACTAATGAACAGATGATTGATGCGCTCGAGCAAGCTGCTATCCCCTTTGTGGTCTGGGGGCCTGTCCTCCCTGAACAAACCTATGTATCTGTCGGCGGCGATAGCTACAGCGGTGCCAAAACAGCCGTGGAATATCTTCTGGCAAATGGACGCAAGCACATTGGCTTCATTGGCGGCGATCAAACGATGATCGAAACTCACTTACGCTACCGCGCATATTGTGACGCGCTTAAAGCAGCAGGTAGGAGGTTAGATGCCGCCAAAATTACCTTCACCGATTACACGCCAGAACGTGCTAAAGCTGCGGTTAGCGCCATGCTCAAAGCTGCGCCCAAGTTAGACGCGCTGTTTTGCTGTAGCGATGTGATGGCCCTGGCTGCATTTGACCCATTGCGCCAAGCCGGACGAGATATTCCAGAGGATGTCGCCGTGATTGGCTACGACGACATTCCCTTAGCAGCGCATTGCCACCCCAGCCTCAGCACGGTACGCCAAGAAGTTTACGAAGGCGGCCGCGTGATGGTGCAAACCCTTTTACAGCTTTTACACGGTGATTTGCAGGGTGATTTGCGGGGTGAGGCTGTCACCTCCCAGATGTTGCCTGTGCAATTGATTCTGCGCGATTCGTGCCCTTGAAGCGCAACTCATGGACTTGCAATCAACTCAAAGCTTCAAGATTATTAATGTTGTCAATGTGTGTTATCAGATTTGTCAACAAGTTCTATTAAGGCTGACTTCCTTCTTAGCAGCCTAGTTTTGATGAGGCAAGTAATGTTGCTGAGAAAGGCACTCACTGATGGCTGCTTGCGGAAAAACCTTGTAGATTATCTAAACCTGTGATAGGCTTTAACGCAATCGATTGCGTTAATTTATGTGTCGGCAGGAAAAGCTGTTATGCCGCGC
>JBCCBI010000563.1:0-3019 GCA_039034155.1 Deinococcota bacterium | reverse complement strand
GACATACGGTGTTCATGTTCATGGAGTACAACTGTGTTCTGTCGGCAGTAGGACGTGGAATAGCTCGATATCAGGCAGCACCGTCGTGTTGTCCTTCTGGCGCTGTTCTGACAGACCCAATGGCTTGAATATTTTCTGGTAGGTCACTCACCCGCAACTCGCTGATAAAAATACGCGGCAATTCGGGGCTGGGCGGGCTGTACCAGTAGGCATTGAGCTTTTTGCTGGCAAAGTCATAGCGGTCGCGGCGGCTGTAGCCGTGATGTAAAAAGATTTTCTCGAGCGACGCAATGCCTAGATTATCCACGCCCATCGTCCTAAAGGCAATGTGATCGTTTTGAATGTCGCTTGCTTCTTGAATTAAACCTTCGTCAATCATGCATTGAATAATGGTGCTAACGTCCGGCACACGCTCTTGGTAGCGGCGCATAAGTCCGTCTAGAATGCCTGCAAGCGCAGGTTGTGTTTGAATGGTCATCAGGAGCCTCCTTATAAGATGTTGCCGTAAGAATAAAGGATTAGCTGAGACTTTGCAATCACTTAGAAAGTTTCAGTATATGTTGACCTAAGATTGATAGAAGCTCGTTAGCACAGTATCTTAGATTTGTCATAAAAAGGTATCTGCTGGTGTTTGCAAGCTATACAGACTGGCATTACTAGACACAAAACTGGACACAAAAGTGTTATGGCTAAGTAGTATTTTTGGATATGCTCGAGCACTTTATTAAGACAACAAAAGAGCATCTACGTACAGTAGATGCTCTCGTTTAACTTAGATATGCCTAGTGACTATCAGTTAAGTGACTGCCAGTTAAGTGACTGCGTCTAGCGCAAGCTAAACTCATCAAACTTCACAACCTCACTGCTGGGGTCGCGGGTGTCAAACGCATAGCTCGTGACTAGCCCGGTACCTGTGTCCAAAATGGTAAACGCGGTGATGTCATTACTGCACATAAACGGTTGACTATCTTCGTCTTCTAACCACGCGCCCATAGGGTTAAAGTCGGTTGGGGCAATCGGACTGCGGCCGTGGGCGTCACCGGTGCGCAAGTAGTCGCTAGCATCCCAGGTGAGGCTGGTAATGGGATCAACTTCTTCGTTCCAGGCATCTTCTTCGGGGAAGCGGGCCCACGGGGCGCGTTCAGCGTAGCCATCAAAACCAGCGCCAAAACAGTTACCGACGTTCGAGGTTTCAATGTAATTGAGCGTGTCTACTTTGGCGCGGTTCCACACGTGTGAGTGCCCGGTATGAACAAGCTGCACACCATTTTCGATAAGAAGTGGCTCAATTTCGTTTTGCCACAAGTCGTTTTCAATCGGGTATTCGTACTGAATATAGGTGATGGCCTCAGCGTCTACGAGGGGTTGAATAGTGTTTTCCCAAAACTCGCGGCTGACCGGGTAGCTAAACTGAGGAAGTGTTTGACGTGCGCCATCTTCTTCGTATTCGATAGTCACGACCGGATTGGCCATCACAGGCAGTGAGTTATCACCTAAGCCAAACATGGTTTGGTGAGCTAGCAGCACGCGGTACTCCGCATTTTGGAATTCGGGACTGGCCATGACCTCTTGTAACCAGGCGTACTGGGTGCTGCCGGGCGCGTAATCTGCAAAAAACATATCGCCAAAGCCCCACTCGTCAGGATTGTTGAGGTTTTCTAGGTCTTCGGTGAACTTACCGCGAATGTTGGGGTTCCAGTTGCGCCACACCCGCGACACGTTCATGGAAATCACAAAAACATCACCTAAACGGTAGGCGTAGTACGACTCGCCTTCAGGACCGTCGCTAGGGTGTTCCCACATTTCAAAATAGGCTGTAAACTCATACGAGTTATCGCGTACCCACTGCTCGTGTGGTTGGCTAATGCCAAGTTGGTCGTAGCGCATTTCAGCGTACCAACGCGGTTGCGGGTCGCCGTCCATCTGCCCGATGGTGCGTTCGTCGGGACGCCAGCGCCCTGGTGTTTCGTGATTGCCGATAGTGCCAAAAAACCAGGCGTTTTGTAAAATTTCGCCGCCCGTGTAGGAGTGTTCTGGGAACAGGTCTTGAAACTCACCTTGGAGCGCTGGGAAAAATGCTGGGCGGACTTCGTTGTTGCGGTCAAACCACTCTGAGGCGCGGTGAGGGTTATCGACTAAGTCACCTGCAAAGAAAACGCCATCGACCATGCCAACAGTTTCAATGACTTTTTGGAAGTTAGCTGGCGACATCGCCCGGTTTTGCTGGTCAGAGGTGAGCAAAATTTTGAGATCACTTTGGGTTGTGGGGAGCGGTTGCAAGCTAAACTCATCACTTTGATAAAGCTCACCGTCAAACATGCTGCGCACCACGTAGGGCACGCGGGTGTCTGCAGTGAGACCTGTGACAACAGCTTCGTGACGCCATACGTCGCGGTCTTGCAGGCTGCTGAGTTCGCTTTCTAGCTGTGAGCCTTCATCTTCAAACATGCGGGACATGCGAACACTATCTGCACTTACTTTGCGATTTAAATCTTCACCGTAGATGACTTCGTGACCGCTACCCGCAGCCTCGCTATACCAGACCACGCGCACGCTACCTTGCTCGGGAAGTTGCAGCATGGGATCAGACAAGATGGCTTCACTGTCGTCAAAGGTGAGGGCAACTTCGCTAATAGGTGGCTCAATAATTACAGTGAGCGTGTCGTCGTCGCTGCCGCATGCCATGAGTAGCACAGCAAGCAACGGCCCAAGAAACGTAAGAGGTTTCATGAGGATATTCCTTTCGAAAAAATGTTCTTTTGAATGTAGGTTGAACAATTTTTGTGGGTGCTCGAGCAACCCGCTACACACATCTGTGACAGCACTAAATATTTACATACGTCACAGACAACGCCCTCAACCTATCTAGGCTTTGTCATGACAATGCCATGAGACTCGTGTCGAAGCCTCGTAAGAGGTTTGTATAAAGATTTGATGAAAGTTGCATACAGATTACAATCTTGTGCTGTGCTAATTCGTTGGAGTAAAAGATAAAATTATTCACATTGCTAGTTCGTTG
>JBCCBI010000562.1:0-3019 GCA_039034155.1 Deinococcota bacterium | reverse complement strand
TAAGCCAGTCTGGACCAGGAATACCTACCAGACCTAAAATGCGGTTAATCCAACCCGTTTGCGTACTCAACATACCGCGCCAAATAAAAACTGCTGAGACAACAGGGACAATAAACGGCATATAAAATAAGGTTCTAAAAAAGCGCTTACCTACAAGATATTTATTGTTCATAAGAGACGCTAGTGCAATCGGCAAAATCATGCCAATAGGTAAAGAAATTGCCGCAAACTTGAAGGTGACAACTAATGAGTCTCTAACCAAAGGGTCCGTCAACAGCAAACGGTAATTTTTCCAACCCGCAAAGGCAATCTCGTCAGGTTTGTTGAGTTGAAAATCTAAAAAAGAAAAGACGACCGACGCCACCAATGGAATCACGGTAAAGGCCAAAAAGCCAATAATCCACGGCGATAAAAATATCCAGCCCCAGATCTGTTGCTCTCTAGCAAGGCTCGAGACAGGCTCTTTTTGCTGCCGACCACGAAACGCATCAAACATAATTCATCACTTCCTGATTAGTAGTAAATCCATCAATTAACCTGACATCACAGAGATTAATTCTTACGTGTTGACATATCCTCGAGTATTTTTGTCAAATAGCTGAACGTATTTATCCGTAATCGCTGCTATTGATAAGCTTTGACGTCCACTAGAATTTTTCTACTTTAGGAGTATCTAGCGTCTCAAGCAAGCTCTTTGACTTTTAAAAGTAGAGGTGTGAGATAATATCTCGCTTTTATACCCCTACATTAGCTCAGATACTTTTTAGATGCTTTTGCTGAGAATAAGCTACTCATAACAGTTCCAAGATCGGTCCCACACACTGAGCGGGTCGATTTCTACTCCCCTAGGTCGCACGGGAAGGCTGCCTGTGGCAGTCACTCGTGGAAATGCTATCAAATTCACTTCCCATTCCCCTATGACGAGGAATGGGATTTGTGTTTTGACATAGTTGACGTAGAAGTTTGTCCTTAGTTGTCCGCTGTGTCAAAAATGACTTGCAAGTCTGCCAAGAGCTTATCAATCTCCTCATTGACATCTAAACCAGGCTCACTGTCTAGTAGTGAACGGAACGCATCAAGGCGGTCGTTAGCACGGTTATTGTTTGGCAAGAAAACTTCGTGACTAGGAATGTCTGGGAATTGCAAGCTTTGTGACACAATATCCCAGTTGACACCTTGTGGATATTTTTCATCTAAGCCCGCATAGAAGGCCGGCTGATCGGCTTCCCGCGCAGGTAGACCGCCATAAGCACTCAAGAGTTCCAAGGATGCTTCACCTGTGAGGTAGGTTAAAACTTGCACAGCCTCAGCAGGATGCTCGGTTGTATTGATGATGCGGAAGGTATCGGCGTGCAAGCGTGAGGTGATTTCACCGTTGTGTGATGGCAAGGCAGCAGCATCCCACTCGTCATCTTCGAGGCAGCAGGTGTACCACAGGTGCGTGTGCGCCATAGAGACAAATTTTGAGGCGAAGACATTGCCTGACGCCAAGAGGTCGCTCCCACGCTGGGCAGCATTGGGCATAAAGGTATCTGTCCACATGGCGTCGTAGTACCACTGGAACGCGTCCCGCCAAGTGTCCGACATAATGGCATTACCATCTGCATCAATTACGGTGTCAGCACCGTGGAGGGTGGCGTTTTGGCGCATGGGATCAGCCCACTGATTAGCAAAGCCAAACTGGACGATATCACTTGTATCAAACTCGTCCATTGTTGCATCGTTACCGTTGGCGTCTACGGTAAGAATTTTAGCGACTTCGCTCATGGTTTCAATGTTCCACTCGAGCTCTTCACCATCAAGCATGTAGGGGTCGCCATAATTTGCCGGTGGATACTCTAACTCTGCTTCGTCAAAGTGGTCTGGGCGGTAAAAAAGAAACGCCGGGAAGCTCGCCAGTGGCAAGCCAACTAAGCCTTCACTGGTGCGGTAAAAATCAACTTGGGATTCGGAAAATTGACTGAAGTCATAGCCTTGCTCAATCAGATAAGGCTCAATATCCAAAAAGTTACCGACAAAGGCATTGGCACCCGCGTTCCCAACAGGACCAACGATATCTGGCGCTTGACCTGTAGCGAGCAAGGTGGAGAGCGTCTCTACCGAGACACTGTTTTCAATATAGGTAACTTCTAAGATAATATCGTCTTGACTGGCATTAAAAGCCTCAATAACGGCATTCTGAATTTCTTGCTGGTCAGGGTTGGCACCTGTTCCTAAACCTACTAGCCATGAGATAGTCACTTGGGCACTGGCAAAACCAAAAAGTGCAACGACGACTAATGCAAGTACTTTTTTCATCCATACTCCTTTTAAGAATGTAAATGGGGCGAAGGGTTGTAAGGTAAATAGTAGGATTGATACGTATCTACGCCAATAACCACCCCCTTGCCAAAGTCACTGACATTCCAACATTCATGACAAAACCCCGGTAAAGAGTCTGCTTTGGGGGGCAGCTTCTTTATGAATGTGATGCAAGGGCGTCAACATGTGATAAATCGGCAACGTTGCCACGCCTAGCACAGCAGCATCTTCCCCCGCATGGGACAAGATAAGTTCAGGGGCGTAGCTCTTGTGCTTAGTACGCCTCTTAGTGATGTGTTGCCTAAGGTCTTGAATAAGGTGTTCTAAAACAGGCACTGGCCACGACCCGCCAATGATGAGGGCTTCGGGATCAACCAGATATTCAACACTGAGTAAAGCTCTTGCTAAATGTTCAGCAGCTTGGTCAAGCCAAGCGAGCAAGTCTGGATCGTTTTGTGCTAGCAGTTGTGCTAGATTCTCGAGCCGCTCAATGTCATGGCCTTGCGTCCGCAACATGTTAAACAGCATTTCAGCACTAAAAAAGTAGCCCAATTGCTCATAACGTCCAGCATTTTGGATGGGTAAGAAACCAATTTCACCCGCATTACCACCCAGTCCATGAAAAGGCTGTCCTTGTACAAATAGACCCCAGTTCTCACGTTCGTGTGATCGTTGTTTCTAGCCGCAGTTAGGTCGCTGTCCAATGATGAACTCTCTG
>JBCCBI010000561.1:0-3020 GCA_039034155.1 Deinococcota bacterium | reverse complement strand
TTCAAAGGCAACGGCAGCATCATCTGAAGCTTGAATGTCGTGCAGTAACGGAAACGCGCCATCATTTAGTTCCATGATGACACCCTCGAGGGCTTGCATAGCTGGGGTAATCTCCAAAAGTTGCAAGATAATAGGCTGATCTTTGCCTAGCATGTCGCCTGAAGCAATTCTAAAAAGTAGTGCGTAGCCAATCTGTCCGGCTGCGCCAGTCACTGCTACGCGAATAGGTTCTTTCATAGTGGACCTCCTCAAAGTAATAAGAGCTACTAACGTATACATCTTAATCTAAGGCCGTGCACGTATCTACGCAGGTTACGAACGTCCTACTTATAGTTTAGAGATACATTTAACGCATTTGCCTTGTTGAGTTTTTGCGAGGGTATCGTAACATTTGAGGAATCGTAGTGCGTGTATCAGCAGGAAAGTGAGCCACAACGTTAGTATCGATGTTTCACGTGAAACACTATCATCGCCCAACTTTTAAGCTTGGTAGCCAAGCAGCTCAAGCAAGCGCTCTAGTTCATCCACGGTGTGAAAGTGGACTTCCACCTTGCCCTTATCTTCACCTTTAATCGCCACACGTGTACCTAGGTGACGCGTGAGATCTTCCTCTAGACGCGCATAGGGACGTTCTGATGTAGGCGACATTTGTTTATTATCTTGGGAAGGCTGCCCCGGTAATTTCAATGCCTCAGCTTGTCTGACTGATAAACCCTGAGAGGTAATCTGCTCTAAGGCCCAGTGCTGATAAAAATCAGGAAGTGCTAAGATAGCCCTAGCATGCCCTGCACTGATCTCTTTTTTAGTGAGCGCGTCTTGGGCAGACGGCTGCAACTTGAGTAACCGTAAACTGTTAGCAATAGCACTACGGCTTTTGCCAACGCTCGTCGCAACCGCTTCTTGGTTCATGCCAAAATCGAGTAACTGTTTAAACGCTTGTGCTTCTTCAAGCGGACTCAAGTTTTCGCGTTGCAAGTTTTCGATAATGGCAACTTCCAACGTCTCTTGGTCGCTTAACTCACGTACAACCACTGGAACACTGTCGAGTCCTGCTTGCACAGCAGCGCGGAAGCGCCGCTCACCAGCTACGATTTCGTACTGCTCGAGTTCAGGTGAGGCTGTTATGTCTTGGCTATCTTCTATGTCCAAACTAAGAGGTCGTACTAGCAAAGGTTGCAACACCCCTTTGCTGGCAATGGATTGTGTCAGTTCAGCAAGGGCTGTAAGATCAATTGTTTTACGCGGTTGATACGGTGAAACTTGTAGTTGTGTCACAGCTAAGCGGCGTATGTCTTGGGAGCTAGCTTTTGGAAGTAGTGCGTCAAGACCCCGCCCCAAACCGCTGCGTTTTGACTTCTTAGGAGCTGACACGTTGCAGCACCTCCTCAGCTAAACGGCGGTAGGCAAGTGCACCTTGCGAGGTAGCTGCATAGTCAAAAATAGGTTGCCCATAAGAAGGTGCTTCTGCAAGCCTATGTTACGAGGAATAACCGACCAAAATACCAACGACTTAAAATGATCACGCACGTTATCTTCAACTTCTTGGGATAGTTTTGTGCGCCCATCAAACATAGTTAAGACAATCCCTAATAGCGCTAAATCAGGGTTTAACCCAGTTTGAATGCGTTCCACCGTGTCCATCATGCTCGCAATGCCCTCGAGTGCATAATATTCTGTTTGCAGGGGTACCAGCAACTGGTCAGCAGCAACAAGTGCATTTAAGGTCAGCGACCCTAATGATGGTGGTGCGTCAATTACAATGAGATCGTAATCATCTCTTATATCTTTAAGGGCACGTTTAAGCAGCCCCAGATTACCTTCACTAGCATCTAAATCCAAGGCAGCTGCAGCGAGGTCAGCCGCTGCTGGAATCATGTGCAGGTTGTTTGTATCTGTTACTTGAATTGCATCTGCTGCTGAAACATCACCCATAAGCACGTCATATATGTGCAGGTCTGGACCGCGAATGTTTAAGCCACTACTAGCGTTAGCCTGTGGATCAAGGTCAATGAGCAGCACGTAGCGCTTTTCAGCTAGCGCCGCAGCGACGTTAATGGCTGTTGTCGTTTTGCCCACGCCGCCTTTTTGATTAATTACCCCTATGACGGGCATGGGATGCCTCCAGTCAGGTTTAAGGCCACAAGGGTTGCATGTTCATTGAGTGCGAGTTCGCGTACTACAGGCGGTTCAATAATACCCGTTGCCATACCTAGGGTTTCTTGCAACGTAGTAACTTCTGCCTGATAGCTATTACCTTTACGAGAAATTAAGGAAACACGCTCAGCATGTAAGTGCTGCGTGAGTCGGTAACTATCTAAAAACTGCCCAACAGCTTGGGCAGTTACACAGTGAACCTGTTCACCTTGAAAATTGCGTACGTCTTCAGCGACGAGCATAGCATTCTCGAGCCCCAATTTTGACAACACAATCTGCAAAAACGTGGCTCGTTTACGCCTGCGCTCAACCAAGATAACCTCGAGCCCAGGGCAGCTAATTGCGAGTGGAATCCCTGGCAAACCTACTCCTGATCCTAAATCAAGTACAACACGTTGAGTATTATCTTTATTTAAAGCGTTGTCATTCAAAGTGTCATCAACTTGTAGTAGTTCTGGATAGCGCCTTAACATTTGGGCGTAACACAATCCCTCACGCAGTTTTTCATCTAAGGTTGCCACCGCACGGTCAGACATCAAGTCAAGGCTACGGTGATACATACGAATTAAATCACTGTACTGTGTAAGCAACTCGAGCTGCTTAGCATTATCTAAATAGTTATCGAAAGATCGCGCATCTGCCGTCACGTTAGCTAGATTGTTTCACGTGAAACAGCTTGGTCTTGTTGTGCTTAGCACGCACCATTACAAGCCGCACAATGTAACCCAATGCCGATGGTCATTTTTAGGAGACAAATACATGCCTTCATTCTATACATGCCTTTGATTACGCAACCATCGCTGCCTTTGCCCTCGGCGCCATCAGTATTTACTGCATCCTCGAAACAGCCCTGCAGCAAAGGCACG
>JBCCBI010000560.1:0-3054 GCA_039034155.1 Deinococcota bacterium | reverse complement strand
CGTAAAATCAGTAGTGATACCTTAACTTGACAACGACAAGCTCGTTTTTTGTCACACCATAAATCATGCGATGTTCATCATCTACACGGCGTGACCAAAACCCTTTATGATTTCTTTTGAGTGCTTCTGGTTTACCCAGACCTGCAAAGGGGGAACGTTTTGTATCGCGAATGAGCTTGTGGATGCGTTTGCATGTTTTTTGGTCAGTCTTAAACCAATACAAATAATCTTGCCACGCTTGTTCATAAAACCTAAGAAACATGTTCAGGCATGACAAAGTCTAGGTCTTTTAATTCTTCCATAGCTTTAATTAGATCCGCAGCATTAACTGGGCTATGTTCCATATGCTCAGTATCATCATTTCCATAAGTGATGACTTTGATTGTCTCATCGGTTATCTCTTCCGGTAGGGATTCAACCAGCTTTCGTAAACTTGCGTCGTCTAAGTCTTGCAAGTAATCCATCATTCGCCCTAACAGTTCAAAACGATTCATAAGAGGAGTTTAGCACAGCGTGTTTTTAGTTGAGGCAATAAAAAAAGGACGGCAAACGCCGCCCTTTTATTAACTTAAATCAAATTTACATCATGCCCATGCCAGGGTCGCCGCCGCCCATTGGCATAGGTGGATCTTTTTCAGGAATTTCGGCAATGACAGCTTCAGTGGTAAGCAGTAACGCACCGATGCTAGCAGCATTTTGGAGTGCAGTACGGGTCACTTTGGCTGGATCAACAATACCAGCAGAGATCATGTCATCAACAAACACGTCACTAGCAGCATCATAACCATAGCGGCCGTCGCCTTTGAGTTTGATGGCGTTAACGATCACGCTACCTTCAGCACCTGCGTTTGAAGAAATCTGACGAGCAGGTTCTTCAAGCGCGCGCATGAGGATTTGGGCACCCGTGCGCTCATCACCAGAAAGCTCTTCAGCAGCTTTTTTAACGGCTTCAACGGCGTGAATAAGCGTCACACCGCCGCCAGCAACAATACCTTCCTCAACAGCACTGCGGGCGGTTGAGAGGGCATCTTCAAAGCGGTGCTTTTTCTCTTTAAGTTCAGTTTCGGTAGCAGCACCCACGCGAATTACCGCAACGCCACCAGCAAGCTTAGCAAGACGCTCTTGGAGCTTCTCGCGGCTGTAGTCGCTATCGGTATTGTCAATTTCACCTTTGATGGCTTTAACACGTGCTTCGATGGTTTCTTGCTCGCCTTTACCTTCAATAACAGTAGTTTCATCTTTGCTCACGCGAACACGAGCAGCGCGGCCAAGTTGGGCGATGTTGGTGTTCTCGAGCTTGTGGCCCATCTCTTCGCTAATCATTTCGCCACCGGTTACAGCAGCAATATCGCGGAGCATTTCTTTGCGGCGGTCACCAAAACCAGGTGCTTTGACAGCGCAAATGTTAAGGGTGCCACGGAGCTTGTTAACAACCAAGGTGGCAAGGGCTTCACCTTCAACATCTTCAGCGATGATCATTAGGGGCTTACCAGTTTGGGCAACTTGCTCTAAGACAGGAAGCAGGTCTTTAAGCGCAGATACTTTTTTCTCGTGAATGAGGATGTATGGATCCTCGAGCACAGCTTCCATAGAGTCGCTGTCGGTTACAAAGTAAGGGCTCAAGTAACCCTTATCGAACTGCATACCTTCTACAACATCAAGGTCGGTATCGAGTGAGCGGGACTCTTCAACAGTGATGACACCATCGCGGCCTACTTTGTCCATGGACTCAGCAATGAGCTCACCCACAGCTTTTTCGTTAGCACTAATGGAGGCAACCTCAGCAACAGCACGGCTGTCTTCGATTGGCTTAGCCATGTCACGCACAGCAGCCACAGCAGCTTCAACGCCTTTGTCAATACCGCGTTTAAGAGCAAGTGGGTTTGCGCCAGCAGCTACGTTGCGAAGGCCTTCTTTAACAATAGCTTGACCGAGCACAGTAGCGGTTGTGGTGCCATCACCAGTGATGTCGTTGGTTTTGCTGGCAATTTCGATGAGCAGCTTAGCACCAATGTTCTCTAAGTGGTTTTCAAGCTCAACGTCTTTAGCAACTGTCACACCATCTTTGGTGATGGTGGGGCTACCAAATTTTTTCTCGAGCACCACATTGCGGCCTTTTGGCCCGAGGGTTACTTTAACTGCGTTAGCTACAGCATTCACACCGCGCTCGAGGCTACGGCGTGCTTCTTCTTGAAAAATGAGTTCTTTTGCCATGTGTTTGTATCTCCCTTATGCAACAACGGCGTGAATGTCACGCTCGCTCAAAATCATGAGTTCTTTACCGTCGAGGCTAATTTCAGTTCCGCCGTATTTTGCAAATACAACGGTATCACCTTCGTTAATCTCGAGGGCAGCGCGCTGGCCGTTGTCGAGGAGCTTGCCGCTGCCTACTGCCACAACTTTGCCACGCTGGCTCTTTTCTTTTGCGCTGTCAGGCAGTACAATACCGCTGGCAGTTGTTTGAGGCTCGTCAATAACCTCAACGACCACTTTGTCACCAAGTGGTTTCAATGTCATAGTACCGGTTGACATAACTTTCCTCCTATAAAATTGTTAACTGATTACATGTTTTTAGCACTCGAGTACCTAGAGTGCTAACCGATAAAGATTATGTCCATATCTAGAGGCAATTGTCAAGCACTTTGAGTGCATTAGACTCAGATATTGCGATTCTATTGAGATCGTTTTAGGAGATTATAGGTCTGTAACGAGCTAAGCTACTCGAGGTTCTAGTTTCACAATGATGTTCCAAACATCAAAAAGACACCGCCATCTGCGTCGGTATCTTTTTGACTGTATACGTTGTAAATCTTATTTAAGGCTTTACTTACCGCCGCCCGGCTTGAAGCTATCACGAATAGCAGCCACAAAACCAATAATAAAGACTGTACCAGCTAACAAGTTTTGAGCAAGATAGATAAGGCCATCATTTAGTGACGTAAGCAGCGGCGAGAAGCTTTGTTGGACAAGGTTCCAACTTACCGATGCAGAATTATAATAATCTAGCAAACTTAAAACGAGAAAAAAGCCCCCCAAAATAAGGAGCACATTTCT
>JBCCBI010000559.1:0-3056 GCA_039034155.1 Deinococcota bacterium | reverse complement strand
ATTTAGTTGTGCCCAACGTCCTAAGTGAGGCTGAACTCGAGCAACTCCGCAGCGAAGCCACTCACATCTGCCGGGGTGAACGTGGTGATATTGAGGGTGTAACCCCAGCACCCGCCAATATTTCTGATGAAGACGTCCTGAGAGAATATTTGTGTATTCACTTCCCGCACAAAATCTCTGAGGTGATGCGCACCTATCTTTCCACCCCTAAAATGACGGAGATTTTAACCGAGATCATCGGCCCAGATGTTAAGTGTATGCAGTCGATGTTGTTTATTAAAGCAACCGGTAAACCTGGGCAAGCGTGGCACCAAGATGAAGATTTTATTCCTACCCGCGACCGTTCACTAGTAGGTGGCTGGATTGCCATGGACGACGCCACCATTGAAAACGGCTGTTTGTGGGTCATTCCTGGCTCACATAAACCAGGTGTATTGTGGCCGCTCGAGCAACAACAAGATGCCCGCTTCGACTGCACCAAAGAATCTGCAGGCTTTCCCTACACAGATGCTGATGCCATCCCGGTGGAAGTTAAAGCAGGTAGTATTGTCTTTTTTAATGGCTATTTGCTGCACCGTTCGTTTCCCAACCGCGCGCAGGCAGGCTACCGCCGCGTGCTGGTCAACCATTACATGAGCGCCCAGTCATTACTGCCGTGGCAACTTCCCAAAGACAATGAGTACATGGCCATTGCCGACTACCGCGACATTGTCATGATTGCTGGACAAGACCCGTATGGTTACAAGCCACTCGAGGATATTGCCAAACCAATGGTACGCCCAAGTGGCGAAGGTGGCTGCATGGGTTGGGGCGAAGATAGTAATGGTGCTGAACCCCAATAAACATCTGTCTGACACCGTACACTAATCAAATCTCGAGACTTGAGAGATTTTAGGTAGGACATTTGTCCAAATTATACTGACACTATCCTTGTTATCTTGACTTTACATAAATGCGTTCTCAAACAGCTCATTTCATACTTGAATCCTAGATACCTTCGTCTACAGGTATCTCTACAACTTACTTTTATCTAGGAGATAGCCCGTGTCAGACGTAACAACAGCAGCAGTTATTGGTGGTGGTATTGGCGGTTTAACCACCGCGCTCGCCCTTTACAATGTTGGTATTGAAGCAACCGTGTACGAACGTACCGACAAGTTTAGTGCGGTTGGCGCAGGCATCAGCTTATGGCCCAACGCTACGCGTATTTTGCGTGATCTGGGTGTATTGGGCGAATTACTACCCAAAGCAGGTCGTATTGGTGCGCTTAATGTTAAAGATGCACAAGGCAACTTACTCCTGCGCAGTGATGCCAGTCAGCAAGACGTCCCCTCGCTGTGCGCCTACCGCCCTGATCTTATTGAGGCTTTGCGCGCTGCCTTACCACCTAACACCTGCTGCACAGGGCATACCTTACAAGGGTTACATGATGATGGCGAGGCAGTACAGCTCGAGTTTGAAAATGGTACAACCGCCACAGCAGACATTGTCATCGGCGCAGACGGCATTCGCTCAACGGTGCGTAACTTTCTCTTTACAAACGATGATTCACCTGTTTACCGTGGCTATCCTATCTGGCGCGGTATTGCACCGCTCCCCAAGTCGTTTGTAGCAGGTGAAATCTCTGAAACATGGGGAGGTAATCAGCGATTCGGACTATTAGACGTTGGGGAAGAGCGTGCGTATTGGTATGCAACTGCACCCAGACCTGAAGATGAGCCTGCGCACACGCCAGAAGACCGCAAACACGAGCTAATAACTGCGTTTGCGCATTGGCACGTGCCTATTCCCGAGGTCATTGCAAGCACACCAGCAAAAGTTCTTGTGCGTAGCAATACCTACGACCGACTTCCTAAACAAGGTTGGTCACGTGGGAGGGTCGTGCTGCTTGGCGATGCTATTCATGCAACCACACCCAACTTGGGTCAAGGCGGCTGTATGGCAATTGAGGACGCTGTTGTATTGGCACGTTATTTGACTGCCCACCCATACCCTGAAGCTTTTCAACGCTATGAAGACGCCCGCTACAAGCGCACCACAGACATCACCACAGAGTCATTGTGGATTGGGCGCTTGGGACTTACCAGTGGTTTTCTAGGCTGGTTGCGCAATATGACCACAAAACTAACACCTGACAAACTATACGAACAACGCGCAAAACGTGTCTATGATTATATTGCTTGATATTACTTTAAAGTTCTTCACACAACCTCACTCAATTTTGCACAAAATACACATTTTTGATAGTAACACTAAGGGTCACTATGCGTCACTCACCTAATGCGAATATGAATCTTTGACACTATCACCCCAAACACAGACGTTGTCATCCTGAGCACAGGCGTTTGGGCCTTAAGGCAAGCTTAATATTTAAGCTGGGATTAAACTCCAAAATATGTCTAGGATAGGTCAAACCCCCTCGAGTAAGAATTTTGTAAGAGTGCGTTCGTTAAAATGAGAACAAGATTAGTGTCTTTGTAAACAAAACACTTCAAACTCGAGGAGATGAACACAAAATCTCAACCGTAACTTAATCTTGTTGCAATAATATGCATTTTGTTTAATAGGCGTGTTGCCATTTTTTGTGATTTAATGCTTCTGTTGATAATCACAATGGTTGGATATGACCTCTGCTAACACAATCCCTGTATGAATGTTTGATCAACCATTGCATGAGAGGACCTGCTATGACCTGTAAGCGGTGTCAGGCACGTACGCCTGAAACATTTGACAAAGGTATTTTGTACCTTCTAGCGCCTATTGAACATACTGTTAACAAGCTCGAGCGCATTCTCACGAGCCACAACACGGCCTATGCTCGAGATGGTAGCCTCTTGGCTGTTCAAATTGACAAGCAATTACCTACGTTGACAGATATCCTCACTAAGTACTTAAGTCACGCTGAGCTAGACAACACACGCACGCTATTTGTGCCCGAAGGTGATGCCTTAAGTACCAGCAAAATTATCAACGCACAGTCGCTTGCAACCCTCCTTGCCAAACTAACTTCTGGCTGGCTTATCAACATGATTCAACAAAACAGGTTACTCGTTCAT
>JBCCBI010000558.1:0-3058 GCA_039034155.1 Deinococcota bacterium | reverse complement strand
TTAGGGCCTTTGTTCACGTAGTCACCCAAAAAGATAAGTTTTTCAGAGGTAGGCAAAAGCTTATCTAGCAGCCGTTCTAATAACGCGTCTGAGCCATGAATATCGCCAATAACGTAGCTCATCAAAGTATCTCTATTGAGTTAAGCAAGATGACAGTTAAAACGCAGACATTCACCCCGTTAGTTTAGCTGAGTTAGTTCATGCTGAGGTTGTGAGGATGTCATTAGAGATGCTGCGAGGTTAGTACCCTTTCTCGCGGTCGATGGTGTTCTCGAGCATCTCACCCGCTAGAAAAGCGTTTACATTACGCACAATTAGCTCATCTGCCCCGCGCGGACGCCCGCCAGCAGCGTGGGGTGACATGATGAGGTTGGGTGCACCCCAAAGAACTGAGTCTGCTGGGAGTGGCTCAGTTTCAAAGACATCTAGCGCAACACCTGCCAACTGACCTTGATGTAAGGCTTGCGCTAAATCAGTTTCGTTAATGGTATCGCCACGGCCCACGTTAACTACCCACGCGTGAGCGGGTAACTTAGCTAAACGGTCAGCCGCTAACGCGTGATGATTCGCAGGGGTTGACGGCAAGATCATCACAAGAATGTCTGTATGAGGTAAGTGGCTTTCCAAGTCAGCCTCAGCATGAACCGTAAACCCATCCCGCGCGCCGCTACTTCTAGCAACACCTTCAACCTTGGCACCCAGCGCAACTAAAAGTGGTGCAAGCGCTTTGGCAATGCTGCCAAAGCCCCAAATTAATACACGTGCGCCTCGTAAGCTTGTCAAGTTGTCTTTTGGATCAACAGGTTGGAGGCCGCCGAGTTCTTTAGGGTAGCGTCCTTCAAGCTGCGCATCTCGCATCAAGTACAACTTGCGCACAGCAGACAGCATCAACGCAAGGGCATGTTCAGCTACGGTTGTGTCATGCAAGCCCCGCCCTGAGGTAATGATGACATCCTCAGTAAAACCTGCTGAGATGATGCTGTTGGGACCTGCCGCCAGTCCTTGCACCCAGCGTAACTTTGGTAAATTCGTGACCATCTCTTGAAGACGTGCGCGCGGATTGCCCCACACGACAACTGTCTCAGCATCACGGTGGTCTTCTGGGATAGGCTGCTGAACGTCGTAGTGAACGTAAGTGACGCCGTCTACGGCAGCAGGATTGAGTTCAACGGTAGTCGGGAGTAAAACTTTCATACTCCGTTTTACCATGAGGTTGATGTCTTTGAAGCATCACGCTGTTAATGAAGAACGTCGTCTGAGACAGTGTTTCAGATACAGTAAACGACGATGTAAGCTCACTAGAGGCAACGCGAGCATCAACTTGAGGTGTCATTATCGCGCTAGAGGTAGTGTTCGACCATCTAATATTTGCTGATGTAACTCAGGAAGTAGATTGCCCAAACGGCTCGAGATGCTTCTCAAAATGCGCTTGCAAGGTCGCATAATGAGCTTCTTCGTGGTTGTCTAAAACATCCATAATGCGCAATTTAAAGGCATCTAGCGCCGACCCAAAGGTGACGTGTAAAACTTGGCGGGCGTCGTTATCATCTAAAAGTGAAGGTAGAGAATCATCACTTATGGTGCTGCTAGCAGGTACGTTGGCGAGGACGGCAGAAATATGATAGCTCTTTTTGTCTGCCTCAAAACGGTCACGGGCTAGGTCGAGAATCTCTTTAAACAAGGCTGTGTCGTGATTGGAAATAACGCGCAGTGCCTCGAGATAACTTGTACCAGCAGTTTTGAGGTGGACCAGACCTTGGGTGACGGCTACAATACGCGGATAGACACTGAACTTATCTGACCCCGAGTGAAGCGACAATTTGTAGGGTCCAAGAGCTTTGGCAATGGCAGCGTGGCCAGCAAGGTCAGCCTCGAGCTTTGCCAGCTCCCCTATGTAATCAATGCCCTTTTCAAATTGCCCCACAAAACGCGGGGCCAAACTCACCCAGCGCACACCCAAACGTTTAAGTTCACTGGCAAAATACACGTGCTCATGGTGCGAGGTTGGCAGGTCAGTTTCATCCACCGAGACTTCAAGTTCAAATGGAATATTGTGACTCTCGAGGTGATGGTACATCGTCACCACATGGGCAATAGCCCGCCCGTATTTAACGGCAGCTTGCTGCAAAGTGCCTTTGTCAAAGGTAAAGCGGTACATCTCACCTTGCATGTCCCCTTGCCCTTGCATATTAACGTCTTGACTGTAAGTGAGGTAGTGACGCTCGAGCTCATTGGGGCGCGTTTCTAGCACGTCCCAAGGTAGTTTCATAAAGGCTTCAGCTAATTCAGTTTCACCAAGGTCGGGCGCGCTGTTATCCACGTGCTCGCCCGGGTCAATAGTGAAAAAACTAAACCCAGCGCGCACACAACTATCAATATCTTCAGGTGTTTTGAGGTGATCAGCGTCTGCACCTACACCACCGCGCCAACCCGTCTCGAGCGTGCCCCAGGTGGCGTCGTTCATGACGTCTCTGGGGGTGCGCTTGGTGCGGGTCATCTCGCGAATAGACTGCTGGGCAAAAATTGGGCTAATACTATTGCCTGTCTCCAACGTGGCTTGCAAGGCCCGCACGTGTCCCGGGGTAGCAATGCCCAAGCGGTCGCCAAACCCAGCAGAGGTTTGCAAACCCAATGGCACGGGCTTAAATTCTGGAAACAACGCCATGAGGCTGGTGGCGTTTTCAAATTGTAGGGGGCAGCGTTTCAACACGTGATCATCATCAAATGCCTCACTGTGACCTACAAAATCATTAAGGCTGGCGTGCTGTTTAGGGGCAAGAACATACAGATATTTTTGACCGCTATCTCGTCCAAGCCACAGCGATACCTCCCCTTCGTGCATCAATGAGGCACTGTACGCATCTGGAAACTGTGTGGTTAGCTTCTCTAAGCCCATGCTGGGGTTGGTCATGATTGTCTCCTCGAGTAGTTCATCACGAGAGCTTGGGATTGCGATTTAGGTCGTGATGATGTGTTCAGTGATGATTCATAACGTGGTTAGTGGTCCGGGTAGCACCCTCATCTAACCTCAAAATGATTGTTTGAATACCTTCATAAT